>NZ_CP128401.1:0-300000 GCF_030389965.1 Candidatus Chlorohelix allophototropha
ATGAATATCGCCGATAACTTCAAGTCCCTGCTCAAAGGCAAGTCCCTCGACAAGGTCGCCCTCGATGACCTCCGCCTCGCCAAAATTAAGCTCGAACAGGACGAAAAGCGCACCGTGACCAAGATCAAAGACCTCGACAAGCAAAAACAGCAGGCTTTCAAGGAAGGCGCCGATGCCTCCAGCCAGCAACTCAAGGTCATCGCTGCCCGCAAGATGAAGCAACTCGATGCGGATATCAATAATCAGGATGGCATGCTCAAGTTCACCTCCCACCAGATCCGCTTCATCAACGGGCTGATCCAGTTCAAGGAGCGTCAGGCGGGAATGAGCCGCTCGGTGGTCTCAGACATTCTCAAGAAGTTGGGGGAAACCGAACTCTACAACCAGATCGCCCAGATTACCGCCGAGGGTGAGTTCAATTTCGATAAGCTCGATGGGGTGATCAAGCGGATGGAGAATACCGGTCTCAGCCTCGACAGTTACAGTAACGAGGAAGAGGATGTGCTGGAGATAGTGCGCCAGATGGACGCTGCCCGTGCCGTCAAGGAGGCGGGGGATGCTTCCGGGCTGGAAGATTATTATCAGGAAGCCAACCAGATTCTCAAACGCAAGGATCAGGATAAGGATTATTAGGGCGGAGAGGAGATTACCGATGGGTCTGCTGGATAAATTTCTCAACCGCGACGCGCTGCAAAAGCTGAGCCTCAAGCAGCTCACCAAAGAGAAAGAGAAGAATTCGCTGGAGGTGATCCGCCTCAACGACCAGATTGCGGCGCTGGAGCGTAAGAAGAGCTATTTTCACAGTCTGATGACCGATCCTGCCCGCAATCTGACCGACCGGCAACGGGTGCAGGTGGTGCAGGATTTCAAGGCGTTGGATAGCCAGATCGCCACCCTGCACAATGCCCTCAACACGGTGCGCTCCTATATTTCGCAGATGGAGATGGTGCTACTCCAGAAACAAACTGAGGCGATCAAGTCTCCCTTCGATCAGGAGCAGATGCGACAGGCGCTCGATGACCGACAGGCGCTATCCGAGTTGGAGCGGCAGAAGCGGCTGCAACTGAATGAGGCAATGCAAAATGCCCCCTCCAATCCGTTGGATGAGCTGAGCGGAGATGATCTGGATCTGCTCAAGCAGTTCGATCAGGAGCGGCAGGAGAATGCGAGAAGGCAGCAACAAGTTGAGACGCTGCGAGAAAAGCCGCGCACCCAGTCGCAGCGGGAAACCGAGTAGTCGGTACATTCCAGAAACTGAACAAGGAGAAAGAGTATGCCGGTAGATCTGAGCGGGCAGCATTTTGGTTTGTTCCAGAAGGCTTTGGAGCGGGCTAAGAAGCTGGAAGCAGCCGGGGATTTCCCCAGAGCGGCAGTAGCGTACCGGGAGTGCCATTCCCACTATCTTAACTATGCGAAGTTTGGCACTGAGGCAGTCAAGGCGGAGCGGCTGAAGACTGCCCAGCAGTACCAAAGCTATGCCGAAACGCTGGCTAAACGCAAGCCCGGGGTGGCTGCCCTACCCGAAGAAGAGAATAAGGGGGGAGCAGAGGGCAGTAACGAGCTTCGCACCACTATTCTGAGCCTGATTGAGCGCAGTCAGATCGGTTGGGATGATATTGGGGGTTTGGAAGAGACCAAGCAGGAGATTAAGTTGGCGTATGGTCTGGCGCTGGCTAAACGCCCGGTGGGGGTAAAGCTGAGGGGTTGGCGCAACTTTCTGTTCTACGGTCCTCCCGGCACCGGCAAATCCCGCTTGGCAGCCGCTACCTCTTCCAGCCTAGAAGCTACTTTCTTCAATGTGAGGGTTAGCGCGCTGCTGTCCAAGTTCTTTGGGGAATCTTCCAAGCTGATTACCGAGTTGTACACGGTGGCGCGGGAGATGGCTCCGGCAGTGGTATTCATCGATGAGTTGGAATCGCTCACCCCTAGTCGGGGTGGGGATGAAAGCGGGGCAGAGCGGCGCATTCTCTCCACGCTGTTGGTGGAGTTACAGGGGCTTTCGCAACAGGGGGAGGGAGCGCCTTTCGTGGTGACAATTGGCGCTACAAATGTGCCTTGGCTGATGGACGAGGCGATCCTGAGCCGCTTCGAGCGCAAGATTTATGTGCCCTTGCCCGACTTGGCAGCACGGGAGGAGATTCTGAGGATTCATTTGGCGGGTTTCCCGCTGGCAGGGGGAGTGAGTTATCGGGAGATTGGGGGGAAGTTGGAGGGGTTTAGCGGCAGGGAGATTGAACAGTTCTGCGGGAGGGTGACCGGTCAGATTATTCGGGAGATGAACCCGGGGCTGTCGAGTGCGGTGGACAAGGGCAAAGCGGCGGTGGAGCAGTACACCCTGAAGGTGAGACCGGCTACTTCGGAGGATTTCGAGGAGATTGTGGCGAAGGTAAAACCGGGAGCCAGCCCCGCTTATCTGGACAAGTTGGGACACTGGCGCAGTCGGGTTGAGGGCTAAATATAAGGAGGCTTGCGAAGCAATTATGGCGGAACGACAACCGGGTGAACTGATTCTAGGTAAGTACAAGATAATTAGGAAAATAGGGCAGGGCGGTTATGGCGCGGTTTATTTGGCTGACTCTGCCTTGGGAGCAGTGGCAATAAAGGAACTGGCACCAAAAAACTTGAAAAACCCGGCAGATTATCCCATTTTTCGTGAGCGTTTTGAAAAGGAAGCACGTATCACCCGCGCTTTTGAAAATAATCCTAATGTTGTGATTGTTTACGAATTGGGTACAGAGGGTAGTTCGGATTATCTCGTATTACAGTATGTAGATAACGGTTCTCTGCGTGGTTTGCTGGAAGCCCAGCAAGGAAAGCTTTTACCGCTTGAGCTGATATATCGGGTCGCTAGTCAGATTTGCAATGGATTGCAGGCAATTCATAATCATCATCTTGATGTAGTACACCGGGATTTGAAACCGGAGAATATTTTACTGACCAAGCAAGGGCAAGCTAAGATCACCGATTTTGGTATTGCCCAGATAGGTCACGAGTCATTACGTACTAAATCTGGCAATCCACACCCCGGAACTCCTGTTTACATGTCGCCGGAGCAAGCCAAAACAACCGATTACCTGACCCCTGCCTCAGATTTGTACGCGCTCGGTTTGATTATATATGAGATGGCAACCGGGCAGATTTTCAAAAAAAGGCAGATATTGCCGCCAAGCAAACTTAACCCATCCATTACCCCTGCGCTAGATGCAATTATAATAAAGGCATTGCAGGAGAATCCACAAGCTCGCTACAACGACGCGGGGTTGATGCTCCAGCATTTGGAGCGGGCGCGGCAGGGAAGAATCACTCCGGAAGAGATTTTACGTCAGGTTGAACCCACCCAACTCTTAACTCCCAGTATCAGCAACACCCCTGCTTATCCTTCCAATTCAAGAACGAGTTCTCCTTCCCCAAAAGAAGACAGGAATGTTTTCAGAAAGACACTAGGCTGGTTGGTGGCAGGTGGTTTGTTTGTGGTAATAGTGATTGCAGCCTTGATAGCGCTGAACATAGGCGGTGAAAAGGTTACTCCTACGCCAATTTCTGGGGTAACTGCTACACTACCCGCTACTTTTGCTACCACAATTGTTCCTACCACTACAACGGCGGCAGCTACAATTATTGCTACCACCGCTGTTGCTACTCCTACCCCAATTCCAAACTCCACGGCTACTTCGCTTCCTAGTCCCACCCCTACCACTGTTGCTCCCAGCCCTACCATCAAAACGGCTGCCCCAACAACCGCGCCAATTGCTCCAAGCGCTTCTTTTAAGATACTTAATACGTTGACGGGGCATACGGATGGTGTCAATTCAGTAGCCTTCAGCCCTGATAGTAAGATGCTTGCATCTGGAAGTAAAGATGCCACCATCAAGCTGTGGGATGCCGCCACGGGTAAGGAACTGCGCACCCTCAGCGGGCATTCTTCCTCTGTCAATTCGGTAGCCTTCAGCCCCGACGGCAAAACTCTCGCCTCCGGAAGTGGGTATCCAGAAAACTCCATCAAGCTGTGGGATACCACTTCCGGTAAGGAACTCCGCACTCTCTCCGGACATTCTGGCTCTGTCTATTCGATAGCCTTCAGCCCCGACGGCAAATCTCTCGCCTCCGGGAGTGGGGATGCCAGCATCAAACTATGGAATGTCGCTTCCGGCAAGCAACTTTCCACTCTTACAGGGCATTCTTCCCTTGTCCTATCGGTAGCCTTCAGCCCCGACGGCAAATCTCTCGCCTCCGGGAGTGGGGATAACTCCATCAAGCTCTGGGATGTGAATACAGGGCAGGAACTCAACACACTCTCCGGGCATTCTTTCTATGTCAGTTCGGTAGCCTTCAGCCCCGACGGCAAAACTCTTGCCTCTGGGAGTGGGGATAACTCCATCAAGTTGTGGAATGCCACTTCGGGCAACCTAATTAACACCCTTAAGAGTCATACGGGCAGTGTCACTTCGGTAGCCTTTAGCCCTGACAGTAAAACTCTGGTTTCCGGTAGTGAAGATAACTCAATCAAGTTGTGGGATGTGACTAGCGGCAACCTAATCAACACCTTTAAGGGTCATTCTAATGGAGTAAATTCAGTAGCCTTCAGTCCAGACGGCAAATTCCTTGCCTCCGGGGATGGAGATAAAAGCATAATGTTGAGGGATGCAGCAAACTGATATCATATTTGAGGACGAGCGCAGAGGCAATTCGCCCCGGCGCTACGTTTTAATCCAAGTAGACAAACTGGCTTCAATAGAAGGGGTGGTCTGGAAATCCGATATTGATCGCTAACCATTTCTGAAGTTATTGCCATATAAATGGCTTTTTGGGATTTGTTCGTTGGTTATGAAACATGGTGAAATTTCGGTTGCTACAAAGCAGGAGGAGAGTTATGAATATGCGAAGAAGGTTGAGGGGATTTGGCATATTGACGGTTTTAGTATTGGTTCTGAGTATTGCGTATAGCCCCTTAACTTCAACGCTGGCAGCCGAGAGCAGCCGGTTCTTCCCTGAGACCGGGCATACTGTAAGCGGGAAATTTCTGGATTATTGGAACAATAACGGTGGGCTAGCCACCTATGGCTACCCCATCACGGATGCGCAGATGGAGACCGACCCTGAGACAGGCAAAACCTTCCTCACCCAGTGGTTTGAACGGCACAGGCTTGAGTTGCACCCTGAAAACGCGGGCACAAAATACGAGGTGCTGGCAGGGCTGCTGGGCAAAGAAATTAATCGCACCAAGTTGACTACTGAACCGGGTTTCCAGAAAGCTACCCAACTGTATGACCCCGCTTTTTCCAAAGACCAGCAGTGGTATTTCACCGAGACTGGACATAATCTGGGATTTGGTTTTCTCAAATACTGGCAAGATAACGGGGGGTTGGAGCGTTTTGGCTATCCAATAAGTGAATATCGCAGAGAGTTAGACCCGGAGACCGGTAAAACTTTTATGATGCAGTGGTTTGAGCGCGCCCGTTTTGAATATCACCCTGAAAACCAGAAACCTTATGACATCCTGCTGGGCTTGCTGGGGAAGCAAATCAAAGGTAGCAATTCTACGAAAATTATTTCTCTCCAATCTAATTCGCAGTTCTCCTCGCCTGAGACAAATCTCGGGCTTCCGCCTGGCGTGCATTCAATGTTAAATATTCCCTTTGAAACAGGTTGGTCAGTAGCTACTCAAAATTCAGATCACCCTAATTATCCAACTTTGATTACAGTTGAAGCAAATATTACACGCGCACAAAGCATTTTTGTTCTTTTACAGGCAGGATGGGCTTTGAAAATATATGAGGGTAAAAAAATAGGATCAATTTCTCTTAATTTCTCTAGTGGCAAGAATGTTTTAGTACCATTAGTATTAGGGATGAACATAAGGGATTGGTCACGAAATAACCCAGAAGCTGTAAATACAATTTCATCCCCCACAGTACGTGAGGGTTGGAGAGGAGTTGACTCAGTAGGAAATGTCGGTGGAATGGACATTCTTACAATAGAAATCCCTGCCGAATACAATAGCGCTACGATAACAACGATCCAAGTTCTAGATGAATCTTTCACTGAAGCAGGATCGATAAACCCTTGTATTCATTTGTTAGCAATAACAGCAAAATACTTATCCTAACAAAACGAGTTGGCATAGTTCTTTGATTGCAATACTCTCAACTTTAACAATTAATTCGTTTTTCAAAAACGGTATTGGGGTTTTGGAGTTTGCAGGTAAATTACATTCAACTCGACTCAAGAATATAGAATTGGGTTCAAGTATTCCGCAAGTTCCAGACCAAACTTTTTATATTTACTACGGTAGCGTGCATAGGAAAAAGTGAGAAGAAACGATGAAGCACAATACAAACTATATTCGGTGGAGCAGTAGCTTGACGCTTTTGCTGTTTCTGCTCCTAATCGCAATCACAGCTAATTCAACGTTAGCAGCAGAGGAAAGCCAGTATTTCCCCCAGACCGGGCATACCGTCAGCGGCAAGTTCTTGGATTACTGGAACAGTAACGGGGGGCTAGCCACCTACGGTTACCCCATCACTGACGCTCAGATGGAGACTGATCCTGAAACCGGCAAGACTTTCCTAACCCAATGGTTTGAACGACACAGGCTTGAGCTACATCCTGAGAATGCCGGCACTAAATTCGAAGTGCTCACCGGTCTGTTGGGCAAAGAAATTAATCGCACCAAGTTGGCTACTGACCCAGATTTCCAGAAAGCTACCCAACTGTATGACCCCACCTTTTCCAAAGATCAGCAGTGGTTTTTCACCGAGACTAGTCATAATCTGCGGTTTGGGTTCCTCAAATACTGGCAAGATAACGGGGGGTTGGAACGCTTTGGGTATCCCATTTCTGAGGAGCATAGAGAGGTAGATCCGGAGACCGGTAAAACTTTCATGATGCAGTGGTTTGAGCGCGCCCGTTTTGAATATCACCCTGAAAACCAGAAACCCTTTGACATCCTGCTGGGCTTGTTAGGCAAACAAATCAAAAGTAGTAAGTCTTCTTCTGCTGTGGGAACTGTTACACCGCAACCTAATCTAAACAAATCCGACTTGGACACTTTATTTGGAGCAGGTAACTGGTTTTGTTTTCCCGATAGATTAAATGGAGTAGGGGTGCGAAGACTTGAAGCTGGTTTTAAAGTTCGCGCCCCTTTAAGTTACATAGATATGTGGACTGGAAGTTATAAAGAAGGAGACACAACTGTTACAACTGCAGGAGCAACCGCTTTTCTACAACGAATATTACCAAAAAGTGAGTGCCCCTACCTGCCGCCACCTGTGCCAGCCTCCGTTGCACAAACTCCTATCCAATCCCAGCTTAATACAATTTTTGGTACGGGTAATTGGTATTGTCTTCCTGACTATGCAACTTCAGCTATAGTAAAAAAACTTCCGGCAAATTATATTGTTCAATACCCTGTAATAAGTGTTGACAAAGATGGCCTTAAATATGGTCCTAATGATTCGGTACTTGGTGGAAATAATGCTACTTTATGGTTATATAAAACTTGCCAAAATCCTTAATTTTTGGGTGCAAACTAGAGGGAATTCACAGTAGTTTAGCTTTACAGTTTTGTAGTAAATTGCGTTCAATTCGAATCAAAAATGTAGAGTTGGTTTCAAGTATTCCGTAAGTTTCCAGACCAAACTTTTTATATTTACTACGGTAGCGTGCATAGGAAAAAGTGAGAAGAAACGATGAAGCACAATACGTACTATATTCGGTGGGGTAGTAGCTTGATGCTTTTGCTAACACTGAGCCTGAGTATGGTCATTTCTAATTCAACGCTGGCAGCCGAGGGCAGTCAGTTCTTCCCTGAAACCAAGCATACCGTCAGCGGTAAGTTCCTCGAGTATTGGAACAATAACGGTGGGCTACCCACTTTCGGCTACCCTATCACTGACGCTCAGATGGAGACTGATCCTGAAACCGGCAAGACTTTCCTAACCCAATGGTTTGAACGACACAGGCTTGAGCTACATCCTGAGAATGCCGGCACCAAATTCGAAGTGCTCACCGGTCTGTTGGGCAAAGAAATTAATCGCACCAAGTTAGCTACTGAACCGGGTTTCCAGAAAGCTACCCAACTGTATGACCCCGCTTTTTCCAAAGACCAGCAGTGGTATTTCACCGAGACTGGACATAATCTGGGATTTGGTTTTCTCAAATACTGGCAAGATAACGGGGGGTTGGAACGCTTTGGCTACCCAATAAGTGAATATCGCAGAGAGTTAGACCCGGAGACCGGTAAACCTTTCATGATGCAGTGGTTTGAGCGCGCCCGTTTTGAATATCACCCTGAAAACCAGAAACCCTATGACATCCTGCTGGGCTTGTTGGGTAAGCAAATCAAAGGTAGCAATTCTATTGCTGTGGAAACTCCAACTCCTAATCCATCAGCAGTACCTCCGACTGTAACGCCGCTTCCCACATTTATCGTGGGACCCTTACGTCCACAAGAGATTATTTCCGCTGGCTCTGGCATATTTGCTCGAGGAGTTTCTTCCGATGGAATGGCTACTTACACTCAAGTTCAGCTTGATACATATTATTTTAAAATCCAACGAATTCGTGTAGAAGAAAACCCGAACGGGTGTGGGGTAGCAATGTTTAATGCAGATAAAGTGTGGTTTTCCTCATCAAGTGGCACCAGTTTGACTATTAACGATAAAGAAGTTGGTACATTACAAAGACCAGTCGGTAAACATGGTTATGTATATGATTCGACAATTCACATTGGCGATAAACTTTGTCAGGTTAATGCTGATAAGAGGGGCTTTCAAATTATATTTGGTCCAGATATTTGGTACCACTATGATAGCTATTGCTACAGAGGAAATTGCTAAGATGTTTTGCTATTTATCCCCGAATGGGAGAACCTTTGCTTTTGTCAAGCAGGATTTGGAGTTGAATAAAAAGCATGAGTAACACATACACCGTTGTAAAAGAACTGCAAACGGGCTATCAAATTGATAAATACATCCTTGAAGAACGGTTGGGCAGAGGTGGAGGGGGTGAAGTGTGGTTGGCACATCATCAAAACAAAAACTTGGCAACAATAAAATATGCTATCAAGTTCCTTATTAATCCCGGTCCAAGAGAACAAAATCGCTTTGAACAGGAAATGAAAATCCTGGCACATCTTGCCCGCAATCCTCATATTATTAAAGCTAGTGATTGTGGAGAATTCAGCGCAACTATTCAGGAGAAAAATAGTGTCACCAAGAAAGTAATAGACGAGCGGAAGTGGCAAAAATTACCTTTTCTAGTAATGGAATATGCAGAAAATGGTGATCTTTCAAGCAGAATAAGCAAGAATTTATCTACTTATGAAATAGCTGGATATTTAGAGCAAATTGCCGCTGGTTTGGATTATGCCCATAAAGAAGGCTATATTCATCGAGATTTAAAACCGAGCAATCTGCTATTAGATAGTCAATACACTATCAAAATAGCTGACTTCGGGATTGCTCATGATGAGAATTACGAGTTGACACCCTCCAATATCAAATTAGGTACACCAGAGTATATGGCACCTGAGCAATTTTTTGATGCCAAGCGAGTGGGGAAAGCAACGGACATATACAGTTTGGGAGTAATTGCCTTTCAGTTGCTAACCGGGAAGTTGCCCTTTGGTAGCAGAAATGAAGGGCGCAGTTACGGAGAGTTGGAAAATGCACGTACGAAAGCAACAATTCCCCAGCTTAAACTTTACAAACTCGGGCTACCATCTGGATTACAAACAGTTATTGATAAGGTTTTGGCGAAAGAACCGCGTAACCGCTACCAAACAGCAGGAGCTTTTGCAACCGCTTTCAGGAAAGCACTTGTGCCTGATAAATTTCCCCCTCTGCCAGATCGGACTGAACCTATTACTCCTAGCGAGCAATATCAGGTGGTACTTCCCACTCGCAGGCGAATACTCTCGGGATGGTTGGGGGTAACAGTAGTGAGCCTGCTTATAGTAGCTGGGATAATGACTATGCAGGCGCTGAACTCAAACGCGGGAAACGCTACCCCTACGCCAACTTCTAAAGCAACCACTTTTCCCGTAACTCAAACTCTGATTGATAGTGCTACGCCTACTTTGCTTACCAAGGCAACTGCCATGCTGTCCGTTACAAGTGCTATCACCACATTACCAATTACTACAGTAGCGGCTCCAACAATAGCACCAGAGCCAACATCTACCGCTATTCCACCTAAGTTACCGACACCCGTCCCTATTATTGTATTAACAATAGCACCAACTTCAAAGGCAACTACCGCTTCAATACCAGTGGGGTTACCGACACCCACACCGGGATACGGAGGAACGCCACCGACACCCACACCGGGATACGGAGGAGCCCCGCCGACACCCACACCGGGATGAGGAAGGTAACTATTAATATGAGTTCTATATGGGTAAAGGATAATCTCAGCTTTACCTTTTTGGGTAAAATCAATTTAGGTGGTATGTAAGAAAGAAATTTGAACTCACATTGTAATATTGATAAATTAACACACTGCACTGATACAGGTGTGGCTTTGATTTAGGAGGGAAGAAACAATGAAGCACAATACGTACTATATTCGGTGGGGCAGTAGCTTGACGTTTTTGCTGTTTCTGCTCCTAATCGCATCTAATTCAATACTGGCAGCCGAAGGCAGTCGGTTCTTCCCTGAAACCAAGCATACCGTCAGCGGCAAGTTCTTGGATTACTGGAACAGTAACGGAGGTCTCCCCACTTACGGCTACCCCATCACCGACGCTCAAATGGAGACCGACCCTGAAACTGGCAAGACCTTCCTTACCCAGTGGTTTGAGCGGCATCGCCTTGAACTGCATCCTGAGAATGCTGGCACTAAATTTGAGGTGCTCACCGGTCTGTTGGGCAAAGAAATTAATCGCACCAAGTTGACTACTGAACCTGATTTCCAGAAAGCTACCCAACTGTATGACCCCACCTTTTCCAAAGACCAACAGTGGTATTTCACCGAGACTGGTCATAATCTGCGGTTTGGGTTCCTCAAATACTGGCAAGATAACGGGGGGTTGGAACGCTTTGGGTATCCAATAAGTGAAGAACGCAAAGAGTTAGACCCAGAATCCGGCAAAACTTTCATGATGCAGTGGTTTGAGCGTGCCCGTTTTGAATATCACCCTGAAAACCAGAAACCCTTTGACATCCTGCTGGGCTTGTTGGGTAAGCAAATCAAAGGTAGCAAGTCTTCTTCTGCTGTGGAAACTCCAATTCCACCTACTCCCACTGCGATACCGCCATCTACTGTGCCACGGAGTTGGATAGACACTACACTCCTCCCTAGCCAAAACCCTCGCACAACAAGACTAGAAGTACAAACCTGTATCGATAAAGTAGATAACTATATCAATGGGACAAGGAAAGGATTTCTTAAAGGGAATACAATTCCTGCTAATGTACTAGTTTTAACCAGTTTTGATGGTAATGGTACTACAGGTCGTCACTGG
The DNA here is from genome assembly GCF_030389965.1 of Candidatus Chlorohelix allophototropha. Taxonomy (NCBI): domain Bacteria; kingdom Bacillati; phylum Chloroflexota; class Chloroflexia; order Candidatus Chloroheliales; family Candidatus Chloroheliaceae; genus Candidatus Chlorohelix; species Candidatus Chlorohelix allophototropha. Next base: position 11,465 of record NZ_CP128401.1, read on the forward strand.
AACCAATACCCGGTAAAACCTGTTTGCTATATGCAAGATTGGGGAGTTTTCGAGAGCCTTGCAGAATACCAAGCTCCTTATGAGGGGTCATATAGAGGTCCTATTTCATAAAGTTTATAGCTCAGATTTACTTAAAGCTACTGAAGTATCGAATATATAAACCTTTGGCTGACATGTGGAATCGATCTGTTGCTGCGTTGGAGTATTGATAATTATACACTCTGAAAAAAACCTAGCCGGATTTGAAGATAAGAAGGGTGGATTTAGATGAAAACCGTCAGATGGTTACAGTTATCGTAATGAAAAAACTCAATAGGCGTTATATAGATCTCTCGGGGATTGATAATGATTGAGGCAGCAATCACCCCAGCGCTACGGGTACTGCAAGGAACAGCAAGCTTGTGGTTGCTGCCCCCTCGTACTACTCTTGCTTATCACTCTTTAGCGTCAGAGGGTATTTCACTGCCCGGATAGGGCCAATCGTAAGCTTTGACGGGTGCTGACTGCTTGCGCTGCTTGTAGCTGAGATACAGCTTTTTAAGCCCGCCCCAGATGCGCTCCAACAAGCTCATCACCGCCAACCCGAAGGTGATTGCCACCAGCAGTACGAACCAACCCATCGGTTGGGACAACATCGCCCCATATATTTCGGGGATTTTTCCCATTAGTTCGATTAGCCTTTGCATTACTTTGCTCCTTGCTGACTTTGATTGTCTGATTGCTTGCTTACGTCTTCATTTTGCAACATTCTTGCCTTTCCGAGGGCTTTTGGGTTAAGACGTTTTTCTGTCGTTTTGCTTCGCCAAAAGTGTCGCTTTTTTTCAAAGGCGGTGCCTTAGTCAGCCCCTGTAGAAAAGATTTTTAGTGACACTTTCCCTTACTTTCCCCTTTTCAAGCTAAAATGATGAGGCAGGGCAGTGGCTCTGTTATGTTTTTTCACAATGAAAGGATCGGCATTCGTTATGTCGAATGATCAAACTAAGGAGAATAACCGGTTGCTACTTGAGTATGCCGGTTGTACAGATAAAGGGCAGTTACGCGAGGAGAACCAGGACTATTTCAAGGCAGGCGAAGGGAGGTGGCTGTGGGAACCGGGCTATCTCTTTGTGGTAGCCGATGGGGTGGGCGGTAATAGAGGGGGCGCGGTTGCCAGCCATTTGGCAGTGGAGTCTTTCTTTGAACGCTTCTCCGAGCTGATGGCTGAAATCAAACCGGCTGCCTGTCTGCAACTTTCTTTCGAGGCGGCACATCAGGCGCTTAGGGTACGGGGCGAGGCTGAGCTTGAGGTTAGGGGGATGGCTACTACGCTGGTTGCCGCCTATTGTGCCCACAATCGAGTGTATATTGGTTCAGTCGGGGATAGTCGCCTGCTGCTGTTGCGGAAGGGGGGACTTAATCGCTTGACCAAGGATCATTCTCTGGTGAACGAGCGACTGGAGCAAGGACTGATTTCTATCTCAGAAGCGCCTTTCTCCCCTTACAGTCATGTTATTACCAGAGCGGTGGGCAAGGCTGAGACAATTAAGCCGGATTTCTTTGAAGAAGATTTGGAAGAGGGCGATTGGCTGGTGTTATGCACCGATGGGGTTTACCGGGAATTGAGTGATGAGGAGATAGTGCAGTTGGTTACGAGCAGTCCGGATGCCCAGAGCGCCAGTGGCATGTTGGTGGATGCCGCCAATAAGGCGGGAGGGCACGACAATATTACGGCGCTGGTAGTGAGGGTGGTTAAACTCGGAAAGGTAGAGCCTTTGACCTCAAATTCGGATACCGAGCAGATAACCGGGCTGCCAAAGAAGGATAATTAGCAGGGGGAGGGGGAAAAGCGATGGCTGAAAGTGCAGATAGTTGCGGACGTTGTAACGCTAATTTGGAGAAGGTAGCGGCGGAAGGGCGTTGTGGGATATGCGGAGCGGCGCTTTGTCTGTTGTGTTGGCGCTCCGGACAGCGTTATTGTCTGCTGCACCAACCTGTTTCCCAGCCACTAAGCTATTTCACTTGCGGTAGGTGTCACCGTCGCTTTTCGGTTAAGTTGCTGGCGGGTAGTTGCCAGTCCGAGGAGTTCTGCCCAAAACAAATCTGCACTAATTGTCGGGAGAAGTACCGGGAGGAGGGACGTTTGTGGTGTCAGGAGCATGCCCCCGCCAATCCGGTAGTAGTAGCGTCAGGGTTGCCCACCCGTCTGGATGGTACGCTATCCACTGAGCAGGAACGAGCCGCTACGCTTTTCTTCGCGCGGTTGGATAAGAAGTTGGCAGAAGCGGGGACGCTGCAACATCCTTTGCGGGAGAATGCCCGTCTTAAAGTAGGGGCTTTTTCTCGTCGTCGCTTCGGCTCAAAGTTGGAGTTGGTGTCACCGGGTAAGCACAGTGGGGAGGGGTTGGGACTGCTGGTGTCGTTGCTGTTTGAGGGTAGCGCCACCGGGATTGAGGAAGCGCTGAATGAGGGCAAGCGTTTGGCGGGGCAGCATTTGGCGCATATTTTTACGGTGGTGGCGCTGGCAGGGGGAGAGTGGGAGGCAGAAGCGCAGGAGTGGCTGCGTTATACCAGCCCTCACCAGACTTTATGTTTGGTCAAGGTGAGCGAGGAGAGTGATCCAGAGTGCTTGTATGCGGGCGATCCTCTTTACCAGTCGCTACTGGATTTGTTCAGACCGGAGGTGGCTGAGGAATTGGTGCAGCGCGCTATTCGCTGGTTGGAGCAAGATAACGGGGAGTGGTTGAATTGGCTAAAGGGGGAGCGCAGTTTTAGCGCCGCTGAGCTTGGAGAGGGTTTGAAGGTGGGTGCGGGACGGGCGCACCACTTGCTAAACGAGATGGAACGGCGGGGTATTGGGCGATTGGAGAAGCGCAATGGGCAGTTGCGGTTGTGCCGCAAGGGGAATTGAATTATTTGGCAAGTTAAGGTTAAAGGGTAGGTAAATTGAGTTGGCTTGAAGGTTATTAAGCCATCCGGTAATATTAACAACAACGTACACCGGTAGATTTTGAGATAAAGCGTGGCAGCTTATTTTTGCGACTGAGGGGGTCTTTTGATGGGAGGTCTCATTTCTCCGGGGACGGTTATTCTCAATAAGTACCGGGTTGAGCAAGAAATCGGCAGGGGCGGTTTCGGTTTGGTTTGGAAAGCCACCGACCTTGCTCTAGGTCGTCCGGTGGCGCTCAAAACCCTGCTGTTTGGCGAGACCAGTATGGATAATCAGTACGGTTCCGGCGCTTTTGACCACTATTTGGAACGCTTCAAACGAGAGGCTAAGGTCAGCGGGTTTTTCACCGCCAATCCCAATCTTATTACGGTTTACAGCTTGGAAAAAGATGAAGCCGGGGATTACTTTCTGGCATTGGAATATATTGAGGGCGGTTCACTAGATGATTTGCTCCAGCGGGAGGGAAGGTTATCGGTGGAAAGGGCTTGCGCTATTACCCTCGAATTGTGTAATGCGCTGGCAGATGTGCATAACCACCCGGCGGATATTGTCCACCGGGATATTAAACCTAACAATATCTTGCTACGGGTGAAGGGGCAGGCGGTGCTGGCTGATTTCGGGATAGCCCAACTGGGGCACGAGAGCAAGCTGACTATCGTGGGAGAGCGACATCGTCACCCCGGCACTCCGCCCTACATGTCGCCGGAACAGAAAGAGAGCAGGGATTATCTCACCCCCGCCTCTGATCTGTATTCGTTGGGGGCAGTGCTGTACGAGATGTTAACCGGCAGGTTGTTCGCCAAATTCAGGCGATTGCCGCCCAGTCTGGAGAACCCGGCAATATCCGTTTGGCTGGATAAGGCGGTGGGCAAGCTTTTGGAAAAGGATCCGGAGTTGCGCTACAGCCAAGCGGAGGAGGTAATTAAAGACTTGAGAGTAGGACTAGGATCAGCACCGAAAATTCTACAAACCGAGCTTATTACACCGCCACCTAAGGTTATGGCTAAAAAGGTTGAACCGGTACAAAAGGTGCGGGTTGAAGCGCCACCGGCGCCCGCAATAAAAGTGGTTGAGCCAAAAACTGCCACACCCGAACCTGAAATAGAGCGGGAAATGATGCTGCGGGAAATCGCATCGCCCAGTACAAACACCGCCCGCCGTATGCAAATCGGGGACCGCTTGAGCGAAATCGGCGATACCCGGCGCGGGGTAGGCTTGCGCGAGAATGGACTCCCCGACATTGCATGGTTGGCAGTTGCGCCGGGCGGCAGGGTGGGAATTGAGAAACAGACCTTCGAGGTGCAACCCTTCTACATCGCGCAGTATCAGGTAACCTATGCTCAGTATGAAGCGTTTGTGCAAGCGGCAGACGGCTACTTCAACTGGGAGTGGTGGCAGGGCTTTCCGAAAGAATACCAACCGCAAAAGCTGAACGAGCAAAATCAAAAGGGGGTGAGCATGCCGCGAGACAGAATATCGTGGTATCAGGCGGTAGCCTTCGGGCGGTGGTTGAATCGGCAAATGCAGGGCTGGCAATTTCCGAATTCGGACGGTGGAGGTAAGCAGTTAATAGTGGGCAATAACGCGCAGGTACGGTTGCCAACGGAGTGGGAATGGCAGTGGGCGGCGCAAGGGGGCAGTCAGAAACGGCTATACCCGTGGGGTGAGTGGCAAGTGGGCTACGCCAATACAGATGAAGCGGGTTTGAACCGAGTAACAGCAGTGGGAATGTACCCGCAGGGGGCGGCGGAAAGCGGGGCGCTGGACTTGAGCGGCAACCTGTGGGAATGGTGCCAGAACAAGTACGATAATCCGAAGCAAACGGCAGTGGACGAAAGCGGAAAGAGGCGAGTGTTGCGGGGCGGGTCTTACAACTACGATCCTGATCTTGCATCCTGTGCATACCGCTACCGCTTCATTCCGAACGTCGGTAACAACAATTTTGGTTTTCGGTTGGTGTTGTCATCACCTTTCGCGCCCTTTGATCTCTGATTCGCTGACACACTTTCCTAATAAAGATCATGGACAATACGAGCAAATGGGCTAGAGAATAGCGGGCTGACGCAAGGTAGCAAAGGTGCTGAACCGACCGGCTAATTTCCCTGCACTGTACGGAACGGACACAGCTTGCCGAATGTGGCAAGTTGCCCTGCCTCTCCTATCTGACTCAATATGAAATAGTTGTGCCCTTCTAAATTCAAATTTTTACCGACACTTTCCGTTGCAATATACCGCAACGGATTTTTTTTAGCTGTAAATAAACTGATTTTTGTAAGACTACCCTAAGATAATACCGTAACCAAATTTAACACGGTCGGATCTACATGGCGGTTTTTCAATATCACTTACAGGCTGAGAGGCAATTTTATGGAATGGGTATTGGCTAATTTCTTTCTGATCGGCTTCCTTATACCCGGAACCCTGTCCTACCTTTACCTAACCGGGTTTCTGAAATCCCAAAAATGCCAAGTGGTTGAACCTACCGGTAATGCAAGGGAATTGGTAGCAAGTCTTTCTGACCGCTGGCTTATCAAAGGGTCGCTGGCTATTATGGCTAGGGAACTGGAGGATATTAAAAAGGGGTCAAAACTGGCAGGTCAGTATGGCACCGCCAGTTCTATAACCACACATTTAACCCGCTGCGCTGCCGATGCTACTACTTTGGTTTTAGGTCTGGCGCACCGACTTAAAGACTTGGAAGGTCGTCAGCACGCTCAACTCAACCTTAAGAATCAGCTTGAGCTCGAAAACCAGAAGCTTTTACTGTTGATAGCAACTGTTCATGATTGGAACCGGCGGATTGATAGCTTCATTTTCTCGGCAGGAAGTAATTATCTCGATTTCAGTAAAATTGAAGTAACAGTTCAGACCAAAAGCTTGGGAAGGGGAGGTTGCCCACAAAAAGTGTCAAGGAGCGCAACCAACAAGTTTTCACCTTGCTTTTTCATGGTGGAAAGGTAGCCTCTTATCCGACAAAAGAAGCTGGCACCTTCCTGGCTGCGAAAACAACCTGAAACCTTTTGTTGCACTTTAACCATCCGAATATCACGCTCGGCCAGATTGTTATCAAAAGGCACATCAAAACGGTAGGCAAACAGCAGCACTTGATGACGCTGTTTATCCAGCCGATCCAGTAAGTTCTTAGGCTTGCTCTGCCGGGGCTTGCCCCGTTTTCCACAAGGCCAACCACCCTGGGGAGGAGGATTAGCTGCCAGACCCTGTGCGATCAATTGCTGGTAGCGCTCTTCGAAATGCGCTAACCGTGCACTGCTTAAACTGGTTTCAGACCTAGCCCTGGCGACTTCCACTTCTTCTTTCAAGTCCACAAGAAGGGTGGTGAACTCAGCCGCCCACGCCTGCTTGAGTTGTTCGTAGACAAAAGCAAGTTCCCTGAGATGATGGGCGTTACACAGACCGTGGGTACAGGCATAGCGCAGATAGTTAGACCAACCATCGTGGATCGCTGCGCCCTGGAAAGCCGGTAAAATCCCAATCTCGTCTGTGGCTTTACTACCTCGCCGTAAATGGTGAGCATAGTGGGTTAAATGTGGTGTGCTGGCTACGTGCAACCAGTGGCGCTTGCCTTCTACGTACAACCCGGTTTCATCGCAATGTAACACTTTGACCTGGGTAAGCGCTGTCTTGATGGTTTTTTCTGGCTCAGCCAATTGCTCGTAGCACTCCGCTATCATATTGACCAAACTGCCGGGTGAAAGACTTTCGCTGTAGATTTCATTAAGTAGCTCGCACACCCGGGCATAAGGCAGCAGTTGATAAGTGATCAGGTAAACTGCCAGAGCCCGAAACCCAGGTCCGTATTGCACCCAATTCTTGACGGACTGCGGGAATTTGGCTTTGGTAACAGTCTGACAAGTAGGACACTTTTTGCTGTAAGTGCGGTGTTCGGTGACGTGCAGTTTGAGTTGAGTAGGCAGCTCAAAAACCTGACGAGGCTCGAAGTGAGGTAGCGCTGCTTCTTTGGTTAAGTCAGTCTGGCACTTTTCACAGGTGGTGGGCAGATGCGCAATCACTGTATCCGGGTTTTCGCTTTGTTTAAGAGCCTGACCCTCGTGACCAGGTTGACCACCCGGTTTCTTACCGCTGGATTTGCGCAAGCTGCGTTTTTTGGGCGAGCGCTTAAACCCGTCGGAAGAAGGCGGTTTGGAAGAATTATGGCTATCTTGAGAGAGCCGGGCTTCAAGGGTTTGAATACGTTCTATCAGTTGGGCAATCAAAGCTGCCTGTGAAGCGGCTTTAGCTTCAAGTTGGGCGTAATCGTTTTGAAGTTGGGCTAATTGCTCTTCTAATGTCATTTTATTAGTCTACCAGCCTCGTCAACTGACCCTGGCTGAATTGTTACAAATTGAAAACGATTTTAAGAATTTCGCCAGAGCTTTGGAGGAAATTAACCGTGACTTTTCAGCCTGAGATATTCCCGAAGAGGTTTTAGGCTACCTCTTCAGCATAGCCTAGGTGGAAGAAGGCGACGGCAGCGCTTTGGCTGAAAGAGGCGGTGCCGCCGTTTCTCCAGCGCTGTAGCAAACTGAAAGCGTTTTGTTCTTCAATATTCAAACTTTTACCGACACTTTCCGTCGCCGATAAAAGCGGTGGATATTTTTATCTCCAATCGACCTATTTTTTGTGCAACTACCCTAAGATAGGAGCGTAACCAAAGTCATCCAACCAGTGGGAATAAGCATTGCCGGGGCGAGCACTGAGCCGCCTCTCTAACCCTTATAACATAGAAAGAGGCTTGATATGGAAATCATCTCCCGGATTATTGAGAACATGCCCCGTATCGTGGAAGCCTTAAAACCATTATTCGATAGTCCTATTGGTTGGTTACTGCTGTTAGTGGTTATTACGGTAGTGTTGGCAGTGCTCAGCCTGATAAAAAGAATTCTGGGACTACTGCTGTGGCCATTGCGTCGTCGCCGTCGAAATCGTCGTCCTGTGATTTATTTCGACTGGTAATATCTAATAGACCGGGAGGGCTTTACCCTCCCGGAGTAGCAAGCTATACAGACTGAATCGGTAGGGATTTATTTAGGAAAACAGGATCGACCATAGGCTGGATACGAGATAGCAAAGGGCAATGGGCTTATGAAGAGAAGGTTTCGATGATTTTCAAACAGACGAACAAATAGTTCTACCCCCGCTTCTTAATTACTAAAACCTGCGTTGGAAATTACTCTCCTATTAGCATCTTTCTGGGAAACTTTGGCAACCATTGGTAAACCTTGCTAAGGTGGTCCTTATGCCAAGCGTAGGCTTGAAGGAAGCCGAAATAACCTCAGTTGTTCTTGACCTCTGAAAGTTTTACCTCCACCAAGTTACCATTAAACCCAAAAGGCTGATTAGTGTAACAATATAGGCTGCAATGTAGTGCCTTATCATATGTTATGTCAAGTTAGTGTTAATTAAGCAAGTGGTGTAGCTTTTAGGTATTTGGGATAAGTTGGGTCCGGCGGGATAAGTGGACTGGACACGAATCTCATGTCTTGACAAACTATTGATTACGGTTTATTGTAATTGTTTTCGCGAAAACAATTACAGCTATTTCCCCTCATCCTCATCAAAGAAAGAGAGTTGGCGGCGTTCAGGGTTTTCGGGCTGGCGCAGATAGTTTTCGCGACTGACAGCCGGGCGACCCAGCTTTTTCTCGATGGTTTTGCGCGCTTCGCCTGCCGCTTGCCCCGCTTCTTCGGTATCCTGCTTCAAAGCGTTAAAGCCCATGCTATCACGATCCCGGTGCAGGGTAACTGCGGTGGCTTCCCCCAGTGAAATCAAAGCCAGTTCGATAGGACTCATGTGGTCGCGCAGGTTGGCGCGTTCGGGTAGCGCCTTGTAATTTTTATGCACCTGTACCGTCATTTCAAAAGTGCCGTCATTTATCAGGTCTGTCAGAATAGCGAATTGAGTGCCTTGCGCGCCTCGAAACTTCCATTCGTCAGTCAACTCGTTGCGTACCATATCTGCCCGCACGCGTTGCTCAATCCACTCATCGCTGTAGCCTTTGCGACGGTAGTTATCGCGCACGCGTTTGAGTGCCAGTTCCGGATATTCCAGCTCTGAATAACGCTCGTTACCAACTTTTGCCAGCCATAGCTTGAAAGGTTCGGCTTTGGGCGAGGGTATGGACTGGATAAGGCGCAAAACGGTTTCGCGACTGGCGCAATCGGTTTCACGCAACTTGCCATCAGTAGATTTAAGGCGTAGTGGCTCCAGTTGCGTCATCGCTTCGTTAAAACCCTCGTCTTTTATGCGCTTTTTGAGATTAGACCAGTATTGGCGCGGGTTACCGGAGTCTGCCAACACGCCCACCACATCCACCACGCTATAAAACCACTCGTTGCGATGCCAAATGCGCCTGATAACCACCCCAAAGTTTTCTATGTCCTTACCCATAATCTATGCCTCCAACCGTAATCAAAATGATTACGGTTCATTGAAATTGTTTTCGCGAAAACAATTACTTGCCGTTTTCGAAGTGTGCTCGCAGCGATTCTACCAGCTTGAAAAGCTCTTGCAAAGCCTCGCGCTCCTCTGCCCCGATTGTTTCACGTTGCGCCAGCTTCTCGGTGTACTGGTGCAGACCGCGCACCGCCGTTTGAAGTCCTTTAATATTCGGTTGAAGCGGCTCTCTTTTCTCGCGCAAGCGGCGAGGAGGCGAACTTTCGCGCCGGATGGCGGTAATATCGTCGGCGGTGAGTTTGCCCTGTAGCAAGCCCTCGATTAGGTCGGAGCGTTGCCCCTCATCCTCGATTTTCACCAGCGTTGATACCGCCCTGAGCGAATCAGGCTTTGCCTGCGCCAACGCTTGCACATCCTCGGGGGCGCGGATCAGGCGCAACCTGTTTTCCACGTAGCCTCTGGCTTTGCCGATGGCGCGGGCTATCTGCTCGTGGGTAAAGCCGAGCTTTTCGCTCATCACTGCAAAGATGCGCCCTTCTTCTAGAGGGGTCAGGTCTTCGCGCTGAATGTTCTCAGTTATGGCGATCGCGACCATCTCCTCATCCAGCAACTCTTTTATCACCACCGGGATTCTTTTCAGGTTTGCTTTTCGGGAGGCTTCGCGCCGCCGATGTCCTGCCGCAAGCTGGAAATAGCCTGCCCGTTCGGGATGCGGACGCGCCACCAACGCACCTAAAAACCCCTGCGACTGTATAACGCTCACCAGTTCTTCCAGCGCATCGGGGTTGACAGTCAGGCGGGGCTGATAGGGATTATCCAGCAAACGCTCGATTTCAACCGCTTGCGCCTGCTCAATTTCGTTGGAAGCCGCCTCAAACATACCGGATTTGATTTCGCTGCCCCGGCTGAGAAAATCCAGCGAGATTGCTTTTTGCTTACGCGCCATGAATTATGCTTCCTCTCCACGTTCCTTGCGCCCTGAATCGAGCATCTCAATTTTGTCCAGCCCGTTGCCGCCCACTACCTGTAAAATTTCGTTCAGCAATTGCCGGAAAGTTTCGGTCTGCTCACTGCGGGGCGAGATGGCAGCCACCACTGTGCGTTGGTTCGCTGCTTCCGCAAACTGCACGCTGCGTTTGACCACCGTATTGAAAGAGCGGATACCGCGTTGTCCCAATGCTTGCCGCAAAGCCTCGCCCATGGTGCGCGCCGCGTTATTCTGCTGCACCATCATTGCCACCGCTCCGGCGATTTGCAAACGCGGATTGGCTTCGGCGCGTGCCTCGTCAATCCTTTCTAATAGAAGTTGCAAGCCTTTTACCGAGAGCATTTCCAGTTGGGTTGGAATCACCACATAGTCGGCTGCATACAGCGCATTCACTGTCAGGCTGTTCAAGCTCGGTCCGCTGTCCAGCAAAATATAGTCGTAATTCTGACGAACCTTTTTCAGCACATTCGAAAGGCGTGTACCCCATGTAGGCTTGCTGGATAACTCGCGGTCTGAGTTTGAGGCGACAATATTGTTGGGGGCGAGGTCGGGCCCGAAAGAGGTTTTTAGAATAACCTTTGTTATATCGAATTCGCGTTCGCCCGCCATCGCATCGTAAATGGTGAGCGGGAGCGTATCGGGGTCATGTCCCAGCGTGAAGGTGAGATGCCCTTGTGGATCGAGATCGACCAGCAAAACCTTCAAGTTCATCTGCCATAAAAGCACGCCCAGATTGGCGGTGGCAGTGGTCTTGCCCACTCCACCCTTTTGATTGGCAAGGGCGATTATAATTGCCCCCTCGGTTTTGGCACGCCCCGCGCTGGCGATAAACGCCGTCAAATCGGCATCGCTGACCCTGTAATGACCACCAGCTGTAGCGGTGGCAGGCAGAATCCCCTCGCGGATGTAGCGCGCTACTGTTCCGGTATCCACCCCTAACCTTTCGGCTACTTCGGCGGTCTTAAGCAATTTCCCGCTATTCAAAACATATTCTCCTGTGCGATATATAGAATTTGAGTGATTTCTATTAGTTTTACCATAAAATCGCTCAAATTGTCAATACCTGACATCAAGATCATGAAATTGTTTTCGCGAAAACAATTTTAGCTATCAACTAAAGCAAGGGGCTATAGCCATTGCGGATTGTAGGTTTCAACCCTGCGATTTATAATAAGCTCTCTTATTAATCTAATTTTAATGATTTGCCGGAAAGGAATAAAAATGCTTTTTACAACCGCAGACCTGAAGAATTGCCCGGCTTGTGGGCGTTTACAACCACTAGATACGAGCTTTTGCCGCTGTGGCGGAGATTATCTAGATTCACCGGGTGGTTACCCACCACAGGGAGGCGCGCCCGACCCTTTCGGTTATCAAATGTACCGTCATCAGGATGCGGGATGGACAAACGGCACTCAGTCCAACGGCGTGGATATGCGCGAAACAAGGGTGGGCAATACCCTCGTGCGAATAGCCGGTAACATTGTGCCGCAAGTAGAGGTGGCTCTTTCTCCGGGCGATGCGGTTTATTTTGAGCATCATATCCTGCTTTGGAAACACCCACAGGTAAATATCGACATCAAGCCCTTAAAAGGTGCCCTTAAACGGATGATGGCAGGGATGCAAATCTTTGTAACTCAAGCCACCGGACCGGGTTCGATTGCCTTCAGCCGAGATGATGCGGGCGAAATTATCCCGATCCATATCCGTCCCGGCGAAGAACTGCATGTACGGGAGCATCAGTTTCTGGCAGCGACCAGTTCCATTGATTACAGCTTTTTCCGGGTTAAAGGTGTAGCTAATATCCTATTTGGTGGCACAGGCTTCTGGATAGACCGTTTCGTTGCACCTCAACAACCGGGGTTACTGTTGTTGCATGGCTACGGGAATGTGTACGAAGTAATGTTGCGCCCCGGCGAAGCGATTGATGTTGAACCGGGCGGGTTTTTGTACAAGGATGCCAGCGTGCAGATGACCACCGTTTCGCAACGATTATCGACCGGGTTTCTAGGCGGGTTTAACCTGTTTATGAACCGCTTTGTGGGACCGGGACGTGTAGGCATTCAGACAATGTACGTCCATTTGCCAACCGCTGAGTAGGGATCTCAAATGCGTTGACACCATATTTTACCTATGTCTTCACTACCAATTGCCGAAAAACTGTACTTAAACCAATTTTGTCAGCCTCTAATGTGCTATTTTCGGTAAATGCTGATGAGGATATAGGTAAAAATGTGGGAAACAGCCGATTTTTACAAGCCGGCGATCTGCTTTTCTCCCACCAAACGGTCAAATTCAGTCCCGTCACTCGAATTCGGTGGTAAGGTGAGGCAAAGCCAGGGGTTGTTAGATAATCCGCAAACCCTTTATGCTTTGTGCCATCTCTGCTTCAAAGTTTTCAGCTACCACCACATAATCCAAGTGGTTTTGCGTATATACCCGGCGCGATACCGCCAACTGTGCATAGCAATCTTTATTTCGGCACTATACATTCTCTGCCACAAAACGCATAGCAATTCCTACAATTTCGAGAAATGAAAACTGCGTTGGAATAGCGATGGAGGTAACTTCCTGTTACGCAAATTGTTGTTATATTGAAATATGCCAACCTCTTGCAAATAGCCTGAATATACCCTGACCTATTCTTTCCCAACGCCTTGAGAAAGGCTGTACCACATCCAATCGCTAAACAATAATTCACCCGCTCTCTATTTTACACGATTTGTGATCTTATTAACTATTAAAATAAGGTGAAAACCTCTTGACAACCAGAGCTCATTTCAGTACAATGGTTCTACATGGCAAGGCATGACAGGGCAAGGTATGGTTTTTCAGAAGATTGCCCAAGTTCACCTATCAGTAGATAGGACGCTTCTCTTTTGAAAAGATTACCGGATGGGCGCTTCCCTCACAAAGGGTTATATCCCTAGTACGGTTTTGGAAAAAGTCGGGCTAATCCCCGGCTTTTTCTAATTCTCCGATATATTTTCCCTTCAGAACACCTGACCAAAACTAAAAAGGAACAGCCGAGTTTACCCAACTGTCCTCTTCCTCTACCCGTTAGTAGCATCGGTCATCCAAGTTCGACCTTGTGGTGTAATACTGGTATCCCCCAAGCTATGCGGTAAAAAGCGAGCATTTGCATTCAAAACCCTGAATTATTACCCTAATATTGGGTCTTCAGTATTTGAGCGGGTGGCAGTCTGGTTTAATCATAGCGCGCACCTCAAGTAAGCGCCCAGGCTACCGGCAAATCCTCCCAACTGGTGGTGTAAGGCGGAGAAACCCGCCCCCGTTTCATCTGCCATTCCTGCCCTATCCCGGCAGACGCCAGCCGTAGCGTATTCCGTCCGTAACGCCGGTTCAGGCTATCCACCGTCACCATCAACCGCCCCTGCTGCTCGATTTGCGCTACTCCTTCCCCGAAATAGCTCAGTTGCACCCCCTGCTGCGACAAGCCCGTCACCAGCACTCCCGCCTTATGATAGCGATACCCCCCGCCCTATAAATCTTTTCCAGCCCCATGCAAGCATAATGCGTCAGTGCGGGCGTATAATTTCCTTACATTGTCAAGTATTTATAGGTTTATATATCTGACATTACGGGTATATGTCAGGAATAATATTGGAGGGTGGCTAATTTTAATAAAATAATGTAATTACTCAGTAGACTGTGCAATAAGTCTTTACAGTAATAATGGTTCATTAACTTGAGCAAGTTTAGGATAGAGCCGATGCAATTTGGCGCGAGCATCTTCACAACTGAATTGCCAACTAATAGTGGCGTGGGCAGCGTTGCGTTCAGCTTCGAGTGCTGCGACTTCTTGCTCCAGTTCGGCACGGCTAGACAACCGGCGCGACAAACAGGTTCGCTCAAATACGCTAATCTCAATCTCGGCCATATTCAGCCAACTGCCATGTTTAGGTGTATAAGTAAACCGCACTTTGTCCAGGATGCGCCGCGCTTCAGTTGGCTCGAAGTGAAATGACCCAGTTTGTCAAGACAAAAATAAAAGCTTGGTTAAGGAGTGATACAGTCCTTTCTATAGAACTAATAATGTTAAATAGCTAGTAACTCTTTTTAGCTCTTTAACATAATTACTGGTGTCACGGTATTGAAATAAACCTGAGCCGGTGTCTGATATTTCAAAGCCTGATGAGGTCGAGTATTATTGTAGAAATCGAAATACTCACCAATCCCTAGCTTTGCTTCTTTGGGGTTCTCAAATTGTGCTAAATAAACACACTCATATTTTAAGGAACGCCAGAGCCTTTCGGTGAAAACATTATCTAGTGCTCGCCCACGTCCATCCATACTTAACTTTACACCTGCGCCCAATATCAAAGCAGTGTATTTAGGACTGGTAAAATGACTACCTTGGTCACTGTTAAAGATCTCCGGTTTTATCTTCGCCAACGCTCGCTCGGTAGTTCTAAGCACAAAATCGATTTCCAGAGTATCAGATAATTCCCAACTTACCACATATCTGCTGTACCAGTCGATGACAGCCACCAGATAAAGCCAACCGTGTTTGAGCTTGATATATGTGATGTCGGTACCGAATACCTGAGCGGGTCTGGTTATAGCCAGGTTCCTTAAGTGGAATGCCCCATAAGCGTATAGTTAAGAGAATCACAAATAGAAAGAGGTGAGTTCCTCTGGTAAGATGTAAGACTCTTCAACTCTTACTACAAAACCAAAGGAAACTCACATGCCTAGTATAGACGAAATAGTTGGAGCTTTGCAAAAAATATTTGGGGAACGAGCCAAAGCACTAGCGAACGAGCAAGGAGTGAACAAACGCAGCTCGAAAATCACAGGGACAATTTTGGCACTGGTGTTGGTAACAGGCTTTATGAGCCAGCCCGGCGCCAGCCTTAACCAATTGAGCCAAATAGCCCAACAATTCGGTGTAAATGTCACCCGCTCGGGGTTGAGCCAACGCTTAACCTCAGTGACAGTGGAGTTTTTACGCTTGCTATTCGAAGAAGCGCTACAAGTGTGGCAGCAGCGAGAAGGTTTGTGGTTGGAACTGTTTGAACCTTTTAGAGGAGTGTACCTGATAGATAGCACTCATATAGGGCTAGCTAACTATAATGAACCAGAAGAACTGAACAACTAAAAAGGGTTTGGTAAGGTGTATACTTAAAAACATGACAACACCTAGAAAAAAGTATTCACCCACATTTAAGTCTCAAAGAGTGCAAGAAGTGCTGGAAGGTAATAAAACCGTTACCCAGATAGCTTCTGAATATGGTATTCATCCGAATATGCTCACTAAATGGAAACAACTGGCTCTAAAAGGTCTGCCACAATCCTTTGATGAGCGTACTCAGAAGCAAATCGCGCTGCTGACCGCACAGTACGAACAAGAAAAAGAACAACTTTACGCCGAAATAGGTCGCCTGACTACACCGCTCAGGTGGTTAGGAAAAAAAAGTGAAGCAGGCTTTGCCCAGGTCGGTCAGATTAAGCCTAATCGAAACCCAAAAAGCTGAACTTTCACTCTCAAAACAAAGTGAGTTGCTAGGAATTAGCCGTTCCAGTTTGTACTACCGCTCAGTAGCACCAACCGAACGAGAAATTGAGCTCAAACACCGAATTGATGAGATTTACACCGTTTACCCTTTTTATGGATATCGGCGAATTCATCAACAATTACTGCGGGAAGGCAAGCACCTCAACCGCAAAACGGTGCAAAACTATATGCGGGAGATGGGGCTAGAAGCAATCTATCCTGGTCCTAATCTTTCGAAACGAGATCAAAAGCAGCGGGTATATCCCTATCTCTTAAGGAACCTGGCTATAACCAGACCCGCTCAGGTATTCGGTACCGACATCACATATATCAAGCTCAAACACGGTTGGCTTTATCTGGTGGCTGTCATCGACTGGTACAGCAGATATGTGGTAAGTTGGGAATTATCTGATACTTTGGAAATCGATTTTGTGCTTAGAACTACCGAGCGAGCGTTGGCGAAGATAAAACCGGAGATCTTTAACAGTGACCAAGGTAGTCATTTTACCAGTCCTAAATACACTGCTTTGATATTGGGCGCAGGTGTAAAGTTAAGTATGGATGGACGTGGGCGAGCACTAGATAATGTTTTCACCGAAAGGCTCTGGCGTTCCTTAAAATATGAGTGTGTTTATTTAGCACAATTTGAGAACCCCAAAGAAGCAAAGCTAGGGATTGGTGAGTATTTCGATTTCTACAATAATACTCGACCTCATCAGGCTTTGAAATATCAGACACCGGCTCAGGTTTATTTCAATACCGTGACACCAGTAATTATGTTAAAGAGCTAAAAAGAGTTACTAGCTATTTAACATTATTAGTTCGTAACAGTTCAGACCAAAAGCTTGGGAAGGGGAGGTTGCCCACAAAAAGTGTCAAGGAGCGCAACCAACAAGTTTTCACCTTGCTTTTTCATGGTGGAAAGGTAGCCTCTTATTCTACAAAAGAAGCTGGCACCTTCCTGGCTGCGAAAACAACCTGAAACCTTTTGTTGCACTTTAACCATCCGAATATCACGCTCGGCTAAATTGTTATCAAAAGGCACGTCTGTAGATTGCGGTTGTCAAGACCTAATATTCCGGGCTAAAAATGCATCTGAATTTAACCCACTTTTTTAAGAAAAAGCTCCAGGCAGTGGCCTGTCGCACGCTGGCGTTCGCACAAAAGCCAAGCTTTTGCGCTCAACCAGCTCTTATTAGGCTGAAATAATCTTAGCCTCTTGAAATCTTTAAGAACCAGTTCCCGCTTCCGGTTTCTTTTCTTCTGGTGGAAGTTGCCGACGCTCTAAGCCGTAACTCTCCTTTCCTAAAGTGCGGTAACTGCTACCTCTTAAATAAAAAACTTCTCCGTGATGCAATAAACGGTCAATAATCGCCACCATCAAGGCAGTATCACCACCCTCGATCAGTTCGCCCCAGTTAGAAAGGCTTTTGTTACTGGTAATGATCGTAGCACCTCTGAGGTAACGTCCGCTGATCAGCTCATATAAGGCCGGACCTACACGTGCGTCCATCGGTAAATAGCCCAGTTCGTCTAATACCAACACCTGACATTTCAAAAGCGGCTCTAAAATCCTGGCTATTTCCTGGCGAGTGCTAGCCGCAATCACTTGGTTCGCCAGTTGTTGAGCCGTAATGAACTTTACGGTGTAACCCAACTGCACCATCTTAATTCCGGCTGCAATCGAAAGATGGGTTTTCCCAAGCCCACTTGCCCCGATTAGGAGTAAATTCCCAGCTTTTTCTACAAAACTGCTGTCGAAATAGCGTAAAATCACGCTGCGCTTCAGTTCCGGGTGGCGACTGAAATCGAATTGTTCCAGGCTGGCTTCAAAAGGGAAACTGGCTGAGTGCAAACGCTTTTTGAGTTGGTTCTCCTGACGAGATAGCAACTCTTCGCTTAACAATTCTTCTAAAAACTCCCCGTAATCCATTCCGGTTTCGCGTGCCCGTTCAATCCAATCGCTGTATACCTGTTTTACCCTGCCCAGTTTTAGGCTGGTGAGTTTATGTTCCAGACTATTCATCCCACCGCCCTTTCTATTTCATTTTCCTCAGGTATGGCCGAAAAACGGTTGGCCACCAGTGGTTCGTATTCACTGAGTAGCCGTTCCACCGCTGGTTGAGTGGGCTTGAGGGTAGCGGCATTACTGCCTGAACCCGCTGGCTTGAGTAATAAACCCTTGAGATATTCCGCCCCGTAAAGCTGTTGTTCCGTTGCCAATTCCACCGCCGCCTGGAATTCTTCCAGCCCTACCTGCTGGGCCAGCGCGTATAGTTGGTGGATTTGTTCACTCATGGTGGCTCTTTGCCGTCGACAGATTACCGCCACATACTGGTACACTTGCGGTCCTAAATTTAACAACCAATCCCGCCACACCATGGTTCTGGCTCTGGGTTTGATCTCAAAAGCTTGGGTGTAATGTTCCGGTATTACTAAGCGGCGGTTTCGGGAATAACAACGGGGGTGCTGTGCCACCAGTTCCGTACCCCGCCATAACTTCAGCCATTCCCGATGTATCCGGGCTGTCAGGGTTTGTCCCATTAGTTCCGCCGGTACGCTATATTTGTTGGTCTCAAAAATGACTACCCCTTCCCGGTTTACCACCAGGCTGGTAAATAAACCGTAATCCCGGGCACTAGCAGGCAATGGGCTGAAGTGTTTACGCTCTATTTCCAGTAAGCTACCCGGAATTTCCCCGGTCGCTGCGCATGTACGCTCGTAATTCACTACCCCTAACCATTCTTCCAACTGCCTTACCAGATCCGCCGCATCGTAGAATGTACGACCAGCTAGAAAATTGTTTTTGGTATACTTTACCAAATTTTCTACGGCACCTTTCTGGTTTCCGCTGGCCGGGGCACAGGCTTCCGGGTGAAACTCGAATTCTAGTGCCAGTTTCTGCCACACCGGATGCCACACTGGTTGGTTCTTTTCATCTCGCCTCAGTACCACCGTCTTCATATTATCCGTGGTAATTACCCACGGTACTCCCCCCATCCGGTTGAGGGCTTCCACCAGGCAGCGCACCAGCGTTTCTTCGGCCATATCTTTCTGAAAGCTCACATACATAAAACGCGAGTATTTCAGCCGGGCACAGAAAAAGTAGAAGGTTTGGGGTACACTATCTTGTTTACTGAACAGCACTCCCCGAATTTCACCCCAGTCTATTTGCAAAAACTCTCCAGGTAAGCCCTCAAAACGTATCTGTACCTGATGAGCCTGGTTCTCTCTGGCTTTTTTGAGCTTGCGCACATAGTCATAGAAGGCGGTGGGTCTGCCACAGTAGGGCTGTTTGGGATCTTCCCACGCTAGTTCCAGCATTCTTTTCACTTGTAGTTTTTGTTCTAGCCAGCCTTCAATCTGTTCTTTGAAGACTGCCACACTACTTTCACGATTGGGGCGGGTTTGTACCTTGTCGCTAGGTTCATTTAGCACTCTTTTTACGGTACGGGCATCATGTTGCACTTTGCCCGCAATTACGTTGTAGTTGTCCCCTCGTTTCCGGTGGTACTTTATTGCGCTTCTGGCCATAACTTCTAACATCTCCTTCTCGTAGCTCCTCTCTTCTCACCCTTCTTGCCAATAGTGTTGCTAGAACAACTATTCTACAAAATTGGTCTTCTAAGAGAAACCCAAAACGGCATTTTTATCCCGGAATCCTTTTCCTTTCCTTCCCGTATTCTACAACGTCAAAACGGTAGGCAAATAGCAGCACTTGATGACGCTGTTTATCCAGCCGATCCAGTAAGTTCTTAGGCTTGCTCTGCCGGGGCTTGCCCCGTTTTCCACAAGGCCAACCACCCTCTGGGGGAGAATTAGCTGCCAGACCCTGTGCGATCAATTGCTGGTAGCGCTCTTCGAAATACGCTAACCGTGCACTGCTTAAACTGGTTTCAGACCTAGCCCTGGCGACTTCCACTTCTTCTTTCAAGTCCACAAGAAGGGTGGTGAACTCAGCCGCCCACGCCTGCTTGAGTTGTTCGTGGACAAAAGCAAGTTCCCTGAGATGATGGGCGTTACACAGACCGTGGGTACAGGCATAGCGCAGATAGTTAGACCAACCATCGTGGATCGCTACTCCCTGGAAAGTCGGTAAAATCCCAATCTCGTCCGTGGCTTTACTACCACGCCGTAAATGGTGAGCATAGTGGGTTAAGTAAAGGGTGCTGGCTACGTGCAGCCAGTGGCGCTTGCCTTCTACATACAACCCGGTTTCATCGCAATGTAACACTTTGGCCTGGGTAAGCGCTGTCTTGATGGTTTTTTCTGGCTCAGCCAATTGCTCGTAGCACTCCGCTATCATATTGACCAAACTGCCGGGTGAAAGACTTTCGCTGTAGATTTCATTAAGTAGCTCGCACACCCGGGCATAAGGCAGCAGTTGATAAGTGATCAGGTAAACTGCCAGAGCCCGAAACCCAGGTCCGTATTGCACCCAATTCTTGACGGACTGCGGGAATTTGGCTTTGGTAACAGTCTGACAAGTAGGACACTTTTTGCTGTAAGTGCGGTGTTCGGTGACGTGCAGTTTGAGTTGAGTAGGCAGCTCAAAAACCTGACGAGGCTCGAAGTGAGGTAGCGCTGCTTCTTTGGTTAAGTCAGTCTGGCACTTTTCACAGGTGGTGGGCAGATGCGCAATCACTGCATCTGGGTTTTCGCTTTGTTTAAGAGCCTGACCCTCGTGACCAGGTTGACCACCCGGTTTCTTACCGGTGGATTTACGCAAGCTGCGTTTTTTGGGCGAGCGCTTAAACCCGTCGGAAGAGGGTGGTTTTGATGAATTATGGCTATCTTGAGAGAGCCGGGCTTCAAGGGTTTGAATTCGCTCTATCAGTTGGGTAACCAAGGCATCCCGTGAAGTCAGTTGTTCTCGCAATTGGGTATTTTCTATTCTAAGTTGTTCTAGTTCTTGCGCAGGTGTCATTATTTTAGTCTACCAGCCTCGTCAACTGACCCTGGCTGATTTGTTACTAAAAGTAAACACAAACACGAACTGACTTGGCAGAATAATGGTAAAGTCCTGAACGAAAAGGTTACGCTTTATGCCAAAGTAGGCAAAGCCTTGATTATCGCCCGGCAGGATGAGGCTGACCCTTATGAAGCTGTGGAGAAAATAATCGATTGGACGACTTTTATTCTTAGTGTGGTGGAAGCCGAAGAACTGGCCCGCCCCGAAGATTTTGATTACTTGGACCTGATGAATAATCACTATAGTTGGGTAAGACAATATTCCAAAAAGTTGCTGGAGACTTTTGAGTTCAAAGCGGCTTCCAATAATGCCGGTAAATCTCTTTCAGAGGCTTTGAAATTACTCAAAGAATTGAACGAACAAAAGGGTGGAAAGATCCCAGCCGATGCGCCTACCGCATTTGTTAAACCCCGCTGGCAAGAGTATGTTTTTAAGTCAGACGGTAGTATTGATCGGCATTATTATGAGTTTTGCGCCCTGGCCAGCTTGAGAGATGCCCTCAAAAATGGCGATATCTGGATAGAAAGTAGCCTACAGTTTCGAAACTTTAGCGATTACCTGTTACCACTACCAGAATGGCTAAAGCTGCGTGAGGCTAAAAAGGTACCATTACCGATCGAAACCGATTTTGTAGCTTATATGAGTGAGCGCACCGTCCTACTGCACGATAAGCTATGGAAATTACATAGCTTGATCAAGAATGGACAGCTACCCAAAGTTACGCTGGAAAATGGTGAGTTCCATTTGGGGAAAATGATTAAGGAAGAAGAGCCAGAAGCTCTGGAAAAGCTGAAAAAATTAGTTTATGGGTTACTGCCGCGAGTGCGAATAACCGATCTTTTGGTAGAAATGGATGAATTGACGGGTTTTAGCCGTCACTTTACCCACCAGCAAACCGGTCAAACCGCTCCCGATAAGCTTGCTTTACTGGCGGCTATTCTGGCTGATGGTCTTAATTTGGACCTAGATAAGATGGCGGATGCCAGTGCCGGACTGAGTTATCGACAGTTAGCCTGGGTCGCAGATTGGCATATTCGGGGTGAAACTTATCGTAAAGCCCTAGCTGAACTGGTGAACTTTCAACACAAACTCCCCTTTGCCGCCAACTTTGGTCAGGGAAAAAGCAGTTCCTCGGATGGGCAGCGGTTCCCGGTTGGTGGGGTTAAGGAAGCCGGAAATAAAATAAATCTGAAATATGGTTTTGAGCCGGGAATTATGTTTTACACCCATAGCAGTGATCAATATGCTCCTTATTACATCCAGGTTATTAGTACCACTGCCAGACAAGCCCCCTTTATGATTAACGGTTTGCTATATCACGAGAGCGAGCTTGAAATTGAGACCCATCATACCGATACTCACGGCTATACCGACCAGATCTTTGGGGCGGCTTCGTTACTGGGCTTTAAGTTTCAACCGCGCATCCAAGATATTGGCGATAAACGTTTGTACTGTATCGGGACTGCCAGTAGTTATCCGGCTATTTCAGATCTAATCGGTGACAAGATTAGCTCAAAACTCATTGGCGAAAACTGGGAAGAACTCCTCAGGTTGTTCACTTCAATCAAGAAGGGTACAGTTACCGCCTCCCTTATCCTGGGAAAATTGGCCGCTTATCCCCGGCAACATCGGTTGGCTCAGGCTCTGCGTGAGTTAGGGAGACTGGAAAAAACGCTTTTTACGATTGAGTGGATTAAAGATGAAGCGCTGCAACATGGCACTCAAGGTACTTTGAACAAAGGAGAATCGCGAAACAGTTTAGCCAGAACCCTCTTTTACCATCGGTTAGGGGAAGTCCGCGAACGTAACTACCAGGATCAGCTTAATCGGGCAAGTGGTCTCACTCTTTTAAGTGCCGCTATTGTGACCTGGAATACTCTTTATCTCGAAAAAGCGGTTGAAGCTTTAAGGCAACGGGGGGAAGACCTCAGTGCTGAAAAGTTAAAACATCTTTCACCCCTCGGCTGGCATCACATAAATCTGACTGGGGATTACATTTGGAAGTTGAAACAGGGATTTAGCCTGGATAATCTCCGTCCTTTACGTACCAGATCTGGTGATTAGAGCAATTTGAACTCAAAATCTCTAGCTCTGTGATGCTTTTCACTAGCGTCGCTTTCGTGTTAAACATTGTAAGTACCCCAACTTAGGTCTGAAGGCTGGAGTATTCCGAACCTAGAGTTGTTGGATGAGAATAATTGGTAAGTGACAACCCACAACTATATACACTCTCTCTATTGATAAAGCCATACACCAGAAGGATATAAATTATGCGAGGAAGACGCAAGATAATTATGCACGATATGTTCGAGGACGTTGCTTATACTCAATTTGCCGATTATGAAATTGAATACCCACGCCCTGCTAAAGAACCACCTAAAGAGCTTTCTAAGAAAAATATTCTGCCAGCCATCGAGAACAACTTAATAGGCAATGAAATTTGCTCGAATCACACCACTACTCACGACAACTAAATTGGATAGATGAAAGCTGTTGTTTGGTTTAAATGATTGTTGTTATAAGCGGGTTGTAATCCAATCCAAGATATCGGCAGTCACTTCGCCCCGATTCACTTCTCTTAGAAGACTGTGCCTTTTATTGTCATATAACTTTAGCTGAATATCTTCGAGACCAACAGCTTTATATTTCTCAAACTGGTCGATGGTTCGCTTGCCGTTATCGGTAGCACTATCCTTATCGCCACTCAACAAAAAGATAGGCAGGGTTGGCGGGATTTTGCGTATATTACCCACCGCTTCCACCTCTTTAACTGCCAACAGGTAGTACAGGTAAAACTGGTTGTTAAACAGGATATAAGTATAGGGCAGTTTTAACGAATATTCGACCATCTCCTTATCACTGGTAATCCAATCAAGCGCAGTTGTAGCAGGCTCAAACTGCTGATTAAGCCCATAAAATAGGGCTTCAAAAGTTTCTTTGCAGGGGGTTTTCAAGCCGTTCTTTTTGATTTCTTTTTCCACCAGAGTTACCAATTCATCAATATTTTTCGAGGCTGAATAAGCACCAGTAAGGATTAAGCCCCGTATTTCCTTACCATATGCAAATGAATACAGGCGTGCCACTACCGAACCCATGCTATGCCCCAACAAAAAAAGCGGAGCCTCCGGGTATTCTGCCCTTATAAACTTGGTAACAGCATAGAGGTCATCGCGAAGTTGCCCAAAGCCTCCCTCTCCAATGTCACCGCCTTTATAGTCGGGCAACTTAACATCTCCGGCGGTTCTACCATGCCCACGAGCTTCGGCAACATAAACGGCAAAGCCTTCCGCGTTCGCCTTTTCCGCGAACTCAGTATAATAATCGGCAGTTTCTCCCAAGCCGTGAGCAATTTGAATGATGCCTTTGATCGTGTGTTTCTCCAGATTCCAGCTTTTTACAAAAAGCGACTGCCCATCGTTGGCTTCATGAAAAAACTCAACCGTCATGTTGATTTATCTCCGGTAGGGCTTATAAACTGACTACTGCCGAGGCAGATTCAACCTGATCGGCAGCGTCATTCATTATTATCAATAACTGCTTGCGAGGTTCTCGCTAGCCTCCTGCTCTAACAGGTCGGCGTAGTGGCGGCGGGCTACATCGGGGTGTGAGCGGAGTCGACCCTTAAGATTGTTTTTACCTACTTCGTAGAAAAGGGGATTGAGCGGGTCAACCGTCAAGCCGCGTACGCCTTCCGCTAATTCGGGCGGTAGTTTAAGTAGTGGAACGGTGGCATCCAGCTTCGCTCCAAAAAAGAAAGCTACCGAAAGACGGTCAATACCCTGCCGTGGCGTATTAACCCGGTGGACATTAGCCCGTAAATAGCCATTGGTAGCCAGTTCCAGCACCTCCCCGATATTGATCACAAAAGTTCCGGGTATCGGTGGGGCATCAATCCAGTTACCTTCATATTCAACCTGAAGCCCTTCTTCGACATCCTGTAGCAGAACCGTGACAAAACCACCGTCTTTGTGTGCGCCTACTCCCTGATCACTATCGGTTGCTTCACGTCCCGGATAACGGATAAGTTTGAGAAGTTGTACCCCATCAGGCGTAAAAATCGAGTCAAATACCGTTTCGGATTGCCCTAACGCAGCCGAAAAAGCTCGGATAACCCGGAGAGCTACACCCGCGACAGCAGATTTATATTCGAGGATAACTTCCCGAAGTTCAGGCAGCGATTGAGGCCATTGGTTAGGTCCTTGCAACCGATACCAAGCTGGTAATCCAGTATCCCTTGGTAACGCAGGTCGCTCATCCCCAATGTCAATCTGTTCCCGCCAATCGCGTTGACCGCGAGTGCGCTCCCAGCCCAAGCGGGTATAGCCCCGGAAATGAGGCGAGTTAGCCATCTCAATCGCCAACTTTTCTTCTTCCGGCAGATTAAAAAACTGGCGGGATAAGGTAAGTACCCGGCGAATTAACTCTGGGTCAACGCCATGTCCGGTCAGGTAGAAAAACCCGAGATCGTGGGCGGTGTGGCGAAGTTCCGCCAGAAAAGCTTCTTTTTCGGCAGCGCCTGCCTCCAGTCGCGATATATCTAGAATCGGCAAAGCTGTCCATTTTGAATTTCCCATTTTTACTCCTCAAGTCATCTAGCGGTTGAACCGCAATACTAATAAATCGGTCAAAAAAATTCACCCCCGGTTACCCGGAGTGACTATGGTACATTTTTCACTTAGCGATAGGTTTCCAACACCCGGTCGTAAATATCTTCAGCCAGCCTCAGCCCGCCGTTGTAGCCAGCATATCCACAAGTTAAAACCAGTCGGTAGGTAATCGGCACACTTAAAACCAGCAAATCGGCTCCAATATCCTGCGCCAACTTGCTTTCCCATGAGCTACCGAGGATGAGCGCCCTGTTTTTATGATCGTCTCGCCGTATTTCCTCCTGAATAGCGCCACCGTCCACCGAAAAAGCTACCTCGGCGGATCTGAAATCGGATATTCGGGCAAACTGCGCTTTTATCGCTTCCTGATATTCCTCCGGGGTGTTATCCACAATATATTGCTTAGCCGGTATTATCCCCAACTCATTGAGCAGGTAACGCGCAATCCCTAGGGCGTAGGAAGCGTCCAACAGGGTATAGAATCGGCGCGGAATACCGTATTTAAATTCCAGCAAAAATTCTGCCAAGCGTTCAAAATGGGCGTAGAATCTTTTTTCCTCTTTTTGGATAAAGGCAGCGGTTCTCGCGGGTTCAAGGTTGGCAAACTCGCTCACTCCATTGAGAAATTTAGTGGTTTCCGCCCCGCCAATCGGCAAGTAAGGGAAATGGAAAAAGGGCGTTCCGTATTTTCTTTCCAGATGTTCGGCAACAGCCAACCCAGACCACGCACTCACTACAATATTAAACTCAGCGCGGGGGATAGTTTTCCATTCCTCCAAACCGGAAGAAGCAGAGCCAAAAAGCACATTTGCCGTTAGTCCGATACCTTCAAGCAATCTTTTTATTTCTTCGAGATTACCGTCCCAGTAAGGGTCTTGATAGGGCGGAGTTACAAAAACATTGACCAGCCCTTTTAGGGTAGTTTTGTCATTGGCAAATTTATCTACATACTGATCAATAATAGCGATGACCACTTTATCATGGCTGACATAGTTGTTGCTTTTAAAGCCGCCAGTTTCAGCGAATACCACCGGTTCGTCTTGTGCCTGAAAAACCCCGGTCACACTTCCAATGTCATCTCCTACAATATCCGAGGTGCAGCCGGTTAGCACCACGAAAAGATCGGCATCAATTACCTTGAATGCTCCTTCTATGACACCTTTTAATTTTTCTTCCCCACCAAAAACCACCTCCGCTTCACTGGTATTGGTACAGGGCATTGAGTTGGCTCCACCATAGCCCTTTACCTGACCAATGATGGAGTTTATTTTGGTTCCGCAGCCCGGACCGGAATGCAGGATGGGCATGGCTCTTTTAATGGCGATTACTGATTGGGTTGCGCCCAACGCGCAGGAATATCTTGGCTGCTCAATAAGAGTTGACACTTAAGTTTTCTCCGAGAAAAGTAAATGGGTCTTGTTCCAACCACCAGCGGGTGTAAGGAATGGTGCTATGTTTGGCGAGATTGGTGGTGAACTCTTGATTATCTAAGATGTCCAGAATTTTTTCGGCATAGTTCAAGACCCCCTGATAACCAAAACCGAACTGCTCGTCTTCCATTAAAAAGGTTGGTATCCCTAACTTCGCTCCCCAGATGACCATCCCGCCATGCCGAGCCACCAGCAAATCTGGCTTTAACCGATTCAAGATATTCACCAATTCATAGGTCTGTTTGTTACAGACGTTATAGGCTGGAATATCTCCATAGTTTTCTACTGCCAGTCCGAGAGTATCGGAAAGGGCTTCGCCATTATCGTAGATAGGGTCATGGTGGAAAATAGCAGCGCCTTTTACGGTAAGCCCCAACTCCCTTAGCAGCGCAATAATGGCGTGACCATGCGCCGCCCCCGCCGTCAAATAGGCGGTCTTTCCAGCCAACTTTTCCCGATATGCCGCCAGTTCCGGCAATACTCGCTCATGTTCGCTCTTAATTATTTCTTCAATCTCTGCTTGACGGTCCAGCACCCGACCCAACTCTCTCATCCAGAGGTCGGTTCCGGCAATACCAAAAGCAGGAGGGGCTTTTACTTCCGGCACACCATAGACTTGCTCAAGGGCAGCGCCCATATAAGTTCCCAAAGTGGGGCAAATTTGGATGGTAGCAGCCGCCTCTGACAGATACTCAAGTTGGCTCACAGTGGTGTAGGGCACAATATATTGAGCCTCATAACCCAATTGGTGCAAGAGTTTGTCAAACACATGGCTGCCAAAGAAGTTGATGATGTTAACTTTATTGGTTTTTTGGCGAGGCGGCTTTACAACTTTTCGGACGATAGCATGGAAAGCTGCATCAAAGCCGGTTGACCAGACTTTGGTTTTAAAACCTTCGCAATGGCAAGCTACTACCGGAATGCCCAGTTCTTCCGATAAATCATTGGCGGTACCATCAACATCATCTCCGATGATGCCGGAGGCGCAAGAGGTAGTGACAAAAATAGCTTTAGGGTGCGTTCTGCTGAAAACTTCCCGGATGGTTTCTTCCAATTTCTGGACACCGCCAAAAACAGTATCTCTCTCCTCAAGGTTAGTGCTGTAATACCGACCTAGCGTTTGAGGTAGTTTCCTTTCAGCCTGACCCACCCGATTTACAAAGCTGAAATTCGGGAAATCTCCGGCGCAGCCCACCGGGGCATGGTTAATCATCGCCGCATCTTGAATCATCGAAAGCTGGCAGAAAGCGGTAGAGGAGCTACAGCCCATGCACTGACTGAAACTTCTGGAACTGTCTTGAAGCGTACCCTCGCGGGAACACCGCACCAGTTCCGCCGCAGAACCCTGATACCCGGTTATTGAGCCTAGGCGGGTTTCCCGGATTTGTACTTCGGAAGCATTTAAATTGATTGCACTCATTTTTAGCCTTTATCCTCATTCCAATCGGGGCTTCCTCAGACTCCGGCAGCCACGCCACGAACCTCACCGCTTTCAAGCGCCAACAAATGATCAGCCCATTTTGAAGCCCACTCTCGCAACTCTTGCGTTTCCAGCGGAGTCGGCACTTTTGACTCGGTATGATTGTAGATTTTGTTAGCCAAGCTACGATAGACCTCAGCCTGAGCCGATTTAGGGGCGGCTTCGATGGTGGTTTTTCCTTGCAACTCGCTCTGCGTCACCGTTACCGAACGGGGAACATATTCGACCACCTGTGTATTGGTCAGTTTCACAAAATCGTCAATTATTTCCTTTGAATAAAGGGCATTGATGGAATTGGCGATAACGCCGCCTAGCAGCGCGCCACCCGCGTTTGAATATTTTTTGATGCCCTTGAACAGATTATTGGCGGCGTAAACTGCCATAAAATCCGCAGAAGATACGGTAAAGACATGTTGAGCAATGCCTTCCCGAATAGGTACGGCGAACCCCCCGCACACCACGTCGCCCAGCACATCGTAGATTATAATATCCAGATCGAGTTCCTCAAAAACCTTTTGCTGTTTCATCAGTTCGACGGCGGTGATAATTCCACGCCCGGCGCAACCTACCCCCGGCGCTGGTCCACCCGCTTCCACGCAATAAATCCCGTTGAAGCCCTCAAATACCACTTCACTTGCTTTTACTTTGTTACGTTCTCGCAATGTATCTAGCACAGTTGGAATGTATTGCCCGCCGCGCAGGGTATTGGTAGAATCGCTCTTGGGGTCACAGCCAAACTGCATCACCTTGTAGCCCATAGTAGAAAGAGCTGCGCTGATATTTGAGGTAGTGGTGGATTTTCCGATACCGCCTTTACCGTAAATTGCAATCTGTTTAATCTTCTTTGACATTCAGGGTTTCTCCACTGATTAAATTATTAAAATATTTGGAGCTGATCAGGCGGCTAAGCGCCTCATCAACAAAAACCGGAGACTCCATCGCTAAAATCCCATAGGCATCCAGCATCGCCTTTGCTCCGGGTCCAATTCGACTCACCAACACCACCGCACAATCCGACAGCAATTCAGCCGATTGTTCCAGCAGACTTACCTCGTGTTTTCGCCCGTTGCATCCCGGTTGGTTCAGGCGCGTTTCTACACACTTATAGTCACCGTTCTCAATCTCATAAATTAAAAATTGCTCGGCACGCCCGAAATGCTGGGTGATATGCTCTCCGTCCCAACTGGCAACTGCTATTTTTAAGCCCATAAATTCAATCTCCCATACTGATTACCCGAAATTAATTACCCGAAGCTGGCGCTGGTTTTTTTCTGAGCAACTCCACGTTGATAAGCGAAGGCTCTTTTAAAAATTTGGCAGAGCAGTTATTGGCGACCGGTGCGGCAGAACAGCCTTCTTCACCGGGTACCCCAATCGCATCAGCCCGACACTGGTTACAGTTGCGGAACTGCCGTAATATGCCATCGCATTCGTCTCGCACTCGGTTAAGCTCTTCCGGAGAGGGTGGTAGAATATCTTTAAACTTACCTTGAGAAATCAATGGCATGATATTCATCACATGCGCCCCCAAATCCTTAACCACTCGCGCCACTTTTACCAGATGCTTGTCGTTAATCCCCGGTATTAGCACCGAGTTAACCTTAACCACCATCCCCCGGTCAGCCGCAGCACGCAGCCCTTCCAATTGGTTTCTGCTCAAAACCTCGAAAGCCTCTCGATCCCGGTAAGTAACACCCTTAAAGCGAACAAAGGGGTAAATCTGCCCTCCTATATCCGGGTCAACTGCGTTGATGGTAATGGTCAGGGCAATGACCCCCGCTTTATCCAGTTCCTCGATGGTTTCGGGTAGCGCCAGTCCGTTAGTTGAGGCGCATTTGACCAAATCCGGGAATTGGTTTTTAACCAAATTAAGGGTTTCAAGGGTTGCAGCGTTGGCAAGGGGTTCGCCCGGTCCTGCAATACCCAAAACTTTTAAACGCGGTTCTGCTTCTACCGCCGCCCGGATGGTGGCAATTGCTTCATGCGGACTGACCACGCGGGTAGTGACCCCCGGACGATTTTCATTGGGGCAGTCGTATTTTCGGACGCAGTAGCCACACTGAATATTGCATTTTTTTGCTACCGGAACATGAATGCGCCCAAACTTAAAATGGGCTTCACTGCTATAACAGGGATGTTGCGCTATCTTGCTGTTGTTTTCAGCAAATAAAGTTGTTGGTGTGTCGGTCATTAGCCCATTCCGGATATTCAGACGGCTCACTTTTCGAAGGAGTTCTGATCTGATATGAATAAAAAATCGCCCGCGACTTTACCAATCGTAGTGAGCGAACCTTCGGTTGATCGGTCAGTTCATTTAGGGATTTTATGAGATTTTACCGATTCATACTTCTCTTGAATTTCCATCGGGAAGTTCGATTATGTCGAATCTGATAAGATAAAGTTAAGCTAATCTGTAAAGATTGTCAAGTTAAAATTTGGTTAAAATCACGCCACAAAACCTCCAAATTCTCATTAACAGCCAATAATTTCCCGTCTTTTGAGTACAAATCAGCTATGTGGTAATTTTTACAAATCATATACTTGACAATCTTAATAAAGTATTTTAACATTAGCCTAGCTTAACAAAACTGCCGGAAATAACGCTGTTAATTTTGGGCAACATATATTCTTTTATTGTTATGTGCTTATCAGCAATTTGCTGGTTTTGCTTTGGAACTGACTGGTCAACCGGAGGTTCGCTCACTACGACATTTATAGTCGCAATGGGCGAACTTTTTTTATACAACGCTGCCCCTTAAAACGGAAATATTGTGTCGATAATTTATGGGAAATATCCGGAACTAACCGCGAATTTCAAATTGTTAAATGTTGGAGGAGCTTATTTTATGGTAAAAAAGAACAAAAGGTTGTTGCTGGTCTATTTATTGATCCTTCTACTGGCTGCCTTGCCGTTAGCAGCCTGCGGTGATTCTACCGCTACCACCAGCCCGGCAACCACCGTCGCTACCACGACTGTTGCCAGCACTACAACCGCCGCTGCCACTACTGCCGCTGCTACCACTACGGCAGCCACTACCGTGGCAAGCGCTACTACTGCGGCAGCAACCACCACGGCTGTGGCTACTACTACCGCTGCTGCCAAAACTGGCATTAAACCGGGCGGTTCGTTTATCTTTGGTCTGACCACTGAACCCGACCATCTTGACCCATATCAAGCCACCAGCGCCGATACCCGCGAAGTGCTGTTTAACCTTTTTGAGGGGTTGGTAAAACCTGACGGAGACGGTAATCTGCAACCGGCGGTGGCGGGAAGTTTGCCCACAATTTCAACGGACGCACTGACCTATACCTTCAAAGTTAGAAGCGGTATCAAGTTTCACAACGGTAATGCCGTAACCGCCGACGATGTAAAATATTCGTTGGATACTGCCGCAGGTCTTAAAATTGCCGGGCTGGATAATATCCAGACGGTGGAAGTAGTTGACCCCACTACCGTAAAAATCAGCCTGAAAAAAGCTGATACCGATTTCCTACCTTACCTGACGGTGGCGATTGTACCCAAAGATTACAAGGATCAAAATACCCACCCAATTGGCACAGGTCCCTTTGCGTTTGACTCCTTCACTCCCCAGCAGGCGTTGGTCTTGAAAAAGAATACCAGCTACTGGCAAAAAGATTTACCCTACTTGGATAAAGTTACCTTTAAGCTGAAATCTGATACCAACGCGCTGTTGCTCGATTTGCAGTCCGGCAGCGTGGATGGGGCGATTGTGGACAGTAACACTTCCAAGCAACTTGGCAGCAATTTCTCCATCAATCAGGCTAATTCCAATGCCGTTCAGCAGCTTAACTTTAACAATGCAGTGAAGCCGTTCGATAATCAAAAAGTCCGCCTCGCACTAAGCTACGTGGTTGACCCGGACGAGATTATCAGCACTGTAAACTTTGGTAAAGGCACTCGCGTGGGTACGCCCGTAATACCCGGTCTCAAGGCATACTTTGATGCTAGTCTGACCGATGCCTACAAGAAGAACATTGATAAAG
Organism: Candidatus Chlorohelix allophototropha; assembly: GCF_030389965.1. Lineage (NCBI taxonomy): Bacteria > Bacillati > Chloroflexota > Chloroflexia > Candidatus Chloroheliales > Candidatus Chloroheliaceae > Candidatus Chlorohelix > Candidatus Chlorohelix allophototropha. The sequence goes on from NZ_CP128401.1 coordinate 43,802, forward strand.
CCAAACAGCTTTTAAGCGAAGCCGGTTATACCAACGGGTTCAGTTTTACCATCACAGTGCCATCAAACTATCAAGTGCATGTTGATACCGCTCAGGTGATTGTCAACCAACTGAAAACCGTAGGGGTTACTGCCCAGATTAAACAGGTGGATTTCCCGACATGGATTAGCAAAGTTTATACCGATCGACAGTATGAGGCTACTATCATTTCGGTAGACGGCGCTAATCTCTCCCCTCAAAGTTTCTTGGCTCGTTATGTATCCACCGCTTCTGGCAACTTCTTTAACTATAAGAGCGCCGACTATGACACCCTTTATGCTAAGGCAGTGGCAGAATCTGCCCAGTCCAATCGCATCGAACTGTTCAAGCAACTTCAGCAACTGGTGTCGAAAGATGCCCCCAATGTTTTCATTCAGGACATTGCCACCTTTACTGCACTGAAAAATGGGCTTAGCGGTTTTACGCCCTACCCGTTATATGTGTTCGATGCTTCCACGATTTACTACAAAGGTTAATTCTATTTTAAGAGCCTACCGGGTCGTGTAACAGGCGATCCGGTGGTTTATACAAAAGAACACTGGCTAACTGAATTATGATTAAATATCTCAGTCGAAGGATAGTAACGCTTTTTTTAACACTGTTTCTGGTTTCAATTTTAACTTTTACAGCCTTTAACCTCATACCGGGCGACCCGGTAATTTTGATTCTTGGTACCGAAACAACTCCGCAACGAGCGGATATGCTCAGAAGCCAACTTGGTCTTGACCGTCCAATGCCCGTCAGATATGTGGAATGGCTAATGGGTTTGGTGCAGGGGAATTTTGGAAATTCTATCAAATATTCACTCCCCGTAAAGAGTTTAATCGAAGGGCGATTGCCCACCACCATCTCGTTAGCATTGCTGGCAATCTTCCTGATAGTTATTATCGCAATTCCGGTGGGAATTTATTGCGCCAGAAAACGCAATATGGCTATTGATAAGGTATTGAACTCAGTTTCAATGCTAAATCTGGCAGTGCCAAATTTCTTTTTAGGGGTGCTTTTTATCTGGGTTTTCGGCTTACAGCTTAAATTCTTTACTCCTGGCAATTATGTGGATTATAACGAGAATTTTGTCGGTTTTATCGGCTATTTGCTATTTCCAGCACTGGTGATAGCCTTGCCGAATATTGCCATTCTGGTGAAATTTTTAAGAACTGCGGTGATTAATCAGTTAACGGCCGACTATGTCAGAACCGCCTATAGCAAGGGGGTTTCTGATAATAAAGTGATTTCCCACCATGTGCTCAAGAACGCCCTGCCGCCGGTAATCACCCTGTTGGGAATGATTATCGCCGAGATTTTTTCCGGCAGCATAATAATTGAGCAGGTGTTCAGCTTACCCGGCATCGGACGGCTTTTAATTTCATCTATTTCGTTCCGTGATTTTCCTCTAATCCAAACCCTAGTGGTCTATATTGCTTTTATTGTGGTTTTTGTAAATTTCCTAGTGGATGTTCTACTACAAGCAATAGACCCCCGAATAAGGGTGAGATAGATGCTTGGCAAGCTGGATTTTGATTTTAAAATAGGATTTGCGCTGACCGGGTTTATAGTTTTACTGGTGCTGGTCGGTCAGTTTTATACTCCCTATGACCCTTATATCATGAATACCTTGCAACGATTTTCTCCACCATCCTTTAGCCATTTTTTTGGCACTGATAACTTTGGGCGGGATAACTTCAGCCGAGTAATGATTGGTACACGGTTCACTCTGCTGGTGGCAATTAGCACCGTTACCATCGGCGCTTTTTCTGGGATAGTGCTTGGTCTAGTAGCCGGTTATATTGGCGGGGCGATTGATGAGGTAATAATGCGACTGATTGACGCGATGACCTCGTTTCCCGGCATTCTGCTGGCGTTAGTGATGGTAACGGTGCTAGATCGCGGTGATTACACCATCATAGTAGCGCTGGGCATTTTGTTTATACCCAGTTATACCCGGATTGTCAGAAGTGGCGCTTTGCAATTTAAGAACCGTGAGTTTGTGTTGAGCGCGCTGGGCATCGGGGCTTCCCCTTTTCGGATTATGTTCATACATCTCCTCCCGAATATTTACCCTCAGTTACTTACAGGGGTGATTATCGGGCTATCCAATGCGATTCTGGCAGAATCCAGTTTGAGTTACCTAGGGCTGGGCATCCAACCACCCACTCCCAGTTGGGGTCGGATGCTGTTTGAAGCCCAGTCCTATCTCTTTAATGCACCTTGGTACGCTCTAGCGCCGGGGTTCATGATTATGATAACGGTGCTTGGTTTTAATTTTATCGGCGAAGGTCTTAGAAAAGCTTAAACCTGTGCTGGCTCGCCAGAGCGATGCTTGGCGTTCGTCCGGCTATAAATTTAGAAGGGATTTTATCACTATGAGCAATGAAACCGAGCATCAATTAGGGTTTGAAACCCAAGCTTTACATGGAGGTCAGAAAGCCGACTCTGCTACCGGGGCGCGTGCCGTCCCAATCTACCAATCAACCTCCTTTGTTTTCAACGATACCACCCATGCCGCCAACCTTTTCGCGCTCAAGGAGGTCGGCAACACCTATACCCGGATAATAAACCCCACCACCACCGTGCTGGAAGAAAGAGTAGCTTTGCTGGAAGGCGGCGCAGGCGCTTTGGCGGTAGCGAGCGGACAAGCGGCAGAATTTCTGGCGTTGATTAATATCGCTAATGCCGGTGACCATATTGTTTCCGCTACCAGCCTTTATGGCGGGACTTATAATTTATTTCATCACACCCTGCCCAAACTTGGTATAACCACCACTTTTGTAGACCCAACTAATCCAGAAAATTTTCAGGCAGCTATAAAACCCAACACCAAGGCGATTTATGCCGAGACACTGGGCAATCCCCGGTTGGATACTTTGGATATTGAGGTGGTTGCCAAGATAGCCCATGCTAACGGTATCCCGTTGGTAATTGATAACACCCTGCCTAGCCCATTCTTGATTAACCCAATTGAATGGGGCGCAGACATTGTGGTGCATTCTGCCACCAAGTTTATCGGGGGGCATGGTACTAGCATTGGTGGGTTGATAATTGATAGCGGGAAATTTGATTGGGCTAACGGCAAATTTCCGGGTTTTACCGAGCCGGATAATAGCTACCATGGCATCCGAATTGTAGATTTAGATGGACCACATTACATATTGAAAGCCCGCATCCAGCTTTTGCGTGATCTTGGTCCTTCTTTAAGCCCTTTTAATAGCTTCCTGTTTTTGCAAGGGTTGGAAACACTGCCGCTTAGAATGGAACGGCATAGCGTCAACGCTCTAAAGGTAGCCCAATTCCTCGAAACCCATCCTCAAGTTAGCTGGGTAAATTACCCCGGACTGGAAAGCCATCCTTCGTACAAGGTTGCTTGGAAGTATCACACCCGCAATCTTTTCGGGGCGATAATAGGGTTTGGCATAAAGGGGGGCCAGGCAACCGGACGAGCTTTTATTGATAAGCTCAAATTGTTCAGTTTGTTGGCTAATGTGGGTGATGCCAAGTCACTAGTTATCCATCCCGCTTCTACTACCCACCAACAATTGAGTGAGGAAGAGCAAAGAGCAACCGGCGTTACGCCTGATTTTATCCGCCTGTCAGTTGGACTGGAAACGGTGGATGATATTATTGCCGATCTGGATCAGGCATTAGCAGGCTAATAGATATTTCGGTTTGTTGGCGATGAGCCCGAAAATATCGGGCTTTACTTGGCATAATATTTTAAGAACAACCACCATCAGGTTTATTTCGGTGATGCCCATGCCCGTGTTGAGATTGGGTTATTGAAAAAGGAAACGGATTTTCAAGCAGCTTCCCTCTTTTAGCGTAACCTTTTAAAGCTTTATCAATGGATACGGATAAGGGTATCGCTTTTATGCCCTTTTCCTGTAAAATGCTTACAGCTTCCGGTCCTATTTGGCTTACCAGAACAACATCTACATCGGACAACAGTTCCGCAAGAATATTTACTCTGTTAGTATGTTTATCTAAGCTATGGAAATCGTTTCTTCTTGTTTCCAGAAGCTGGTAATCACCTGTTTGATTTACCTCGTAAATCAGGAACTCTTGAGCTTTACCAAAATGCTCGGTGATATTAACGCCATCCTTACTGCCTACTGCAACTTTTGACAAAGCAACCTCACTTAAAATTATTCTATTGATGTTTTTGCTACCGTACAGATATAAAGGAGAGGAAAAGGAGGAGAAGGTTGAGGCAGAGTGGTAAACTGTAGTTTTCTTACCGACCAAAGTAGAAAGCAAAAGGATACCAAAATGAGTGACAACCTTCGCCGACATCGTGCCATAAAACAGCAATTGTTGCAACTCCACCCACAAGCGCAGGGGCGCGAATTACAATATTTAACAATTCTAGCGATGGTGATCAGTGGGATTGTAGGTAGTCGGCATAGTGCGTTGCCTAATATCGCCGCCAAAGTGCCAGATAAAACTAAACGGGAAAGCCGCATCATCCGAATGCGCCGATTGCTCAAAAATGATAACTTTAACCAAAAAGTGGTGTATGCTCCTTTCGCCAAACAATTGCTGAGTAGCCTGTGTCATTGTCCACTGGTACTGGTGATAGATGGCAGTCAGGTTGGTGCTGGTGGAATGGGCTTAGTAATCAGTGTAGTATATCAGGGGCGGGCTTTACCTTTGGGTTGGTTGGTGGTTAAGGCTAAAAAGGGACATTTAGCTCAAGCTTTGCACATCAGATTGTTAAAGCAAGTTCACTCGTTGGTTCCGTCTGGTAGCCAAGTAGTCTTTTTGGGTGATGGTGAATTCGATGGCTGTCGTTTGTTAAGACGGTTAGATTATTACGGTTGGCAGTATGTCTGTCGTACTGCTAAAAATAGCCAGGTCTGGTTGGATGAACAAGCTCATTATGCCATCAGTAAGTTAGGGGTTCAGCCTGGTCAGGTAGTGAGTCAGAGCGGCGTAGCATTCAGCAAACACGAGTACGGACCAGTACTGGTCATAGCGGTCTGGCAAAAGCCTTACCGTGAGCCACTTTATCTGGTGAGTAATTTGGCTCTAGCCCAGGAAGCAATCCGGTACTACAAAAAGAGGTTTAGGATTGAAACCTTCTTTTCCGATAGCAAGAGCCGAGGGTTTCGGCTGGACAAGAGCCATTTGGATGACCCTAAACGGCTAGAAAGGTTATTGTTAGCGGCTTGTCTGGCTTATCTTTGGATTGTACATCTGGGTACGATAGCTTTAGCTGAAGGCTGGAACCGGGTCATTCATCGCACCGAACGACTGGATTTGAGCCTGTTCAATTTAGGTTTGAACCTGCTTGAGCATTTTTTGAATGAACATTTACCCTTACCAGTCGCCTTTATCCCTTTTCTTTTAGAGGATTTCTAATTGTGTACGGTAGCAAATTGATGTTAAGAAAATATTTAACTCTCTGGAAGTAGCTAACCGTTAGCTTGATTGGTTCCGATTTAGAAAGGGAGTGGGATTTTCTAAGGGACTGCCCATCGGGACAATAACCCTAGAAAATCCCCCTTTTTTATGCGCGCTACCGATTAAAACCCGATATTTAGGGCACGATAAACTTGCTCAACACATGTTCAATCACCGCTACACCGCCACCATAACCGGCATAGGTTTCCCGCACCACCAAGCGACTATTTGCCGGGAAACTGACGTTTAGGAAGATTTTCCCTTCAGCTTCTGCCAAATAACGCTCCTGAGAAGTTGCCAGCAACAGTCTGTAATTTGATTTTTTCAGATATTGCCGTATTTTCCAAGAATCTACCTCAAAAACCACCTTCGGTTGTAGACCACCGAGGTTTTCAAGGTTTTTAATTATCTCATCCCGGACTTCTTCAGGTGGATCATCATTTATTATGACCTGAGTTGCAGTAAAGCCCGCTAACCTTGTTAGATAGCGGGTTATACCTACCGCAGTTGATGCGCCTGCTACTATGTTAAAGGGTAAAGCAGGTCCAAACTGGGCGCAGCTATCCCCGGCTATATTTAGGTCGTTGTAAGCTTCGGCTTCCTCAGCAGCAATCAGCTTCTCATATTTCGCCTTCGGAATCTTTAGCTTTTGAGCAACCTTTCTTACAAAATCACTCGTATCAATTGGACCTGAAGGCAGAAAAGGAAAAGTGATATAGGGTATATCAAATTTTTCCTCGATGAGTTGGGCGGTCTTTACACCAACCCATGGCGAGATTACGATGCTCAGTTCTGCGGCTGAAATGTTTTTTATACCATCTAACCCGCTGGCATCCCCAATAAACTGATTCACCTTTAGACCGAGTTTGTTCAGAGTTTCTTTGATAGCCCGCAGGTTGCCGCGCCAAAATATATCCTGATAGGGGACGATTCCAAAAATATTAACCAAGCCTTTTACCTTTGGCTTGGGTTTGACCAATTTCCGAATAAAGGTCTCAAAGACCAGTTCATACCCGGTATTGGAATTTCCTGAGAAACCGCTGGCATTAACGGCTAACACCGGAGTGGCTTCCTCTGCGAATTCTCTAGCAACCGAATCAATATCATCACCGATCATGCTGGCAATACACCCGGCTACTACAAAATAGGCATCTCCGTCAATAAGGTCTAGTGTGCCTCTCAGCTGATCTCTCAGTCTGCTTTCACCACCAAAAACCACTTCATTTTCAGACATGTTGGTGGAGGGGGCGTTAACCCCGCTGATATAACCGATGCCTTGCAGCGCGGCAGCCATTCTGAAAGAGAGGAGTTGGTTTTGCCCGCAACCTGCCCCGGCATGAATGATAGGTATTATTCGATTTATATTGGTAATGACTGCCAGAGCGCCACCCAAAGAACAGGTATATTTGGGAGATTCCAGACATCTCTGATCGGTGGCCTGGTCGGCTGGTTCTTCTTCTCTAACCAATGAAAGATTAGCCATTATTTACAACTCTCCTTATACCTCTAATGCTTTTGAATATGCCAAGGCATCGGGTTGCTCATACCACCAACTCTTGTAGGGACTTGGAGTCTTGGCATGGAGTGTCCTAGTCAGGGATTGGTTTTGAAGGGCGCGCTGTACGATATAGCCATAGTTCAAAATACCCCGGAACACAAACTGGTTGGCAGGGATGGAGAAATCAGAGCGGAAGGAATGGTTCCTTACTTGGCTGCCTTCTCTTTTGTAAACCCCCATAAATGGGCAGCCCGTATAAAGATCCGGTTTTAAACGGTTCAGCATATGACTGTGTTCAAAGGGTTGTTCATCCGAAGAATGGACTTCAAAATCGCCCAATTCATTATGAACCTTTTCCAAATCCTCAATGATATACGGGTCAATCTCGCGAGAGCTTATTGCGGCAACCTTAATGCCCAATTCTGCGGCTAGGCGCGGTATGAATGCAATCCTTAACTGTCCTGCTGCCACAAAAATACTAGCATCTTTACCGTTCAAGCTCTTCTTCAGGCTCTTCTTCAGATCTTCCAATTGGGGAGTAACTATGGAAATTTCCTCCTCAATTAGCGCTTCAATTTCTTTTTCCTTGCCTGTATGTTTTGCAATTTCCCTGAACCAATCCGCCGAATTTTGTAAACCTAGAGGACCCGGCTCGCGGAAATAGGGCACTCCAAATTTTTCGAACAAAGCTTTCTGTAGGTATTCACCATAAGAGGCGCAGGTTGGAGCGGTTACTGCCGCTTCAGACATAGTTTCAAGCTCTTCGGTGGTCGCGAAATCCGGTACATAATTGGCTCGCAGCCCGACTTTAGCAAATAGCCGATTGATTTCTACCCTGTCTGCCCAAGTAACACTGAAAGGAGCAATTATATTGACCAAATCCTCTTGTTTCCTTCGAGGAGGTTTAACCAGATATTTAACGATGGCATGCGAGGAAGCATCAAAGGCAGTCTGATTGATCTTAGACCGGAAGCCTTCGCAATGTACGGGTACCAGACGAGCCGCAATTTCTGGTTGAACGGAATCCACCACTCCTTCAATATCATCACCCATCACGCCGGAAGCGCAAGAAGTGGCAATTATGATAGATTTCGGGTTATACCGCTCGTTTGCTTCAAGAATAGCTTGCCTGAGCTTTTTCTCACCGCCAAAAACAATGTCACTCTCTGACAAGTTGCTGCTTAACACCGCAAGTTCGAAATCCTGCGGTCTGCCTAATGACAAAGGAACGGATCGGAACATTTCCCGATAGCCGTTTGTCCCCTGAGAACAGCCCACAGGACCATGGACGATAAGAACGCTATCTCGGATAGTGACAAGCCGCATTACTGTCTGAGTTAAGAGGCATCCGCCCGATTGCTCGAAAGTACGATTGCGCCACTCAAGCGCTTTACCGGATTTATAGTCATCAACTAGGCTGCTGAGGGTACCTGCATAGTTCTTAATTGTACCCAAACGATCTTCTCTTTTGGGGCTGGTCTTGGCGTTCAGGTCCAGCTTTTCTTCTTGAAAGTGTGACATTAAAATACCTGCCTTCCTGCTTAAATAATTGATAAGGCTTTCTTATTAAAAGCAATTAGATACTAGCAGCCACGCTGCGAACCTCGCCGGCTTCAATTGCTAACAACTGATCCCCCCATTTTGAAGCCCACTCGCGTAGTTCCTTAGTATCCAAAGGAGTAGGCACTTTCGATTCAGTATGGTTATATATTTTAGAAGCCAAACTGCGATAAACATCCGCCTGAGCAGATTTAGGGGCGGCTTCTATTGTAGTTTTACCCTGCAATTCGCTTTGGGTTACCGTCACGGAACGTGGGACATATTCGACAACTTGGGTGCTGGTTCTGCTTACAAAATCGTCTATAATCTCTTTCGAATAGCCCACATTAATGGAATTAGCTATGACACCTCCCAACAGCCCCCCGCCAGAATTGGAGTATTTTTGGATACCCTTAAACAGGTTGTTAGCGGCATATACTGCCATAAAATCTGCTGAGGAAACCGTAAAGACATGTTCAGCGATTCCTTCGCGAATAGGAACTGCAAAACCGCCGCAAACCACGTCACCCAAGACATCATAAATAACGATGTCTATATCGAGTTCCTTGAAAACGTTTAATTGCTTCATTAGTTCCACAGCGGTTATGATACCGCGACCGGCACATCCGACACCCGGCGCAGGACCACCAGCTTCTACGCAATATACCCCGTTGAAACCCTCATAAACTACTTCGTTTGTTTTTACCTTGAGCTTCTCCCGAAGCGTATCTAGGATAGTGGGTATATAGTTTCCGCCCCTCAAGGTGTTCGTAGAATCTGCCTTTGGGTCGCAACCAAACTGCATCACTTTATAACCGAACGTTGAAAGCGCCGCACTGATGTTTGAGGTGGTGGTTGACTTACCAATCCCACCTTTGCCATAAATAGCAATCTGCTTAATTTTCTTAGCCATATTACTCCTTGGTCTAATGCTACTAAAAACCCTAACCGGGTTATACACATTTATGGTGAATAAATTCCATAACAAAACTTATAACAACCTCACCCTATAGCTTAATTGCTATAAGGATTTGCCTTACTAAAAGGTGAGAAGCTGGTTTTGTGCTTATTTCTCTGAGGCTGTAACCCGACTTGCTTCCATTATATGCATCTAAATACAGGCGCTTTATTCAGGGGAATTTATTCCCCTAGGAAATTGTTTCCTTCCCTTCTTATTTCTAAAGTAGGGGCAGGCTGTTGTTTCAAGAACTTTGCCTCGCACTTTTTCGTGGTAGTAACTGAACCACAACCTTCTTCGCCCGGTACGCCTATGGCATCCGCTCGGCACTGGTTACAATTTCGGAATTGCTTGAGAATGCGATCACATTGATCCCTTACTCTGTTTAATTCTTCAGGAGTCGGGGGGAGGGTATCTTTGAATTTACCTTGTGGAATAAGAGGCATGATATTCATCACATGCGCTCCCAATTCTTTTACAACGCGGGCAACCCTAGGCAGATGTCGATCGTTTACTCCCGGAATTAAAACCGAATTGACTTTAACTACCATGCCTCTTTTAACTGCTTCCCGCAGACCTTCGAGCTGATTTCTGCTCAAGATTTCGAAGGCTTCCCGGTCTTTATAGGTTTTACCCTTGTACCGAACGTGGGTGTAAATTTTTCCGCCTATTTCGGGATCTACCGCATTAATCGTGATGGTTAAAGCAATTACACCCGCTCTATCTAATTCTTCAATTTTTTCGGGCAACATCAGCCCATTGGTTGAGGTACAAAGGATTAGATCAGGAAAGAGTTCCTTTGTTTTCACTAGAGTCTCAATGGTTGCAGCGTTAGCCAACGGGTCACCGGGACCGGCAATACCTAAAACTTTAAGCCTCGGTTCAAGCGCTAAGGCTTCTCCTATGGTGGACATTGCCACATCTGGCGAAATCACTTTGGTAGTAACGCCGGGTCGGTTTTCATTTGGGCAATCAAACTTGCGAACGCAATAACCACACTGGATATTGCATTTTTTAGCTACCGGCACATGAATTCTGCCGAATTTATTATGAGCCTCCCCGCTATAGCATGGGTGCGTAGCCACTTTTGCTACAAGGTTGGCTTGTTGATCAAATTTCCCAGAAAAAATAACTTGGGCTAAATCGGTCATAACTACTCCTTCAATCTGTCTTTCTAGCGTTTCCACGGTATAACCACCCGTTCGATATAATTCAAGGCATAAGTGGATAAGAGTCCAAGAACGGCTATGATCAGCAGACCTGCATACATATCTTCTACAAGCAGAACTGACCATGAACTCCAAACTAGGTAGCCTAAACCCGACCTAGCCCCTACAAACTCAGCAGATACCAGAACTATTAAGGCGATACCCATAGCCAGCTTTAAGCCGGCGAAAATAAACGGTAATGCTCCGGGAAGGGCGATGTCTCTGAAAAATAGCCAGCGACTTGCCCGGTAGTTCTGCCCCACATCAATATAGATTGACGGAATATTGGCTACCCCTGAAACAGTGTTAATCAAAACTATATAGAAAACTGCTACGGCGATAATCGCTATTTTTGAACCATCGCCTATGCCAAATATGATTAAGAAAAGTGGGAAGATTGCAATCTTGGGAATTGGAAAGGTAGCATCCACTAAGGGCTGTATTGCTGCTCGGACTATAGGTGAGATACCCATCACAATACCGATTATTACACCCGGCACTACACCCCAGATATAACCGTAAACCGTTCTTCCGATACTAGCCCACAGATGATCCCATATTTCGCCAGATTGGAACAGATCCCAAAGCTTACTGAATATGGCGGAAGGAGCCGGAAAGAAACGCACGTCAATAATTTTCAGATTACTCAATATTTCCCAGACACCTAGCAATAACAAAGGTGTAGCAACCGAAACAACCTTGATGAAAAACTGTCGGAATTGAAAGCTTTTCTTCTTTTCAGATTCATAATTAAGAATGATGCTGCTAGCCGATATTGGCTGGGCTACTGTAAAGTTTTTTGCAGCTATATTTAACAACTCATGTTCCATAAGCTTTTCCCCTATCTCTTTTGAGCCTTTATAACCTCGCTACGCAATAGCCCCCAAACTTCGCTGAATATCTCCCCAAAGTGAGGATCAGCTCGCATGGCTTCAATCTGACGAGGTCGTGGGAAATTAACAGGAATAATTTTCAAGATTCTTCCAGGTCTTGCGCTCATTACTACAATTTTATCTGCCAGTATGATGGCTTCATCTATACTATGGGTTACAAAGATAACGGTCTTGCGGGTTTCTTCCCAAATTTTTAGCAACTCCTCCTGTAATAACATTTTGGTTTGTTCGTCCAAAGCGCCGAATGGTTCGTCCATCAGCAAAATATCGGGGTCGGTAGCAAAAGCACGGGCAACCGAAACCCTTTGCTTCATTCCACCGGAAAGTTGATACGGTAAGGCTTTTCCAAAACCGCGCAAACCGAGTTTTTCAATATACTTTTCTGCAATTTTGTACCGGATAGCGCGTGGGTAACCTTGCGCTTTGAGACCAAACGAAATGTTATCTCGAACATTCATCCAAGGAAAAACTGATTGTTCTTGGAAAACCATTGAGTTCAAAGGTCGGTTTTTAACTCTTTCTTCTCCGTTCTGATTGGCAGTTTGAGTACGGATGTGTAACTGTCCTTCTGTTTTCTTTTCTAGCCCGCTAATAATGCGTAGCAAGGTAGTTTTCCCACATCCAGACGGCCCTACCAGACAATAAAATTCACCATCACCAATTTCGAGGTTAGCATTCTCGATAGCGCTTACATGTACATTGCGAGAAAAAAAGGATTTACTCAGGTTTTCGACTTTAATTTTCCAGTCTGGCAATTTTATCGTTGTTGATTTTTCAGCCGGTATCGAGTCGAAAACTTGTTCAATTCTGCTCATTTCTCAACCCTTCTTGTTTTTAAGCACAATAAAGTAAACCTATATCTGGTTGTTCTTGTGCATACTTAAATAAAACGACACAAGACTAATTGATATAAGCCGTAAAAATCAAAAAGGCTCGTTTCTTTTGATTCATAAGTGAATCATGAAAACGAACCTCTGGTTGACCAGTCAGTCCCTACAAATTAGGGTAATTTGTCATTTATTTACTTGGAATTTATGTAGATTAAACCTTAGTGTTGAAACTAAAAAAGGTAGAGCTGTGAATATTGTCAGGGTATGTCAATGTTCAATTAAGTTTTCCCTGACCATCATTGGTGAGGATAGCCAAATGATAATATACATAAGCGACATTGTCAAGTATCAATTTCGCCAGTTTCTAAAATTGACTTCTAATGCGAAAAGCTTTATGTGTGGACACGGTTATTTACTTCTGACCAGAATGCAATCGAATCAAGATTTGTGACCTTGCTAGAACTAAAAACGCCCTGATTGATATTACTTTAAGAGAATTACCAGCCGAGTATATCAAATATCTAAAAATAGGCTCTTGACAATTTGTAAAAATTACACTTATAATCCACCAACTTCAATGTGGATATTTTAAATCAAGTTACTCAGCATTATTACGGGAGATTAAGTTTATGAAAGAAAGCCACACACAGGAAAGAAATTATGCTTTAAGATCTTTACTACTCGTAGTCCTGATTTTGACAGGATTGCTACTGGTAGCCTGCGGTGATTCAACCGCTACTACTGTATCCACTACCACAGCCGCTTCTACTGCCGCAAAAACTACTGTAGCGTCTGGCACCACCACCACAGCCGCTGCCTCTAGCACTACCACTGTGGCAGCCACCAGCAGTGGTGCAAAAACCAAGATAATCTATGCTTGCCAAGCTACCGCTGAAACTGCACCGATATACTTAGGCATAGAGAAGGGTTATTTTGCTGCTAATAATTTAGAGGTTGAGATAGCTTTGACTAATGGCACCTCCGATCTTATTCCACTCGTAGCAACTGGGCAAGCCAGCGGAGGAGTTGCAACATGGGCTGCGGCATTTTTCAACGCTGCAAAAAACAAGTCAACTGTTTCGATACTTGGTTCTTTAGGAAGGATACCAGATTCGGGACGAACCCCTGCCCGTATTATTGTCTCCAAAGCTGCCTATGATTCCGGTCAGGTTAAAACTGTGGCTGACCTCAAGGGCAAAAAAGTAGCGATTCCCGGTCCCGGTGCCTTTGCTGAATATTCAGTTAACCTAGCGCTTAAAACAGGCGGACTTAGTATTAAAGATGTGGAACTGGTCAATATTCCCTTTCCCCAACAGGCTGCTGCCTTTAAAACAGGAAGTGTAGTAGCCTCCTTTGCTTCAGAACCTGTTTCAACCCAGTTAGAAGCCGATGGCACTGCTGTAACCTTAGTTGATGGGCATGCCGGGGGAACCGAATTAACTTTTATGGTATTTAATACCGACTTCTTAAACAAAAACACCGAGGCAGTGACCCGGTTCCTGTCTGTGTACATCAAGACCTTAAGAGAACTGGATGCAGGTGGCTGGAAAGACCCAGAAGTACAGAAAATAGTGGAGAAATACACCAAGGCACCCGGTGCTTTGCTGAGCAAAATAGCGCTTTCGGTACACAGTAACAATGATGTGATAAATATTAATACGGTGCGAGCGCAAGAAGCTTATTTCCGAGAACGTGGCGTTCTAAGCTATACCGGAGATTTAGATCTTGAATCGCTCATTCGGAAGGATATTATTCAAAAAGCTTTACAGTCATTGTAAGAGGAGTAACAAAGAGCGGTAGCTCTAAGATTTGCCAAGGTGGCTTTGTGTGTCCACCTTTACACTGGAATATTGAGACATAAGAGAAAGGTTCAGGTTTTGGAAAAGTTCAGCAGGTCGGGGAAAAGTTTCCGTGCAAACCCTTTATTACTCGTAGTCCTGATTTTGACAGGATTGCTACTGGTAGCCTGCGGTGATTCAACCGCCACTACCGTATCCACCACTGCCGCAGCTTCTACTGCTGCAAAAACTAGTGTAGCTTCCGGCACCACTACATCCGCTGCCACAACTGCGGCAGTTGCTACTACTGCGGCGGCTACAAAAGCCGCTTCCGGCGACAAAACAAAGATTTTATTCGCTTCCCTTACTGGCGATAGTCCTTTATATGTGGCTATAGATAAGGGTTATTTTGATGCTTACAACCTTAGTGTAGAAATTGTAAACGTCAATAACTCTTCCGAGATAATTTCACTCCTTGCGACAGGTCAAGCCAGTGGGGGTGGTACTAGTTGGGCGGCTTCGTTTTTCAATGCTGCTCAAAAGGGGTCAAATATAACCATCGCTGCCCCCTATCAAAAGGTGCCTAAGACAGGAAAAACTAACGCACGTCTCTTGGTTGCCAAGAGTGCCTATGACTCCGGTCAGGTAAAAACCGTAGCGGATTTGAAAGGCAAAAATGTAGCTATCCCCGGTCCTAGCGCCTTCGCTGAATATTCAGTTTACCTTGCTCTAAAAAACGCCGGATTAAGCATAAAAGATGTTAACCTAGTCAATATCCCATTTCCCCAGGTTGCAGCAGCCCTGAAAAGCGGTAGTGTAGTGGCGGCTTATGCTGGGGAACCGACTTCCACTCAGTTGGAGGCAGATGGAATCGCTGTGACCTTGAGTGACGGACATGCTGCCGGAACGGAGATAAGCTCTTTAGCTTTTAACACCGACTTTTTAAATAAGAACCCTGATGCAGTAGTCAAGTTTGTAGCTGCCTATATCAAAGCCTCTAATGAATTGAATGCGGGTGGTTTTCAAAATCCCCAGATTCAAAAAATAGTGGAAAAATACACCAAAATTCCGGGTGAAATATTGGGCAAAATTCCCCAACCATCGCCTAGCTATGATGGTTCTTTTGATATAAGCTCGGTGCGCGCACAAGAGGCTTATTACCGGGAACGCGGAGTTCTAAGCTATGCCGGCGATATAAATCTTGACACAATCATCCGAAAAGATATCCTCGAAAAGGCTAAACAATTATTATAAAACCACCAGAATTAGGGGGGTTTTGCATAACCCCCCGAAACGGTTGCAGTCAGCTTCATCAGACAGCGCCTTGCATCCAAAATTGGTAGGGTAAAGATGATACACTAAGATTTCGTTGGGTGCTCGTCTAAAATAAAGTAAGGTCGGGACTAGAGTACTGCGCTTTACCGCATCGTCTAGAATAAATAGATAATCGTCTGCGTGATGTAGTGGTTCATGGAGTGGTTATACAGGCTTCTCGCCCTAGCATTTAGATCTCAAAAAGTGTGCTTTCTGAGTGACCCGTCTCAAATGTTGTCTCATAATGCTAGTATCACAACTTCTAAGGTATTTTGAAACACAACATTAACTGGTTTGTGGCAGAAGTGCACCATATCGGGGGGTTATGCAAAACCCCCACCATGAAAAAGCATGGTCAAAACTTGTTGGTTGCGCTCCTTAACTCTTTTGCTGGTCATCCTTCCCTTCCCTACCTACTCGCCTGAACTGTTACGTCGTTTATTACCAAAATGTTTACCGGGCAACTAGGTAATTACCCGGCATAAATTACAAGGCGGGACAGGTCAGACTTGCTTACCCTTGAAACGATTTAATAGTAACGAATTCGAAACCACCGATACGCTGCTGATAGCCATTGCTCCAGCAGCTAAAATTGGGTTAATTATCCCCAGGATTGCCAGCGGCACCAGCAGCACGTTATAAAAGAATGCCCAGAAAAGGTTCTGCTTGATCTTGTGCATTGTAGCTTTGGAGAGCCTGATGGCAGTAGCCGCCGCTCGCACATCGCCATGCATCAGAGTTATATCTGCCGCTTCCATAGCAATATCGGTGCCGATACCAATCGCCATCCCCACATCCGCTTGCGCCAGTGCGGGGGCATCGTTAATACCGTCCCCCACCATCGCTACAGTTTTGCCCTCTGCCTGAAGCTTTTTAACCATAGCAGCTTTTTCTTCAGGGCGAACCTCTGCCAGCACTCGACTGATTCCGGCTTGACGGGCTATCGCTTCGGCGGTGCGGCGGTTATCCCCGGTCATCATCACCGGCTCGATACCCAGCGCTATAAGTTCGGCGATCGCGGCGGCGCTGCCCGGTTTTATTGGTATCGGCTACTGCCACTAACCCGACCAGTTCCTCTTCCACCGCCACCAGCATTACGGTTTTGCCCTCTCCTTCCAGCCGAACCATTTGTTCTTCGGCTTTAGCAGAGATTGTAATTTGGTTTTGTGACATCAAACGGCGAGTACCGACCAGCACCTTACGTCCCACTACTTCCCCGCTGATGCCTGCACCGGTATAGCTCTGGAATTTCTGAGGTTGCTCCTGCGGGTCGTCCAGATATAAGCCCCGGTTTCTGGCTCCTTTTACTATTGCTTCTCCCAACGGGTGTTCGCTGGCTTTTTCTACCAGCACGGCAAACTTCAAAACGGCGGTTTCATCCAGCCCACTCAGGCTGCCCACCTCAGTGATTTCGGGTTTGCCCCTCGTAAGGGTTCCGGTTTTATCCAGAAGGATGGCTTTGATACTTCTGGCACGCTCCAGGCTTTCGCCCCCTTTAATAAGAATGCCTTGTTCCGCGCCGACTCCAGTGCCTACTATAATGGCGGTGGGAGTGGCTAACCCCAAAGCGCAAGGGCAGGCTACCACCAGTACCGCAACTGCCGGTAAAAGCGCTTCCTGAAAGGAATGACCGGTTAAGAGCCAGCCCACAAAACTCAGCAAGGCAATCCCGATGATTACCGGCACAAAGATACCGCTAATGGTATCGGCTAACCGCTGCACGGGGGCTTTTGAGCCTTGCGCCTGCTCTACCAACCGGATTATCTGCGACAGGACGGTTTCTTTGCCCACGCGAGTGGCTCTAACTCTTAGCAAACCGTTCTGATTTACGGTTGCACCGATCACCGGATTACCCGTTTCTTTTTCAACCGGCAGGCTCTCGCCCGTGACCATACTTTCGTCCACCGCGCTTTGTCCAGACTCCACCACGCCGTCGGTCGGGATTTTCTCACCGGGGCGCACAATCAGTAAATCTTGGGGCACTACCTGAGAGATGGGAATGTCCTGCTCCACTCCATTTCTGAGAACGCGGGCAGTTCTGGGCTGTAAACCCATCAATTTCTTAATCGCTTCGCTGGTACGCCCTTTGGCGACCACTTCCAGAAATTTGCCCAGGTAGATCAGGGTAATAATCAGGGCAGAAGTCTCAAAGTAGGTAATCGCATCTCCTTCGGTGGGACCGGTGGACATCTCACCAGCGGGGGCATAACTATTCCCCAAAACAAGCAACCAAACACTGTAGAGATAGGCAGCGGTGGAACCCATCGAAATCAAAGTGTCCATATTAGCCAAGAAGTGGCGGGCGGTTTTCAATGCACCCCGGTGAAATTCCCAGCCGACAATAGCCCAGACTGGCGTAGTCAGTGCAAATAGCAGCCAATCTCTTATTCTCAGATCGCTAAACCAGCTCATCCCGAGCATATTGATTACAAAAACCGGGATGGTGAGCGCGAAACCCAGAATCAGCAGGTTGCGACGACGGATTATTTCTTTCTGCCGCCTAACGGTGGTACGGTCTGGCTCAGCTTCAGGGGTTGCCACAGGCTCGGTCACGGTGGTCGTTTGAGCCATAACCCTTTTTTCAGGCGAGTCGGCTTCAAGCCCATAAGGTTGTGCCTTATACCCTGCCGCTTCAATTGCCCCGATGATTTCAGCCAGATTAGTCTTGTCAGGTTCAAAAGTAAAAGTGCCGCGTTCGGTGGCAAGGTTAACATTAGCGGCAGATACCCCCTCCACCTTTTTTACTTTCCGTTCGATACGGGTAACACAACTGGCACATGTCATGCCCTCAATTTCAAGCTCGGCGGTGAGTACGCCCGATTCCTTCTCAAGTTGAGTTGAAAGGGTGGTTACAAGCGGTGCTGCTACTATTCTCGGTTCCTCGACTTCCAGAGGGGTAGCTTTATACCCGGCGGCTTCAACTGCCTTAACCAATCCTTCCACGTTGGCAAGTGCCGGATCAAAAGAGACAGTACCCTTTTCGGTGGCAAGGTTGACGTTGGCTTCCAGCACACCTACAACTTTTTTAAGTTTTTTCTCAATTCGCATAACACAACTGGCACAGGTCATACCCTCTAGCTCAAGGGTTATGGTTGCCGTCGGCGTATTAGCATTAATCTCATTTATTGTATTTTGATCAATTGTTTGAGACATTATTTTCCACTTCCTAAAATGGCATGACTAACCGGAAAGCAAGGTGACTCTAATTTAGGACATAGCAAACATAGCTGCTATTCCGGTTGCCCGCTCTACTATTTATTGAAAATCAGTGCTGAAACCTTAGTGTCCGGTCTGCTCAGGCTGAGTTTCGCTCAGATATTTTTCTGGCTCTTTATCGAAAGACTTTTTGCAACCGGGGGCGCAGAAGTAGTAAGGGGTATCATTGTATTCGGATTTAAACTTCGCAGTTTCGGTATCCACGCTCATTTTGCATACCGGGTCAATTGCTTGAGCCATCTCATGATTCCTTTCGTTGTTGGGATTACCCAAATCTGCTTCAGGATTTGGTGTAATGTTTTAGTACATTAAGCACTTCGCTGATCTTTTCAGCGCCGTTCCCTTGCTTTATCAGGCAGTCTTTACCGCGCTGACTTTATAACCCACCCCGGAGATGGTGGCTATTATTTTCTGCTCATTCACTTGCTGTTCATCGTATTCCACCTCCGCCTGCTGGCGAGCATAGCTGGTTCTGGCACGGCGAATGCCAGATAGTTCCTCCAACTCCTCGTCAATGAGTAGGGCGCAACTGGCACAGTGCATCCCTTCGATTTGAAATAGCTTCTTAGCCATATACACAACTTTCTTAATCTTAAACTACCGTGATAGTGCCGGAGTACATTCCCATACTACAGGTGTATCGAATGGTGCCGGGCTGTTGCGCCGGTATCTCAACTACCGTTTGTCCGGTGGTAGGCAACACCTTCCGAATGCCAAATTTGTTCAGGGTAAAGGAGCGAACACAGCCTTGCGTATTCTGGGTGATCAGGTTAAGCCGGATGGGTTGACCGCTTTTAACCTGGACATTACCGGGAAGGTAGGCGCTGCTGGTGACTTTTATGGTAACTTCCTGTGCATCAATACTTCCTGTGCCGGGAGAGGTCGCGGGTAAAACAGCAGTAGCAACACCTCCCTCTGAAGTATCTGAGAAAGCGTTGGCTATCGTATTTAGGCTTACCGGAAAGTCCAACAGATTGAGGGAGGTGTTGAGGGAAATTATTGAGAGTAAAATCAAGGAGAAAGCGGCAATTTTCATGAAACGAGCATGCATTAGTGCGCCTAGCCGGGTGGCAAAATAGCCCAATGTAAAAAAGAGCGGGGAGGTACCCAGCACAAAGCCGCCCATTATAAGTGCGCCGGAGAGTGGATTGCCTGTGCCGATGGCTAACGCTTCCATTGCAATAGTAGTGCCACAAGGAATCAGGATAGTCAGGAAACCAAGAAAGGCGGGGGCAAAATAATCCTCACTTTTGCTATACCGCCTGAGATACTTTAGCGCGCGCCGGGGCGGTTGGATGGCGAAATAACGAAAGATGGGGTGAACCTGTAATAGGTTCAGGGCGGTTGCCAGCATAAAAAGCCCCACGAATAAATTGATCACGCCCTGATCGGTGGTGGTAATGGTAAACAATGAACCCGACCAGCCCAGCAGTAATCCCAGCAGGGTATAGACCAACAGTTTGGCTCCAAGAAACACTATGATTGGCAGCGCCTGATTCCCTTGCCCAGTAGCAAGGCTCTGGCGAGACTCTTCGCGTCGGGCGATTAGCGTGGCTAATAATCCACCCTGTACTGCCATGCAACTAAGCCCTCCGGTGGTCAGTCCTGTGAGGAACACAATCAACAGGCTGCCTGCTCCGGTAAAATCGGTGACATTCCCGATGTTTAGCGCCGAAGGAATCAGTAAAAGACCGACACATAAGGTTGCCAGAAAACCCAGCAGCCCATAGGGAATCGGCTTAGGCTGATCTTGCACAACTGGTTGAGGAGTTGAAATTCGAGCCTGCTTTACCACGCCCACGCCAGTAGCAGTAACGTGGTTTGCTTTTAAGGCTGAAACAGTTTTCTGGGAGTTTTTTCTACGCTTGCTCATAATTTTTACGCTTATGTTCCTTCCGGGAATTTCGGGAAGTTGCTCTAATCGGGAATAAATTTCAAATATTTCAAAATTAGCATAAAGCCTTTCAGCGCATAAAACCTGATGATTAGCTGAGGATTTGTAAAGGAAAAAGTGGAATCCGGTTATTGCATTCCTCGCATACATACTTAAGTCTATTTTCATGGTAGCTCTAATTTCGTTGACTAGATATTTACCAGCTTTAACTGACTTGTTCACCGGGAACTTTTAGATTATAGCGAAGATGCTGTTCTTATAATCATCTTTGACCTATTGATAGACAATCTAGGTAATCGAGTTTTAATTAGTATGGAACATTTGCTTGTAATAGATGATGATCCCGCCGTTACCAGCCTACTCAGACGAGGTTTTTCCTACGAAGGTTTTTCTGTGGCTACGGCGGCAAGAGGAGAAGCGGGGTTAACAAGCGCCAAGGAAGAAACCCCCGACTTGGTAATACTCGATATGATGATGCCCGGTATTGGTGGGCTGGAAGTCTTAAAGCGGTTAAAAGCCAGCTACCCAAAACTCCCCGTAATTCTCTTGACCGCTAAAGATGCAACTGTAGATCAGGTACAAGGTTTTGAGTCTGGCGCGGACGATTATGTAGTAAAACCCTTCACCTTTGAGATTTTGCTGGCTAGAGTAAGGGTGTTGCTACGTCGCCATCATCCAGAAAAATCCGTGCTATTGAAGTTCGCCGATCTGGTGCTGGATGCGAACGAGCATCAAGTTCACCGTAGTAAACGCCAGATAGCCCTTACCGGACTGGAGTTCAAATTGTTGCAATTATTTCTGGAACATCCCCGCCAGGTACTTTCCAAAGATGTTTTATTGGATAAGGTCTGGGGCTATGACTTCGGAGGTAACGCCAATGTAGTCGAAGTATATGTGATGCAACTTCGCCAAAAGCTAGAAGAAAAATCGGAACCGCGCTTGATCCACACCGTTCGCGGCGCTGGTTACATCTTGAAGGAGGAGTAAGCCTTGTCAATACGGTTGAGGTTGGCGCTCTACTGTGCCGGGATATGCGCGGTTGTAGTGATATTGGTCGGGCTGGTGGCTTACTCTCTGCATGCACGCGGTCATTACGATGAGCTTGACCGACTGCTCGTAGCCAATGCCGAGCATGCCGCTGCTGACTCGATGAATTTCGATCATCCTCTGGGCGGTGCAGATGGCACAGGGGTAGGACTGCTATTATATAATCTTGAAGGCAAAGTGGAGTTAAGTTCACCCGACGCTGAACTATTCCCCACCCTTAGCCCAATCAAGGTTTTAGCCTCCCCTGCGGGTGCTGCTTTCGATCCAGTAGCCGGGCTAGCCCCATCGTTATCGGGTTCCCTTTCCCAACATGGCGGTTTTGGTCTTATTTCCACACCCAACCAACGCTGGAGGGTATATGTGTTACCACTGGAAGACTCTACCAGTTATATCGAGACAGTCACTTCTTTGGGTAAACTAGACGCTTCTATGCAAACCTTTCGGTTGATTTTGCTGTTTGTAGGCTTACTGGGTGTTAGCGCTGCTCTCATTGGGGCAAGGCTACTCGCCGGTAGAGCACTCCAGCCGGTCTCGAAAATGATTCAGGCTGCCCAGACCATCTCTCATTCCCGAGATTTTTCGCATCGGCTGGAAGTGCCACTGACCACCGATGAACTTGGTAGGTTGGCTGATACTTTTAATGAAATGCTCCAAAACCTGGAAGGGGCTTATCAGGCACAGCAGCGCTTTGTCTCAGATGCTTCTCATGAATTGCGTGCGCCGCTTACTGCTATACAAGGAAACCTTGAGTTACTCCGACGACAGCGGTATATGTCGGAAGAGGAAAGGGAAGAAGCCTTCTCAGAAGCGGAGCGCGAAACAGAAAGACTGACTCGACTGGTAGCGGACTTATTGGTGTTGGCTAGGGCTGATTCCGGCTCCCAGGTGCGCCATGGTACGGTTGATTTGGATGAAGTAGTATTGGAAGCATTTAAGGAAGCCCGGAAGTTGGCGTATGGGCACAGCCTTACGCTTGAAGAATTGGAACCAGTTCAGCTTGAAGGAGACCGTGACCGCTTAAAACAGCTTGTTCTAATACTCTTGGACAACGCCCTTAAATATACTCCTGAAAGTGGCGCGGTTATCCTAAGTTTAGAAAACTTAGAGGGGCAAGCAAACTTGACAGTTAGAGATAACGGGGTGGGTATTGCCGAACAAGAACTCGCTCATGTTTTTGAGCGCTTTTATCGAGCCGACCCTGCCAGAGGTCGAGACCCTGGCGGCACTGGACTTGGGCTACCCATCGCTCGTTGGGTTGTGCAGCAGCACAGTGGTACTATTACGTTGACTAGCGTTCTAGAGCAGGGAACCACAGTGCTAGTAGCCCTGCCTGTTAAAGTTGCTACACCATTGGCAACTTCCTAAACCTATCTTCAAGTTATTCTCAGCTTGATAAACAGAAAGTGATCGTACCAACGATCTGAAGTGAAACAACTGACAATGACTGGGTACGAAGTAATTAGCGTTTTTTCATTGTAACAGTTCAGACCAGAAATTTGGGAAGAAGCGGTTGTCCACAAAAAGAGTTAAGGAGCGCAACCAACAAGTTTTGGCCCTGCTTTTTCATGGTGGAAAGATAGCCTCTAATCCGACAAAAGTAACTGGCACCCGCCTGACTGCGAAAACAACCTGAAACCTTTTGTTGCACTTTAACCATTCGAATATCGCGCTTGCTCAAGCACCATTCCCTCTCATGTCCATTGCCCCGCATTTCGCCGCCCCATGTGGTTACAGCCCTACCCCAACCGCCCGGCTCAAAGCCAGCTTCTTTAGTATTGGCATAGCCAGCCTGACACGTACCGCATGGATACTCCCGCGCCTCCGCTCCCCCCCTTGCGCCGCCCATTCCCATTCTGTTGGCAGCCGTATCTCCACATTTTTCGGTACCATTTGCAGCTTCTCCTAGCCTTATACTTTTTCCAGCCGGAAGTATTCCCCTAGGAATTATAATTGTAAGTAGGACATACAAATATCTGTTTAGTCGTAATACAAATTTGCTAGGTTTTCAAAAGGTATGACCATGCGCCATTCAAAGGTTGTAGAACCCGAAAAAAACAATATTCTCCTTATCACTGATTCCCCGTCCGATGTTGACTACTTGGTTGAATTACTCAGAGATTCTGCGAAAATCAATTTCGAGTATTGCCTTATCCTAACTGCCCTTGAGCTTGAAATAGCTCTCAAAGAGCGCGAGTGGGACTTAGTTTTGTGCAATTTTGTGTTAGCTACGCTAAGCTCGGTCGATGTGATTAAGCTAGTCAAACACTCTCAACCCACCACCCCAATTATCCTTGTTTCAGAAGGGGCAACGATGCAGGACGCAGTAGATATGATGCGTCTGGGGGCAAGCGGGTTCGTTGAAAAGGCGGAATACCCTCGTCTTATAGAATTTGTCAGACAAGCGCTTGAAAAGTGGCACTTAACAAAAGAATCGGAAAGCGTACTCGAATCGAGCATTGTCGCCTATCAGACAGAGCTTATCTGTCGTTATGATGCCGATTTTCGACTGACCTTTGTCAACCGTCCCTACAGCGAATGGTACAAGCAGCCTATTGAAGCTCTATTGGGTAGTAATATTCTGGATAAAATTCCGGCAGAGTATCGAGAGCGGGCAATCGCCCATGTCAAAGCCTTAACGGTTAATAGTCCCCTTGCAAAATTAGTATATCAAGATAGCCTACCTGGTCAAAAGCCACGCTGGATTGAATGGACAAACCGGGCTATATTTGATAAAAGTGGTCGCTTTATCGAATGTCAAAGTGTCGGGCACGACATTACCGAACACAAAAGAATTGAAGAAAAGCTACTCTACAGCGAAACTCAGCAGAAAGCGTTACTTTCGGCGAACCCTGATTTATTGTTTCGTATAACGCCTGAAGGAATATTTGTTCTCTTGTCTGAAATTCGCCAGAACCAATGCCCCTTACTTTGTGCCTATTCTTCTAATGTTCGTTTCACTTAAGATCGCCGAAACTAAACTGGCATAACTTCCTGTTTGCCACTAATCCAGAAATTGGGTATCAGCAGGTACTACCGGAATATCAAAACTCATGAATTCAGGGTATTTCTGACCCATGCCAGTATTGAATAACACTACGCGCTCTTCGGGCGATACCCAGCCTTGCGCCAGCAAATGACGTAATACTGCCAGCGTAGCCGCACCTTCTGGAGCGGGGAACAAGCCTTCGAGTGAAGCGATTTCCTTCGTAGCATCCATCATCTCTTCATCTGTAACTGCAAGGGCAGTTCCGTTACTTCCTCGCACCGCCCTCAGCATCAGGTAATCGGCAATAGCGACAGGCACACGAATACCGCTGCTATTAGTCTGGGCGTTTTCCCAAGGACGTGCAAACTCAGCCCCTTCTTCAAAAGCGCGTACAATAGGAGCGCATCCGGTAGCTTGCGCCACCACCATGCGTGGGCGTTTTGAACCAATCCAGCCCAACTGCTCCATTTCATCAAAGGCTTTCCACATGCCCACAAGACCAGTTCCGCCCCCGGTAGGGTAGATAATAACATCGGGAAGTTCCCAGTCAAGCTGTTCGGCAATCTCGTAACCAAGCGTCTTTTTACCCTCGACCCGATAAGGCTCTTTCAAAGTGGATAAATCAAACCAACCTTTACGTTCGCCGTTGGCTTTCAAGATTCGTCCTGCATCGTTTATAAGACCCTGCACTAACCAAGTTTGTGCGCCAGTTACGGCTGTTTCATTTTTATTGATAATCGGCGCATCTACCGGCATCATCACTGCCGCTGCTATTCCCGCGCGTGCAGCGTAAGCGGCAACCGCCCCACCCGCATTGCCAGCACTGGGAATACTGACTGCCTTTGCGCCCAATTCTCTGGCTTTAGAAACTGCCATACCCAGACCACGTGCTTTGAAACTACCTGTCGGGTTCTGCCCTTCATCCTTGATTAATAAATTTTTCATGCCAAGCTTTTTGCCGAGTCGCGGCGCTTCCAGAAGTGGTGTCCAACCCTCCCCAAAGGTAATGATATTTTCTTCCCATAGCACCGGAAGAGCTTCTTTGTAGCGCCACATACTGGCAACTCGACCGGGCAATAGCTCACGTTTCAGCCTTTCTTTTACTGCTTGCACGTCATAGCGGTAATACAGCACCTTGCCACAGGCAGGGCAGGTATTGTGCAATTCAGCCCCGTTATAGGTTTTCCCACAATAGGTACACTCCAGATTTTGTACTGCGCTATTTGTTGGAGTTTTCTCTTCGGTTTCGCTCATTTATATTTCCTCCGGCAAGGTTAATTACCCTGCCATTCTGTTTAGTTTTCAGCCAATAGAGCCGGGTTTAACCTGATAATACTCACCCTGTCCGCTTAAAACTGCCCAACTGTTGTGGCAAGCCACCTCAAGGCAGGCAAGGCGCGATTCGGTAGTGATTCCGGCAACATGTGGTGTCCAAATGACATTTTCCAACGCCATCAACGGGCTATTGAAATCAGGCTCATTTTCCATTACATCCAAGGCTGCCCCGGTAAGCCGCTTTTCAATCAACGCCCGGTGTAAGGCGATTTCATCCACTACTCCGCCGCGTGCGGTATTAATCAAATATGCTTCTGGTTTGGCAAGCGCCAATTCATTTTCGCCAACTATATGATGTGTCAAATCGTAATGTGGAACATGCAGAGTAATGAAATCGCTATGGCTTAACAACTCATCTAACTTTACATAAGTAAGACCAACTCTATTAGCAAAATCGTTATCAAAAACTATATCAAAACCCAATAACTTCATACCGAAACCGACAGCGCGTTTCGCTACTTCCTTACCGATGTTTCCTACCCCAATTATACCAAGTGTTTTGGCATAAACGTCCTTACCTACCATGCGAACCCATTTACCTTCTGAAACAACTTTTGTGTTTTCGGGGAAGCGATGTGCCAGCATAATCATAAAAGCAATAGTGTGATCGGCAACGGCATGTTTGTTTGCGCCGGGAGTAGTGGTAACAATTACGTTCTTTTCCTCGGCAGCTTCGAGGTCAATTGCATCAAAGCCGACTCCGGTGCGAGCAATAGATTTTAATTGCGGCAAGCTGAATATAACTTTGCGGGTGAAAGGTTCGACCCCACACATAACACCGTCGAACCCTTCTACTTTACGAATCAAGTCTTCTTCGGAGATGCCGGGATAACCCGGATCCACCACAACTTCAACCCCCTTTTCTCGCAACCAACTTAGTGACGGTAGGGAAGAAGGTGCGTTCCAAGAGAGTAATTTGACGCGATACATTCAAGCTCCTTTAAGCTTCTCCCCCATTCGCAGGGGGAGAAGTAACAGGTTGACCTATTTGAACTTTGCCAGAATATCCTCAGTCTTGGATTTCATAGCTTTAACTGCTTCTTTGGGAGTGGTCTGCTTGCTCAGCACCTTGCTGACCTGATCCTGTATTACTTCGGCGGAAATCTGAGGGTAAGCCGGAGTCACCGGGCGAGGCTTGCCATTTGCAAAAGCGGCTGGTAGAATCGCTATTGCCGGGTTGAGCGCCTGAATTTCCTTATCATCGAAGGCAGCTTTAAGGGCAGGGAAAGCCCCCGCGCCCAACACATGGGCTTTCTGCGCTTCTAAGCTGGACAAATACTCGACCGCTTTCCAAGCTGCTGCCGGGTTTTTGCTGCTGGCACTCACTGCCAAGTTCCAGTTTCCGATACAACCGGAAGCCTGTTTACCCTGTGCTGCCAGTACCGGCTTAGCGCCCCACAAACCTTTTACCTTGGAGTCTGCACCGATTGCAGCACCGGACAAATCGGCAAAACCACGGGCAAACACGGCGTTACCTTGAATAAAGACGTTCTGGATATCGGGTCCCTTGAACGTAATCATCTTTTCAGGGATGATTTTGTTGGTGAAAATTGCATCTACAAGCCATTGCAAGCTGGCTTCCGCTTCAGGACTATCTACCAGCACTTTGTTAGTCGCCGGATCCCAATATTCTCCACCGAAGCCCCACAACACTTCCAGCCACATTGCGCTCAAGCCTTCGTTTTTGAAGCCGGCGCACACATAGCCATATATATCGGCGGTTTGCAATTTTGTTGCGGTATCTACCAATTCAACAAAGGTGTTAGGGGGTTGCAAACCTGCTTTGTCCAGAATATCCTTGCGGTAGAATAGAACCCCGATATTTTGATACCACGGAATACCGTAAAGTTTCTCTTTAAAGGTTGCGCCGGAAAGCGAACCTTCAAAAAAGTTCTTGCGGAAATCGGGAGTTACAAAACTGTCGAGCGGGGCAATATAACCGGCAGCCGCAAACTCAGGTGCCCAAGGCATATCGGTAGCAATTACATCGTATGTGCCATCTTTTGCGCCCAAAACCGTTACAAACTTGTCGTGCATAGCGGCGCTATCATTAGGGAATTCCTGATACTCTATGCTTACCCCGGTATTCTTGGCGTTAAATGTATCAGCAATCTTTTTAGGTGTTCCGGTACTACCCTTGAGCGTAGCCAGCGTCACTTTTCCCGTAACATTCTGCGCAGCTGCGGTAGTTGCTGACTGTGTAGTAGCAGCGGCAGTAGTTGCTACTTTTGTAGTGGCGGCTGTAGTCGCTTGCCCACCTGCTGCGGTGGTAGCGGCAGCAGTAGTATTAGCCGGAGCAGGTGTGGCGGTACTGTCACCGCAAGCTGCCAGAATAGCAGCGCTGGCAGCGCTCAATCCTAGCAAGCGCACCATCTTGCGGCGGCTAATAATGTGTCCATTTTTGTTAATATCTTCCATAAAAATCTCTCCTCATTTTTTGAACGCAATACTGCGCTTTACATGAAACCGAATAAGTTAGCGTTGCTGATCCTCTCGATTACCCAATACTTTTATGTAGATAATCGCGATGATCATAATGTAGCAAAAGGTAATTACTGCGAGACTAGAACCAAAACCAAAATTTTGTTTGCGAAAGAGTTCCTGATAGGTGTAGTAATTAAGCGACTCAGTACCGAAACCACCTTCCGTCAAAACAAAGACCATATCGAAAATGCGAGAAGCATCAATGGTGCGGAAGAGAAGCGCAACCAAAATAGTAGGGCGCAATCCCGGCAAGGTGATGTGCCAGAAGCTTTGCAACCAAGTTGCGCCATCTACTCTTGCTGCTTCGTAAAGGTCACCTGAGATAAGTTGTAAACCGGAAAGTAAAATCAAGGCTACGAAGGGAGTTGACTTCCAGACATCCGCGAATGTAACAGCCCAAAAGGTAATTCCTTTGTTGGCAGTCCACAGTATATCCTTGTCAATTAATCCCAGACTTTTCAAAATAGAATTGAGTACGCCATATTCGCTGTTGTAGATTAAGCCCCACATACGCGCCACTACGACAGTAGTTAGACTCCATGGAATAAGCACCACTGCCCGCACCAGTGCGCGTCCCCGAAATTGCTGATTAAGCACCAACGCTACGCCCATCCCGAATACAAATTCCAAACCGACCGAGATAAGCGCAAAGCCAGTGGTAAAACCAAAAGCATCCAGCAAGCGGGTACGCAAACTCTCTTTGGTAAAAGAGTCTATATAGTTTTGCAAACCGATAAAATCAGGCTGTTGTTGGATGCGTTTATCATAATCATTCAGGCTTAACCAGATTGTCTGACTAATCGGGAGGAATACCACCAGCACTATAACCAGTATGCTCGGTAAAACCATCAGATAAGCCATGCTCTGGCGCTGGCTGAACTTCCACCATGGGCGCGAATTGATAATATAGTCTGTTTTTATCTGTTTACCTGTAACTGCCATTGATTTTTTCCTTCAAGTTTTAGCGCCTATGCGAAGGGTCATTTAAACCAGAAACTGGCTCAGATATTTATGGCTAAACGCCAAACCACGCTGTATCTTATCCAAAGAGCCTTCCCAAACCGGGTCTTCATGTTCAATTGTGACCGGACCATCGTAACCAAGTTCATACAGGGTATTAATGAATTTTCCCCAATCCACTTGTCCTAAACCGGGTAAGCGGTAGCGCCACCACCCTTCACCTAGAATACCTTTCTGATTGAGCTTATCCTGCATAACCTCGGTATCTTTCGCCTGAGTAAGAAACACTTTTGAGGCGAAATTTTTAAGAGCGGCAATATAATCTATTCCTAGCCATGCCAGATGAGAGGGGTCGAAGTTCAGTCCAAGCGAATCGGAGGGAATTAGGTTAAATATCTCCTCCCAGTTTTCAGGCGAAAAGGCAATATTGTAACCGCCGGGCCATTCTTCCAGCATCGGGCAGTTTTCAATTGCAATTTTGCGACCGTGCGCCTCGGCAAAGCGCATCAGTTCGAGCCAGTTTTGCTTAACCAGTTCATAATTATCTTTTACCGTCAGGCGATGGTCGCGCCCAATGAAGGTAGTCACATAGGGTACATCAAGCGCTTCAGCCGCCAGAATCATATCCTTGAGATGTTGTTGACTGGCGATACGCCGCTCTTTATCAGGGTGTAAATGATGCCCGCCTAGCAGAAAGCTAGAAACGGTCAGCTCATATTCTGCTAAAAGTTCTTTAAAACGGTGCGCCTCGCCCTTATCGGCAGCAATCTTCTTTAAGTTAACTTTCAGGGTGCGTGGGGCAGTATGGATTTCAATATAGCCAAAGCCGTTGGCATGTGCCCATTTGAGTTGCTCCTCGAAAGTTAGCTCGGATAAACAGGCGTTGATAAACCCGATTTTCACTGAATTAATCCTTTATAACCGGATGGTCTGACTTTTTTCAATTGCTTCCAAGGCTGCCAACGAAACCTTCAAAGCAGCGATACCCTCATCAATTCCGATATAGGGCTGTTCACTACCTCGTAAAATATCGGCAAGAACGTTTACTTCATGTCCCCACCAGTCCAACCCCGTGTTTGAAACGGTATCGGTTTTCCCATCTTCGGTAATCAGCGTAAGCGTTCCACGAATATCTCCGATGATGTAGCCTTTTGGTCCGATAAAACAATCTCGATCCAGATGATGAGTTTTGAAAACTATAGGCAAGCCCCAACTGGTAGAAAATTGCGCTATATCACCGGAGCGATATTTGATATTTACCGCTGCTGTGTCTATTGCCAATTCACCCAGATTCTCGCCAGCAAGTTTGTCTGCCCCGAAGATAGCGCCGTATCCACCCAGACTTTCCGGCTCACTTTCAAATAAATAGCTCCATAAATCGAAGTGGTGGCACCAGAAATCAATAACAGGACCCCCGTTGATATTTTTAGCGTGCATCACCAATTTTGGTCGAACTTCCATGATGTTTTCGGAAGTAACCATTATGGGTCTGCCGATGTAGCCTTCACTAATCCAGTGTTTGAGACGGTCAATAGCGGGGGAATAGCGCAGCATAAAGCCGATTGCCAATACCAACCCTTTTCTTTGGGCGGTGGCTTTCATCAATTCTGCTTCTTCAACAGTAAGCGCAACGGGTTTTTCGCAAAGTACGTGCGCCCCATGTTCCAGCGCAAAGATGGCGGCATGGGTGTGAAAGGAAGTCGGCAAGCACACCGAAACCACCGCAGGCTTGGTTTCACGGATAGCGTTCTCATAATCACTATAAAGCCCTTTAACTCCATATTTTTCGCCCGCCTCCTGCAAACGCTCAGGGATTCCATCCACAACCGCTACCACTTCGCAACCTGAGTTTTGCCAGCCCCTTAGATGCCGGACACCCATATCGCCAGCACCTAGTACACACACTCTCAAAGATTCGCTTGAGCTTGTCATATAATTACCCAATCCAGAGTAGGTCAAATAGTTGTATGTTTGCGTTAGCCTTTTACTGCACCGCTGGTCAAACCGGATATAATTCGCCGTTGGAATAGCAGCACTAAAAGTACCAAAGGAATTGTGACAATAACCGCCCCCGCGCTGATTTGATCCCACGGTTCGCTCGATTCGGTAACACCGGTAAATTGCGAAATTGCCACAGGAGCGGTAAAAGTGCTATCCTTATTCATAAAGGTATTGGCAAATAAGAAGTCATTCCAAGCGTTGATAAAAATCAGGATTGCCGCCGTTACAATTCCCGGCACTGCGAGAGGTAACATCACCCGGTAGAAAGCGGTAAAAGGATGCGCACCATCCACCTCTGCCGCTTCTTCAAGCTCACCGGGTAAATCGCGGAAAAATGCCGCCAGCAACCAGACCGTAAGCGGAAGATTAAAGGTAACATAAGGCAACACCAACGCCGGTATCTGGTTAATCAGTTTCAAATCGCTGAAAAGCAGATACAAGGGACCGATTATAGCGATACCCGGAAACATCGAAACCGCCAGCACCACACCAAGTAAGAAGCGCCTGCCCGGAAAATTTATCCGTCCCATGACGTAGCCCGCGAATGTGCCGATTAATAGGCAACCGAGTGTTGTTAATGACGCCGCCACGAAGCTATTCCAGATATTTTGTCCAAAATTGCGACCTTGAAAAACATTTATATAGCTATCGAAGGTTGGAGGAGACGGTAACAAATCGGGTGGCTTCTTAAATACCCGGTCTGAGGTTTTGAAAGAGGTAATAATCAGCCACAGAAATGGAACGGTTGCCGCGACCACAATAAATGCCACACCTAAATAAAAGCCGGTAATACCGGCATACTTGCGGAATGGTTTGCGGTTTGGTTTCAATTCTAACTGCATTCTGTTTCCTTTACCCTGCAAATTCTCACAGCTTGTCTAATAAAATTTCGCAACTACTCAGCCCGGACACAAAATTAACAAAAATGGGTACAGAAAGAACTCCCCGCTTGGGGTTAGGGATGTCCCTATAAATTCCTCTTTCCCCCCTTTTAGGGGTGAATAATTACATCGCGAAACGGTACAGTAGGATTGCAAAGCGTGGATAGCGCACATACTACAGCCGTTAAAGTTTATATTAACGCTAAATTAGCATAACTTGATTATATTTGTCAAGTTAGTCATGTATAATTCTTACTTGTGATTTCTGCTTAGGAATATTGTCAATTTTATAACCTGACCACTTCAATTCCGAGTAATTCGCCCCAAGCTGACAAACTATCGGCATAATGTCCGTATGCCATAACCATATGATGTTCGTATCCACCGTAAACGATGGTGTCTAACAGCTTTTTCCCGCCTACATCAGGTCTTACTTCCGCAGTATTGCCCATAAATAGAAGTGGTGAATCCAGCGCTTCTCCTTCCAGCACCAGTAGGCGATATTTTCCCTGACTATAACTTAGCCGAGCCAGTGTAACTCTGCCTGGTTTAAGCGGGAACATCGCGGTTACGCCTACCTTGCGATTGCTGTGAACCCCGGCTTTACGTTCTTTGGGGTTGGCAGACAGCGAGAAAGC
Source organism: Candidatus Chlorohelix allophototropha (assembly GCF_030389965.1). NCBI lineage: Bacteria > Bacillati > Chloroflexota > Chloroflexia > Candidatus Chloroheliales > Candidatus Chloroheliaceae > Candidatus Chlorohelix > Candidatus Chlorohelix allophototropha. The sequence goes on from NZ_CP128401.1 coordinate 76,698, forward strand.
CGCATTACCACAATGCCACAAAACAATGCTATCCTTCTGGCGATCCATTGAAACGAGGTCAGCCAAGAAAGTTGGCGCACCTGAGAGCAAGCTCAGGGCTTTCATTGTTACCGCGCCATGCACATCCGCCTCGCATGCTGCCGTTATACCGTTTTCACTTAAAGCTGCCAGCACCCCGCATGCCGCCGCCTGATGTTCTACAAAAAATTCGGGCCAGCACTTAACCGCCAGCGCCCCTAGCCCCTCTTTAGTGGCTAACTCGGTCAATGCTTGATAGGTATTGGCAGCGGTGCAAACCACCTGATCGGGTAACTCATGCAAACCGTTAAGGCAACTCTGCAACATACTCCGTACTTCTTCGGTGGTATCGGGGGGGATTTCACCCGCTGCGCCAAATATCTGATTCAGGTTGTATAGCTGAATGTGGGGTCCGATTTCTTTCCACAATTTCAGTTCATCATAACCGCTTGGAAAGAAACCGGGTGGGCGGCTACCTATTACTCCAAGCTTTAAGCTCCGTAAAGTACGATCAAGGGAAAGCGCCCCAATATTGCGAGATAGTTCAGTTTTAACTTCAACCTCGCCCGGCAGACCGTACACATAGCGATATTTGCGCCCTGATGAGGTTAGGGTATAGGCTGCCAGATTTACCCCGCACAATGAGTTCAAGCGGAGTCGCGTAGCATCCCCTATGCTCGGTTCTGGCATAGCCCACAAGATAGTGGGTACATCCAGTTCGGTAAATAAAGCCGTAATCAAGGAGGAGTCGGTGAAAGTTGCCAAGTGCAATACCAGCGCGTCAACTCCGGCGCTTTTCAATTGATGGGCTATATTTATGGCTTGTTCAGGCGTAGTGGCAAGCTCCGCGCCTGTAACTATTTCTGCTTGCGGAAAAGTTTCATTCAAAAAATTGGCTATCTGTTTATACAGTCGGCTTGCTTCTTCAATATCAAATTGGATACGTCCAAGCCCTGCCAGCCCAATTTTCATGCATTGTCTCCTTGAGATTGCTTAGTGAAATCTAAACGGTATTTCTGGCTTAGGCACTATTAGCGGCGCCAGATACTCTTTAATCTTTGCTTCATCAAGTTCCTGATTCTTGAAAAATTCAGATGTAATTACTCGTTCCCTACCTGTAATTTCAGACAGGCTTATCGGCTCAATCGCATATTTATAAGGGTCATTTGAAATTCTTTTCAAAGCGGGCATAACTCCGCTCATCCCTTCAAGTAGGTATTTGGCGGAGGCACGCCCTAGCGATAGAGCTTCCTCAAGGTCGATAGATGAACGGCACGCTGCGCTCCGTTGCAAAGTGCCGGGTTTATCGTAGCGTGCCTTCAAGCCCAATTCCTTGATTACCAGATTGGTCAAATAACCACTAACCCCTTCCCCGATGCTTAATAAAGCCTGCCCGTTTACATCCCGCCCTATCGCAATGCCTGCTTGTAGCTCTGCTAGAAATTTCCCCTCTTTATTCCTTAAGCCTTCCGAAGCCACCACCAACACGCAACCAACCTGTTCGTAAACTTCGGCTACTTTCTGAAGAAACACTTTCTCATCAAAAGGCAATTCAGGAACAAGCACTATATGGGGCGGGTCGCTGATTTCTGAGCGTGCCAGAAGGGTAGCAGCAGCCAACCACCCGGCATGCCTTCCCATCACTTCGATTATTTTTACATGGTCAAAGCCGCGCATAGACAACAAATCCAGACCACTATCAATAGTATGGATAACAAGCCAACGGGCGGCGCTAGGGAAACCGGGAGCGTGATCGGTACCGTATAAATCATTATCTATGGTTTTTGGAATACCAATACACTTTAGATTATACCCACGCTTTTTGGCTTCTTGCTCAAGACGGAGTGAGGTATTCATTGAGCCGTTGCCACCGATATAGATGAAGTATCTAATCTGATGCTGCTCAAAAAGGCTGAAAAGGCGATCATAATCCTTTTCGACCAACCTTACTCGGCATGAGCCTAATGCAGCAGCGGCAGTATGTGCCAGACGGTGTAACTGCTCATCGTTATATTGTGACAAATCAAGCGGTGGTTGCCCCGCCAAATATTGCTCGATTCCACCTTGCATACCGAGAACCTTACCAGCGAACTTGCGCTCTCGCAACTCAAGGATAACTCCCGCCAGAGAGGCGTTAATGACAGCGCTTGGCCCGCCTGATTGCCCGATTATAAGGTTTTCGACAATGTCGCATTCAGAGGTTTTGGGTAGTTCCTCGTTTAGCGAAGATTTGAGCTTGCGCTGATCTTTTGGAATATTAGAATAGTCAGCCATATACCTGTTCAACCCCCACGGGGATTACAAAACCCAATAGAAAATGTAAATGCGGCGGATTGTAAATTTTTACTCAAAACGAAACGCGGCACCCTTGACATTTTGTTTTACTATTTCCACCAGAGCGGGGCTAAAACCAAGATAGTCGCCGATAATAATCTGTATAGAAGGATTCGCCTTACTCCAATCTGCTATGAGCAACGGAATATCTTTAAGAACGTGCCTGCCGGGGAGCAGAAAATAGGGGATAACTACTATTCTACCAGCGCCAGCCTCTCGACAAATATCCAATCCTACCGGAATGCTTGGTTCGTTTATCTCCAGAAAGGCACATTCCACAATAATATATCCGCCGCCAGCTTTTAATGATTCAGCCACATTATACATGGCGCTATTCGCGCCTGCCTGCTTGCTACCATGTCCAACAATTAAAACTGCAATCTTAAAATTATCTTCCATATAAAGTTTACTGCAATTGTCCAGCCACCAGTAATGCATGGTCAAACCACTGCAACCGTTCACTCAGACTTACCACTTGCCCTATCACGATAACAGCAGGAGATTTAATTTCAGCGTTCTTCACCAGTTCCGGCAAATCTTGTAGAGTTCCGGTAACGTTGCGTTGGCGTTCGGTTGTACCCCACTCTATTGCTGCTGCCGGAGTTTGAGCAGATAGTCCCGCCTCTACCAACCGCGTTGCAATGTCGGACAACCGTCCTAATCCCATGAGAAAAACCAGCGTTCCGCCGATTTGCGCAAGGGCACGCCAATTAATATGGCTATCGTCCATAGGGCGATTTGCTTCCTCATGTCCGGTTATCACGGTGAAAGTGCTGGAATATGTGCGGTGAGTAATCGGGATACCGGCATAAGCCGGTACAGCAATAGCGCTAGAGATACCCGGTACAACCTCATACTTTATCTCGGCAGCCGCCAAAGCTTCGGCTTCTTCACCCCCGCGCCCAAATACAAACGGGTCGCCACCTTTTAAGCGAGCAACTATTTTACCCTCCTGAGCGAGTTGGACCAAAAGGTGGTTTATCTTGCTCTGGCTGGCGCTAGGTTGTCCGGCTTTTTTACCCATATAAAATAATTGTGCACCGGGCTTTACCTCTTCCAGAAGTACAGGGTTAACCAGATAATCATATACAATGGCATCAGCCCTCCGTAAGATTTCCAGTCCTTTCACTGTAATCAAGCCGGGGTCTCCAGGACCTGCCCCGATTAGGTAAACCCACCCGGTATCAGTCGATTCAGGCTTGATAGAGAAATTAGAATAAAAATCAAGCGCCATTTGAAGTCCTTCCGGTAAACTCTAGAAAAATAGCTTCTAATAAGCTGCGTGCTTCCGCTTCTTTGTTTTCTTTTAGCAAGTCGAGCGCGGAGGATCCAACCATCTGTCGCCACAGCAACGGGCGCAACGTAGGTTCGACTGTCGCTTTCACATAGGGGCGTAATTCCTTTAACAAAGCGGATAAACGCCCATATTCAGGACCAATTATTTGCGCCAGCTTTTCTCTGAGGTGCGCACTTAGAACCGGAGTGGCAGACTCAGAAAAAGTGGATATGGTTATGGTGATTTCACCGGAATGGAGAACTGCCGGGAGAATAAAGTCGGAACCGGCGGGGTCATCTGCCAGATTTACAAGTCGCCCTGCTGCTTTTGCTTCCTGCGCTATTTCTCGGTTAACGTCCGTCCGATTCGTGGCAGCCAGTACCACCAAAGCATCAGGGTATTTATGTAAAGTTCCACTTTGCCAGCTTTGTTTATGCCATTTCAGGGAACTCCGGTTGACCAGTTGTTCCAAATCCTTTGTAATTTCAGGCGCTATCAGTTGGATAGAGGCTCCAGAATCCAAAAGGCTTTTTATCCGACGTTCAGCTACCTGACCTCCGCCCACCACCAGCACGCTACGATTGTTAAAAAAAGTAGAAGTGAGAAGTATCGGGTAAGGAGTTCTCACTTCGTGAAAGTCGCTATTGGTGGAATCTACCAGCTTTCTAACTCCTCTAGGTTGTGGCGATGAATGAATCCACTGAAATTTTCGTCTTCCAGACGGGTTTCAAGGTAACGGCGCAACAGCCCTTCAAGATAAGTTTTTAGCTCTGCTACCGGCACACGCCTTTTCAGGTGATGCCCTAGCCGCATCCCTGCGCCCAATTGCCCACCCAGATATATCTGGTAAACTTCCTCTTTCTCGCCTTTATCGCTGCCGTCTTGCCGTACTTTTGAACCGAGTAACCCAATATCGGCTATCTGGTAGCGAGTGCATGAATTGGGGCAACCGCTGGTGTTGATACTTAGCGGTTCATTCCAATCCGGAAATTGCTCTTGCAAGTAGCTAACTATTTCAGCGGTGATGTCTTTGGTTTCGGCAACTGCTTCCTTACAAAATTGAATGCCAGTGCAAGCCATCGCGCCTCGTCTAAAATAGTTTTTCTCTTCGCTGGGAAGGTCAATATTCCGAACTTCCTCTCTGAGTGCTGCAACATTCGCTTCCGGCACATTCAGTATTACCAGATTTTGCAAACTGGTAGTTCTGATATGTCCATCCGCATATTGTTCGGCTAACTCGGCTACCCTCTGCAACTGCGCTGCATTCACGCGACCGCGCAAAGTCGCCAACCCAACTGCAAACAAGCCGGGCTGTTTCTGAGGTGTAACCCCCACATAATCGCGATATTTATCGGTAACAGCTTCATAATCGGGATTGTCAATGAGGGCATAACCCAATCGCTCTTCCAAAACCTGCCGGAATTTTTCTGCGCCCCAATCCGCCACCAGATATTTCAGGCGAGCATGCTTGCGGTTGCGTCTATACCCGAAGTCTCGAAATATAGTGGCAATTTGATAGCAAACCTCCACCACCTGTTCCGGGCGTATAAAAGCTTTTATGCGCTTCCCCAAATGTGGTTGCGCCCCAAGTCCGCCGCCAACCCATACATCGAAGCCAACTTCTCCCGTAACCGGATGCTTAATACCGACTAATCCTATGTCGTTTATCTCATGCTGCACCCAGTGGTCGGCACTTCCGCTAATGGAAATTTTAAACTTTCGCGGTAAGTCACTGAATTCATCTTTGCCACACAGAGCGGCGTTCACTTCCTGTACGATTGCCCACGAATCGATTAGTTCGCCTTGTTCACAATCTGCCAAAGGGGAGCCAATAATATTACGAACCGTATCACCGCATGAACCTTTGAGAGAGAGTCCCACTTCAGCCAGAGCTTTATCAATGGGGGAAATTGCTTCAATGCGTAACCAGTGATACTGCACATTCTGTCGATCAGTAATATCGGCAAGCCCGCGACCATACTTCTCGGATAAAGCAGCAATAACTTTTAGTTGTTGGCTCGTAAGGTCTCCGTTCGGGATTTTAACCCGCAACATAAAATAACCATCTACTTGAGGGCGTTGTGTATAAAGACCGTACCATTTGAACCGATCAAAATCATCGGGCTGAATGGATTCAAAGCCGGTTTCGGCGTAACGCTCTATATCAGCCCATACCTCAAAAGGATTTTTCTCCTTTTTAATTCGTTCCATTTTATTTAACGAAGGGGCGGGCGTTTCTTGAAACGACATTAAATTTCCTCCAGCTAGAACTATTTGCGATTTATATGCTGATTTACTATTCCGATTCTTTTTCCAACACAGGTCAGATAACTGCATGCAAAAATAAAAACAGGTACTACTATTGTAGTACCCCTTCTAAGGTATCCTAACTTACTTTATATATGTTGTCAAGAAATTTATGGTGTGCTCAGGCGGTTGTAAGAAAGGAATTGTCCCCTATAAATCTGAAAATTAGAGTTCCTTCTTTTCACCTAGATTCCAATCGAAACTGCTTTGGTTTCGAGATAAGCCTGTATCCCTTCCAGACCGTTTTCGCTGGAAAGTCCGCTTTCCTTGAAGCCCCCGAAGGGGATTTCAGGAGAGACAGGCATCGGATCATTTACGCCTACAATGCCGTAATCTAAACCCTCTGCTACCCGGAAGATTCGCCCCATATCACGGGTGAATACATAGGCTGCCAGACCGTATTCCACATCGTTGGCAGCCGCGGTGGCTTCCTCTTCGGTATCGAAGCGATATATCGGCAAAACCGGACCAAATGTTTCTTCATGGGTAATTTGCATTTCGCGAGAAGCGTTGCTGATTACAGTCGGCTCATAGAAAGTGCCATGCGAAAATTCTTCACCAACGGCGCGTTTGCCGCCTGCCAGAAGCACACCACCTTTTAAAAGCGCGTCAGCTATCTGTTCTTCGACTTTTGAAAGTGACCTCGAATCAATCAACGGTCCAACCTGAACGCCTTGTTCAAGCCCGTTACCGATTCGCAAACGGAGGGTGAGTTCCACCACTTTTTGTTCGAATTTCTCGGCTATGTTGCGCTGGACATATAAACGGTTGGTGCAAATGCAGGTCTGTCCGGCGTTGCGGAACTTGGACAGTACCACCCCTTCGGCAGCTTTATCTAGGTCAGCATCTTCAAATACTATAAATGGGGCATGCCCGCCCAATTCCATTGAAACCCGCTTAACAGTTTTGGCGGACTGGCTGATTAAAAGTTTGCCCACTTCGGTTGAGCCTGTAAAAGTAATCTTGCGTACCAGAGGACTATCCATCCAAACCTTAGCTACTTCAGCGGCACGCAAGCCTGTCACAAGGTTAACCACCCCTTTAGGAAAGCCCACCTCATCAAATATTTTGAATATCTCAATGGCGCTTAAAGGGGTTTGTTCGGCGGGGCGCAATACAACAGTACAACCTGCCGCCAATGCCGGACCAAGTTTGCGGGTAATCATGCTGGAGGGGAAGTTCCAAGGAGTTATCGCAGCTACTACCCCGACAGGTTGCTTGATTACCAACACACGCCTGTGTGGATCGCTTGGAACGATGCGACCATACACTCTCCGTGCTTCTTCCGCGTTCCACTTTAGAAAGCGTGCTGCTATCGTGACCTCTCCTCTAGACTCTGCCAGTGGTTTGCCATTTTCTAGCGTCAACACACGCGCTAACTGATCTACCCGCTCTCTCATCAAGGCAGCCGCTTTTTCCAGCAATTCGGCGCGTTCTTCGGCTTTAACCTTACGCCAACTTCCAAACGCTGCCTCTGCTGCTTCGATAGCAGCCTGAGCTTCTTCTTTGCCACCGTCCGCTACTTCAGCTAATAACTCTCCGGTGGCAGGATTATAGATGGCAAATGTTTTGCCGGTATTCTGCCACTTGCCGTTGATATATAGACGTTCCAGTTGTGCCGCCTGTGTCATTTACTGGTCTCCTTATCTCAGAATTCGGTCTCAGATAGTAATTAACTTGTATCGTTTCAAAAATCTGGGGCAATTCGAGGTTTTTAAATGGAAATAAGATCAATTACAAGGGTCTAAACCACTTTTACCACGAAAAACTGAGCGGATACGAAGAATTGTATCAGTTCAAAAAGTGGGGGGTAAAGTGGCAAAAAAATAATACTGTTAAACTAGTGTAGCCAAGGTCTCATTTCCAGACGATGCTAACACGGGCATATTCATCTTGAATTTTAGTCGGGTAATATTCTTCAAGCACCGCTTGATTATATCAATTTTTTCATCTTTGCCTAGCCCCCACTTTTTGTACTGATACGTTTCCTAGGTTCATCGCACTTTATGTGGTAATAGTGGCGGACTAATGCTTTTAATCAAATCTGTAGCCTCAAGAGAAGCTCGGTTCTGAAAAGCTACCACACAATATGATGCTGCTATGAAAATCCGGTTTCCCCCTAACCAAATAGAGAAAGCGGTCAGAAAAATGATCAAGCTAATTTGGGTTCAGGGTTTTTAAGATTAACCTGATAACCCAACCGCTCTAACCGCCGAATTAACCGATTAGTAATAGTGCCACGTTTGCGTTCGTCCAAGTAATCATAGCCAAGCTCTTTGTACTCTTCTTTTCGAATAAACATATAATACACACTTACCAGAATGGAATGCGCTACTGCAATAATTGCTCGGCGTTTACCCCGTCTGCCCGCTAGCTTGGTGTAGAGTGCTCCCAGATAACTTTTCTTACTTTTTGCAGCAGCGTGAGAAGCTTGAATTAAACCCTTTCGTACTGGTCGATCTCCAGAAGATATACGTCCCGGCAATTGTTTTCCGGCACTCCGATTATTGCCCGGTGCCACTCCAGCCCAACTAGCCAGATGTGCGGCTGAGGGAAAACGGCTCATATCAATACCTATTTCAGCGATAAGCAGTTGGGCTACTTTACGGTCAATTCCAGGAATAGTATCTAATAAAGCCACTGCTTCTTCCCAATTCAACGTAGCTACAGCGGTAGCTGGGGTGCTGGGGTCTGGAGTGAAATTATTCTGACTACTTTCAAGAGCTTGACCTATTTTAGTAGCAGGGTCAGGACTGACCAAATTAACCGACGGACCCTCTTTCAATTGTCGTTCAATCTCAGAACTGAAAATCTCAACTTGCTCATCCAGGAAATCAAGATGGGCTAAATGCTGGGTGAGTAGGAAACAGTGTTGATCTCGAACCTGGCCTTTCAGAGCTTTAGCTAATTCAGCTCGTTTGGCACGCATTCTACCACGTGCCAGTTCCGCCAGTTTTTGTGGGTCGGTTTCACCAGCGATGATAGCTTCTAGCATTTGCCTGGCGGATACTCCCCTAATATCTGAAACTACACTAGCCAGTTTTAGGTTGGCCGCTTCCAGAACCTTTTGTAGACGATTGATCACACTGGCACGTTCCCTGACCAGATTGCTGCGCTGCCGGGTCAAATCCCTCAGATCACGTTGAGCACGTGGTGGAATAAAACTAGCTCGTAAGAGACCGTGCTGAAGTAATTCTGCCAACCATTGCGCGTCTAGAACGTCGGTTTTGCGACCAGGGACGTGTTTAACGTGCTGAGCATTAACCAGTAATATCTCAAGTTGACCCTCCAAAATATTATGCACTGGTTTCCAATATTCTCCGGTACTTTCCATCGCTACAATCGTAACTTCCTCTTGTGAGAACCAATCCAACAGTTCCAGAAGCTCAATCGTAGTAGTGCCGAAGGTTCGAGTTTTTTGAAGCTGGGTACCATCTGCTTCCAGCTTAAGGCAACAGGCTACTACGCTCTTTTTATGAACATCCAGACCAGCACAAGAGGGATGAAGCACCAGCATATTTACCTCACTTACTAAGTTAGATATAGTTACTCGTTAAGTAGGGTTGGTTGAATGCCCAGTAAAAAGAACTCTGCTATGCGTGCTCAACTGCTTCTGTTTAACCAAAGCATTGGCAACAATTAAAGGTGCTCAAAGGCATTCCGGTCCGACTGTTGTCCAGGCTAGCAGCACCATTATCCATTAACGACCTCTCGCCCAACTCTACCTTTTTAGAATAACATAGAGCCGCTACACTATCTATTAATTAGAACCCCTAAAATCCATTTTCATGCTTAAAGGTGTCACATGAAAAGTTACATAGTGACTGTTGGCAAACCAAAACTAAGCCGCCAATCTAGCAAAATGACTAATACGAGTTTTAGCTACAGGCAATCTGGATATTCCTCTTATTATGGGTACAGTGCTTGTGTCAGCAATAGGTATCGTAATGTGCAACCTGCTAATTGATTTAATATACCCTGTTCTTGACCCTGGTATTAGACTCTAAAGAGAACTGCATTTTATCTGAAACAACTTTTCTGAGTAATGACAATAGCTGAAGTGAGATATACGCCCTCTTTGAACCCCATATTCACTCAATAAGGAAATTTGCCCTAGATTAGATTCTTAGAAAAAGGGTCAGACTTGTTTTACCATTTCAAGCTTTAATTATGTGACCGGCCACCTGTTTTGAGTGCCGCTAGTATCCAAGCGCAACCAGCTTGTCCGGCTTGCTCAACTTTATCGGAGGGATGGAATGCCCCCTATATGACCAGACCACTTTCTAGCCGCTTTTGAGCCAACCAATTATGTTCAAATTCTACTGGGGCTAAGTAACCCAAAGACGAATGTAAGCGACCTTCATTATAAATCCGTTCTAGCCAATCTTCCAACCCCACTGCTACCTCTGCCAAATTCTGAAATTCCTCTAAATAGAGTTTCTCGTAACTAACAGTCTTGTTAAAGCTCTCCGCCATCCCGTTCTGCTGTGGTCGCCCCGGTTGGCTATGGCTTACTACCGCCCCGATTGCGGTTAACTGCTCACCATATTCTCGGCTGGTGTAGTTCGAACCCTTGTCGGTGTGATGGATCAAACCTGCTTCTGGTTGCCTCCGCGCTATCGCCATCTGCAAGGCTCGCAGGGTCAACTGAGTATCGTTGTGACGGCTCACTGCCCAACCCACCACTTTCCGGCTGAACCCATCCAATAAAGTTGCTAGGTAACCTTCCTCTTTTTTGGTGGCTACGAACAACACATCCCCTACCCAAGCCCGATTCGGGGCGTTGATCTCCCCAGCTTGTTTAGCCGTCACCAACCGATTTGCCTCTCTGGCAGCTTTAGGATCATTGACACTGGTCAGTGGTTTTCTCCTTTTCCACCGTTTCCAGCTTAAACCCCATTTCTTCAGCAAGCGCCTCACTCGCTTGTGGTTGATCTTTTCCCCACCCTTCTGTAAGGCTTTGGTTACGCGCCGATAGCCATAGCCGCTGTAAGTACCTAGTATTTGCTCCACCCGTTGCTTCAGGCTTTCCTCCTCCGGGTTGGCTTTTTCCACCTTATTTTGGCGTTGGTAATACCAAGCCCGATTGACCCTAAACAGGTGACATAATTTCCTCAGAGAATAGCCCAGTCCTTGCTTTTGGCTGAGCCGGTATAACCCACCGATCATTTCACACCGTTGGGCGACGCTGAGGTATTCAGCATCTCCGAGACTTTTTTTAAGATAGAAATTTCAAGAGCCTGCTGACCAGCCAGCCGTTCCAGTTCTGCTACCCGCTGCCTGAGAGCGGTTATCTCCTGCTGCTCAGTGGTAGCAGGGGTAGTACGGGATTGGGTAGCAGTTGTGAAGGCGACTTCTCCCTTTTCCCGGTATAATTTCTTCCAGTTATGGATCAGGCTCTCACTCAGATTATGCTCTCGGCACACTTGGATTACGGTTTTCTCCCCGCTCAGTACTGCTCTCACTATTTTTAGCTTAAACTCGGGATTAAAGCTTCTTCCCTGCATTTTTCCAGTCCTTTCTCAAACTAAGCTCCTTCTATTCTACCCATTTCTTCTTAGTTTGTGGTCTGGTATTCCAGGGTTCACTCCATTTGCACAATCACAATACTTAAAGAAAGAAGTTACCTAAGGCGATACAAGCGGCGGGTTGACGGGGTAGATTCATCAAATATTCTGTTTGCAAAGCGGAAGAAGCTGGCAAAAAGTGTATCAAGATAAAACCCCCTGTTAAGTTAGCAGCAAATGCGATTGAGAAAAGCTACTACCTTTGTTATAGCAGAGAAGGTGTGGTACACCTTTATCGAAAGCTGAGAACTGCCCGCACTTTAGTTGAAATCAGTTCGGAGCGAACTGTGTAGCAAATAGCTTCAATTGAAGTTATTTCGCAGAAGATTGAGATGGTTCTATCTCTTTCACTTCTATCAGGGACGACGCAAGAGGCTGTAGCTACAGAAATGTAAACAATAGCCGATTGTGTTTCAAATTCAGAGAAATATCTTTGAATTGGGTTATAAATGACAGTTTTAGTGGTATCTCTCGAGGATACCTGCAAAATGTCCTTTGTAATTCCGTTAGCTTTGAAAAACGAAGGAACTGGCATCGATTAGCTCAAAGCATAGCACGAAGCGAGGCATAATATCAACCGAGAGTCGAAAGGATGGTGGAATTGTTATCAATTAGATCACCAGCCATAGGTGCTTGCCTACAAATGTTTATTTGCCGAAAAGTTATCAGCGATTAGGTCACCAACTCACCTGAGTCAGGGTTTCTCGGGCAAGAATTATTGCCATAGCCGTTCTTGCTTGGATTTACTCATAGTTAGTTTGCAAGTAAATCCAAAGACCTTTATTTGAGATATTACCAGTATAGTCGTCTCCTCAGAGGCTTACGGCTATTTAGCGTGTCTTGGGATTCTTAAGTGCCTCGTCAAAAGACTGAATCAGTAAAGCCGAGACATTTTTGGCTGCTAAAAAATTATTGGACGGTAACTAATCCGCTCATCTCTGCTTTTGACCCCTCTGTTTAAAGCAATATAAGCTTTTTAATCAGGCTAGCGGTTGCCCTTCGCATTGCGGCTAACTATTAGAAGATTGTGTTTATTGCTCCAGCTGCTGATGAACCCAATTACAATCGGCGGATGCCCTACTATGAAAAGGAGTTGAAGAGTGGTATTGTAAAGAAAGAGACGTTATTTTTGGTAAGAAAAAAGAGATGAAATACCTAACATCAAGCTAAACGAATTGATTTAAATCCACCAGATTGAAAAGACTTCAAAAGAGGCATTTGTGTTTTCCGAGGTAGGGATAGAAAGACGAAGTAATCGGTACATTTATTGTGTATTATAGAAAAGAGTTGATTAAACTATTGCGGTTGTAAAATTTAACTGGTTTTTCTAGATTTAAAGTTAAATTCGTCCTTTTTCTACGCTTCTCGTGGAAAAACACAAAATTCTACGTTTCTCGTGGAAGTCACAGTAGGCGCGTAGGTCAAACCAACTCTCCTTCCGGTTGATATAAGCCTAGCTTCGTGCTATGCTTACTTATGCGGATAGTAGGAATTAGTGAATTACTTAAACGTGCGCAGGAATTCATAGGTTCAGCCCCAAAATGGGAAAGCATTCTGGCAGAAGATCGCCGTGGAGTGCTGACAATGTACGAATACGTAGTTCCGCATGGATCAAAGCAATGGCAGGGCTATTATGCGCCATGGGCGCGTATCAGCCCCCTAGATGATGGGCATAGCCTTTATATCCTAGCTTATTATCGAGATAACAAAAAGTGGCAAGATCTCGAAGTAACTGGACATTTGGAAGAGTGCCTACAAGCTATTAAAGATAACGTTTACGGTGTATTTTTTAATAAATAGGATTGAAAAATGAAAGTCATTGTAAATATAGAAGGTTCAAAAGATGACCTAAAGATTATCTTGCAGGTACTACGCGATAATATGGACTACGCAAACTCGAATGATACTTTCCGGTTGTATATGGAAAATGACCAACCGGGCGGTGAAATCTTTGAAGAACGCTATGACGAAAACGATAACTTGGTTGAACGACGTAGACATTAATTTTATGCGAGTAATCAAACGCTATAACAACCGAAAACTTTACGATACCGAGACTCGAACCTATATTACTCTGGATGGAGTAGCCAAACTGGTGGTATCGGGCGAAGAAGTTCAGGTAGTGGATAACGATACGGATGAGGATATTACCACCGTAATCTTTAGCCAGCTTCTACTTGAGCGCGAAAGAGAGCAGCGATTTTTACCTAGCGGTATGCTCAGCCAACTTTTACGGTTCGGTGGTGAAACCAGCCGCAAACTCGGCACAACTCTAACCCGTCCTTTTACCCTTACATTTGGGCAGTTTCTTGAACAGGAAGTAGAGCGCACCTTCAAATTTTGGGTGGATATTGCGGAAGGGCGTGAAGAAGATATGCTACGTTTTATTGAGCGACTCATTGAACAACGCCGCCGTACTCATCAAGCTAGTAGCCCAAATGAGGGCAATCGTAAAAACCCCAATAAAGTAAATCGCCTTGATATTATCGAGGATTTACCGCCCAAATAATCCTTCCCATGATTATTGACTCCCATACCCACATTTTTTCAAAAGATTTGATAGACCGCCGAAACGAGCTAACCGAACGTGATGAGCGTTTTCGGGAATGTTACGCTTCGCCAAAAGCCAAAATGGTAACCGCGGCTGAACTGGTACAGGAAATGGAGCGTGCCGGAATAGCTAGAGCGGTGGTTACCGGCTATGCCTTCGCTGATGGCACACTTTGCGCCGCCTCAAATGATCATATTATTGAAGCAATAAAGGCTTTCCCGGATAAACTGGTAGGGTTGGCAGCGATACAACCGCTAGAGGGGGATAAGGCGCTTTACGAAGCGGAACGCTGCTATTTAGCCGGGTTACGTGGTTTGGGTGAACTAACCGCCGACGGGCAAGGCTTTGACCTTACCGAACCTGCTTTATTCCGCGATTTGGCAGCATTAACCGCCAAATATAAGGGAGTCATAATGCTACATGCCAGTGAGCCATTGGGGCATCTTTACCCCGGCAAGGGCAAAACCACCCCGGATAAAATTCTGGCTTTAGCACAACATCACCCGGAATGTAATATCATTGCAGCGCATTGGGGAGGTGGGCTACCCTTTTACGAATTAATGCCCGAAATAGCCAAAGCCCTTTCCAACCTGTACTATGATACAGCCGCTACCACTTATTTATACCGCTTTGGCATTTTCAGAGCAGTGTGCGATCTGGCAGGGGCACATAAAATCCTATGGGCAAGCGATTATCCCCTACTTGGACAGGCACGTTTGCTGGAAAGAGTGCGAGGGGAAGCAATGTTAAACGAAATTGAATTAGAGCAGATATTGGGTGGGAATGCAGCACGTTTGCTGGGTCTGGAGGAAAAAGGAGAATGATTGCAGCAGTACGTGGTCAGTTAGAGCAAATGGGAACCGACTCGGTGCTTATCAATGTAGGCGGAGTTAGCCTGAGAGTGTTTGTACCTACCTCAGTGCTAGACGAACTAGGCGAAATTGGGCGAGAGGTAAAGCTGTTTACCCATTTTTACGTGCGCGAAGATCAGCTTGCTCTTTACGGTTTCAAAACCACTGAGCAGCAGGAATTATTTGAAATGTTATTGAGCGTGTCAGGCGTAGGACCACGCGCCGCGCTTAACTTGATAGGAACAGCGGATGTGGGTGCAACCCATCTGGCTATTGCGCAGAGTAACGTAGATTTTTTAAAGAAAGTATCCGGTATCGGACCCAAAACCGCTGCCCGAATCATTCTTGAGTTAAAAGGGAAGTTGGTAGATGTGCAAACGGCAAAAACAAGCCGGAAGGTGGAAGCAAATCCCACCGTATTGGAACGACGACAACTGGTAGAAGCGTTAGGCGGTTTAGGTTACACCCCCGCAGAGATACAAACCGCATTGAACGCATTACCAGCAGGGCAAGAATTATCGCTTGAAGAGCAAGTGCTGGAAGCGTTGCGGTTTCTAGGACAGTAGAAATTAGCAAGGTGATAATTTCATTCATTTCCTCAAAAATTGAAATTCTTGCATTATTTATTGAGATTTAAGTGTCGCAAAGCCTCCATTTTTTGTATTATAACTTTAGAAATATTAGGACACCTAGCTTTATTTTGAATTGGTAAACAACTTAAAGCCTAAAAACAATAATCTTTATTCAACCATTTTCTAGTAAGAATTTTAGATTTTGGTTCAGTTTATATAGATGAATTTGTATGTTTTGTAACAATAGTGTTGTAAAATAGCATAATAATAATACTCTACCATGTTGTAACCCTAAAATTTTAGAATTATAATTGATTAATAGTTAGATGAATAATTATTTTTAGCTGGAGTGGATAAAGCAATTTTTATTGCAAAGATTACAGCACCTAAAGCACGAGGGTTAGTCAGCCGCCAGCGTTTGATTGATGAAATCAACGACTTTGATTCTTATCGTTTGCTCTTAATCTCGGCTGGATCAGGTTATGGTAAAACAGCCCTCCTTGCCGATTTTGTCGCACAAACCACAGCGCGGTTAATTTGGTATTCCCTCGATGAAGGCGATAGAGACCCCCTAAGATTTTTCCGCTATCTAGTGCAAGCAGTTAAAGTAGCCTTTCCTGAATTTGGTATTCAGTTTGATGCGCTTTTAGCACAAATCGAATCTGGGCGAAGCCTAGAGCAGGAAAATAATCTCCAACGACTGGCAAATCAGTTTGCAGAAGAATTGGCAACCCAAATTTCGGTTGATAACAAGATTTCTGTGATGGTACTTGATGATTATCAGTACGCTGAAAGTGAGTTGGTTGGAACCTTTATGCGATTTCTGGCGCTCAAGTTACCTGAACATCTCAAACTGATTGTTTCCACCAGAAGTGTACCAGACCATTTACCGCTGGCTTATTTATACGCCAAACGCCTGATAAAAGGTATAGGAGCAGCCGAGTTAAGCTTTACACGTCAGGAAATTGCTGATTTGCTGGTTGATGTGTACAAGATTAAAGACTCCGAGATGGTGGACAAGTTGGTGGAATATTCCGAAGGTTGGGTCACCGCCGTTATCCTCGCTTTAGCAGGTCGGAAATCATCATTAAGTCGTCTCGATAGACTAAGTGGTCCCTATGGTCAGGGCTATCTGGACAGTTCGGCTCTGTTTGAATATTTGGGAGATGTGGTTCTAGCTGACCAGCCCCCTGATATAGAGGATTTTCTTCTTCAGACTTCTTGCCTACACCTTTTAAGTCCTGAACTATGCAACGAGCTTACCGGTTTACAGGATAGTGAGCGAATATTAGAAAAACTGGACAAGCGCAAGCTCTTCGTGGAAGTGGTAGCCGAAGTTCCTTCTAGTGACTTCAGCAAACCCGATACTTTTTATTATAAGTATCACTCGCTCTTTAAGCGTTTTCTACAGTCGCGTCTTGCTAATAAGAAAGAAGTATGGCGAGCATGTAACCTAAAAGCGGCTGAACTGGCTTTGCGTTCAGAATATTATATAGAAGGTGTGCAAAATTACCTTACTATAAATGAAGGGCGAAAGGCAGCGGAAATAGTAGCCGGACTGGCTACTCCGCTCTATGAGTCAGGGCTTATCAACCGCTTGACCGAACTAATCGGGCTAATCCCGCAAGAAGCGGTGGAGTCTATACCGGAACTTGCCTTTACATATGCCAGAATTTTGTTTGAAAAAGGGCAGAGCGAGGCTGCTATAAGATTAACCGAGAAAATAGAAAAGCAACACCTTGAAAATGGATCTGTCGAAGGGGCAGCAATGTGCTTGGCGCTACGCGCTCTCGGTTATTCACGTATGGGAATGGTTGAGGAGGGGGCACGCCTGATTGAAAGAGCCTCGGCATTTGTTGCTGGTAGGGGCTTGAGTCGGGAAAAAATCTATGCGCAAGCGCTAATATACACCACCGCAGGGATAGTTAAAACCGATTCCGGTCAGGCTGAACAAGCTGAAAATTCTTTTAAGAAAGGTCAGGAACTATTCGAACAATTAGAACTAAAATACCGGGTTATGCAAAGTGATATTTACCTAGCAACCGTGTATAAGGAAATGGGACGCTTGATACGAGCAGGGATTTACTTTGAAAGAGCTTTGAAATATTTTGCAGAAGTGGGCAACCAGAACCAAGAAGCCTATTGTCGATTTGGTCTGGCAAATTGTCAGATATTGCGAGGAAACTATCGGGAGGCTACCGAACAGCTAAAACTGACCTATGAACTAACTGAACAACTGGGCAGTCATTATCTAAAAACTTTTGTAATTTATCAGCAAGGTAATATAAGTAATTTTATCGGGAAGCATATAAATGCGCGGGAACAATATAACTCGGCACTTAAGCTAAGTCAGCAAATTGGTCTTCACAATCTTGAGCTTGAAACCCTCGCTATGATGGCGTTTAACAGTATGCTGCAAGGAAATCGAGTTGAGGCACGAGAACTTTTAATACAGGGTAAAGAGCTTAACCAAGAATATGCCCTGAATAATTTCGGCGCAATGCTGGAGACTGTTAGCAGTTTGCTAGATTTGGAAAACCGCAACTATAAAAAGGCTTTGACGGCTTTGGAGCAGGCGGCGAAAGTTTTCAAGGAATACAAGTGGCTGGATTGGATATGCCGCTGCCGCCTATACCAAGCGATTGTTTACTTTTCAATGTCCGAATTCAAACGAGCGGTAGGGCTTCTAGAAGAAAGCCTTGAACTGGTACCAAATATCGGTTTCGAACCATACCAACCCTTTGACCTAATACGAGCCTCTGCCTTATTGGAATATGCGGCAAAAAAAAGAGCCAGCAACAACCTGCATGAATTTCTGCTGCGCAAGGGCTATCGTCAAAACGCGATTCTTAATGAAAACGCTGGCGTTGATACCGCTGCTTTTGATGGCACAGTAATAGCCCAATTTGAAAATGAATTTACGCCCCCACCTTCTGCACCGCCGCTTGAGTATCAAGGCACTCCCAAGCTTACCCTGTTGCGCCCTAATCAGGATTCCAGCCAAAATCGTTACAGTAGCCGTATAGCCGGGAGTCGCTTCCAACTGGAAGTAAGAGCGTTGGATGGAGGTAGGGTTTGGACGGCGGAAGCCGAAATTGAACATTGGCGCATTAGCAAAGCCAAAGAACTATTCTTCTTCTTGCTGGAACAGGGCAAATCAACCAGAGAAGAAATTTTCGAGAAGATATGGCCCGATGTTGAGCACAATGCGGCGGCTAATAATTTCCATTTCACCTTGAGCAACCTACGCCGCTTAATTAAACCCGTAGATATTAAATTCTCCAGCCAAAGTTATACCTTGAGCGGTGAAATCTGGTGTGACGCGCTGGAAATGGAAAAGGCTGTCAAGGCGGCTTTAGCCAAACCGCAAGAACTAGCACTCGAACAACTGGCAACCGCACTCGATCTATACAAGCGGGATTACTTGGATCAGATATACAGTGATTGGACTGTACCGCGTCGTCAGGAGCTTTTAAGAACATATCTGGAAGGATCGGCTCTTCTTGCCAAAACTTACGAGAAACAACGTCAATTCAGCCAAGCGATTTTAATCTGGAGACGTTATCTGCTAAGAGATGAATACCGCGAAGAGACATATGTGGGCTTAATCAATTGCCATTTGGCATTGGGACATAAGAAAGAAGCCCAGCATTATTATGAAGAGTGCCGCCGCATTATGAAAGAAATCGACATTGAGCCTTCCCCTGAGGTCAGGGCATTGTTGCCTAAATTAGCCTGACTTAAATCTTAGTAAGCCCTAAGCTCCTCATAGCGCAACTACCTAATAGCTATTAGCAATTTCCTATAGCAATATCCTGATTCGATGCTAAGTTTTTGCTAAGAGTCCGTTTATATCATATAGATACTAAAAGTGACTTCTTGATGTAAATGGGAAATTTAGTTGAAAGGGAGTCTGGGTTATGCGCAAGCTAATTAATTTTGTGTCTTCAGAAAAAGGTCTTTCTACTCTTAAGATTTTAACTTTTATAGCATCATTCACGGGTTTCGCACATATTATCAATCCGTGCGGTGGTACAAATCCATGGGGCGTATAAACTTCTTACCACAAAAGACCTTTCTGCCGTAATGTAGCGGTTCTGGGACACTCGGTATAGCTCTCTTTATAGTGAAAGAGGTGTCGTCAGTGTTTTCAATTCAGCAACTTGATAAGCTAGCCGGGGCAATAATACTTGATCGGAAGTTGGAAAGAGATTTCCTCCAGAATCGTCTTAGTGCACTCGATATGTACAATAGAAATTATGCACTTCGTTACGGAGAGCAACCTATCTATTTGTCTGATGAAGATAAAGAATTAATTCTTTCAGTCAACGCCAATAGTGTTCCAGAGTTCTTTGCTATATTGCTCGATTTAGTTAGCAGAAAAGCTGCTAATCCGACAAAGGTTTACTTGGAAGACAAAACCTATAGTCATGAGTTAGCAAAGTTACAAGGTTCAGTCGCCTAATTTAGAAATATCTGAAAAAACGGAGCCGCCATGGTTCCGCTTTACCTTTTCCACAACTAGTTTTACCCTATGTCACTCTAGCGAGAGCGTTATACCCACGCTCTCGCCTTTTTTATAGAGTTGCCAACCGACAAGACTATAGGCTAAAATACCCCATATGATAAACAATAATCTTAAACAAAAAGCCCAAGAATTGATCGAGGAAAAATTAAGACGCGCGGCAGAAATAACCTATTCCGAGCTTATGTCCATTAACATGAATCTCCCCACCGAATACCAGTACAATTCGATCAGAGAAATCCAAACGGTTATGGTTAAAGGCGCATTCGATGCGCTTGGTTTTTCGGTTGAACTTGAGCTATTTACCAACGATGAAGCCACAGATTTCTGGAAGGTATTACACGAACGCTATAGTCAGCTATGGCCCTCACAAACCCAAAGTTAAAAGGAATAAAAATAGCCTTCCTACCTTTCAGCCCTTCCTCAAAGAATTGAGGTTGAAACTCTTTTACATTTATCCGATTACCCTTTATAATAAGGTAATTGTGAGTTTAACTGCGTTCAAATACGTGGTTTGCCTGTATCAATAATAATTTCCGTTCATTTATAAATATTTTGGAGGGCAAGTTGGGATGAGTAAGCCAAATAGTGAGGTAATGGCGATAATACTTGCGGGTGGCAAAAGTGAACGCCTGAGCGTATTTACTGAAAAGAGTGCCTTACCGTCGTTGCCGTTCGCCGGGAAATTCAGGATAATTGATTTTACTTTAAGTAATTGCGTTAATTCTGGGCTTGACGATATTATGCTTCTGACTCAATACCGCCCTCTTTCCCTTAATGAACATATCGGCAATGGTAAACCTTGGGACCTTGACCGCCAACACGGTGGCGTGCGAATTGTATCACCCTATCTCGGAAGGAAAGAGGGCGGTTGGGACAAAGGAACTGCCGATGCGGTTTACCAGAACATTGAAGAATTACTGGAAGAAAATAGCGATAATGTATTGATACTGGCAGGCGACCATATTTACAAAATGGATTATAGCAAGATGCTCAATTTTCATCTGGAAAACAAAGCAGATGCTACCATCGCCGTTATTGAAGTGCCAGCAGAAAGCGCAAGCCGTTACGGCATCATCTCCGTAAACAAAAAGGGCGAGGTTGAAGATTTCGAAGAAAAGCCGCGCCGCCCACGCAGTAACCTCGCGTCAATGGGTATTTATATCTTCAACAAAGAAGTGTTGATTTCGGTGCTTAACCGTGATGCGGGTGACCCGAACAGCCAGCACGATTTTGGTCGCAACATTATTCCGTTAATGCTCGATAATGGCAATCGGGTTATGGCTTATGCCTTTAAGGATTACTGGCGCGATGTTGGGACAGTCCAATCTTACTGGGAAGCGCATATGGAATTGCTAGAGTCGCCACCACGCTTAGATCTATATGAGCGGGATTGGGTTATTTACACGCGCAGTCAAGAACGCCCCCCCGCTATCGTTAGCTCCAAAGCGCATTTAGAACGCAGCCTGATTTCACATGGTTGTCAGGTACGCGGCACAGTAATTCATAGCGTGCTTTCTCCCGGCGTAATCGTAGAAGAAGGGGCAGTAGTACGCGATTCGGTTATCATGGGTGATGCCGTTATCGGTAAAAACTCGGTGCTTGATCACGTAATTGTGGACAGCGAAGCGGTTATAGGCGCAAACAGTTTGATAGGCTACGGCGAAGATAATACGCAAAATAAGCTGGAACCTCGCAACCTACATACCGGCATCACTGTAATCGGAAGTCGGGCGCATCTGCCGGAAGGCGTTAAAATCGGACGTAATTGTAAAGTTGGGCACGATCTCAGACCTGAAAACTTTGGTCAGTTGGAATTACCTAGCGGTGGAACCATAGAAGCCAGATAGAGTTGATGAAGAAATTAGTTTTCTCTCTGTTTACAGGACTTCTGGTTCTGGGCGGTGTGATTTTTCTGGGTTGGATACAAGTTAATGAAAGTCGCGCACTTGCACCTAGTACGCAGGTTTCAGCTACTACACCCGTATTGCTGAAACCTACGCTTGTTGTTTCCACAACTACTGATAGCCCTGAAACTCAACCACCGACTCCTGAAGCCACACCAACCACAATTGCGCTCGCGACACCTGAAACCACGCCAACGCCTGAGCTAAATTCTGCGCCTACCCCTTTAACTACTACCGAACCGACTCCTGTTGAAGATATTGTAACGCAGGGATTGGTAGCTACGCCACCCGTTGAGGGTAAATGGATAGACCTAAACCTGACAGACGGCACAACTCGTTTATTGAACGGTCGGGAATTGGTCAAGGCTTTGCCAAGTGCATGGGGTGAAGGTGAACCGGGCACAGCTACCGACTTTTACGCCACTGTGCCGGGTACTTACACCATTTATAGCCGCTCTGACACATTCTGGTACGATTATAACTACTCTATGCTGTGGATTTATGGTTTTATTGGGTTCGATCCTGAACGCGCTAACGGCTTTCACTCCTTCCTCTATAATAATAATGGTAATGTGGTAGATAGTAGGCTCGGACCTGTTTCGCATGGCTGTGTAAGAGTAGAGGATTGGCGCGCAGTATATGACTTCTCAGAATACGGAATGACTGTAATTGTGCACGGCAAACCTCCTAGAATCATTCCCCGACTAGTGTCACCAAATTAAATGTGTGGAAAAGTCCTTAAAGTTTGGCGCAGGTGTTGAAGCGTGGTATAATTTATCCCGTTTAATGGCTGATAGTCTGACAAAATAAACTCTCACGGAAAGAAGAAATGCCTAATCTTGTAAATAAGCGTGGTTGGTTTTACCTCTTATCTCTCGCGTTGGTGCTACCGGGGCTTATAGCCATCCTGTTAGGCGGTTTGCGCTTCGGGATAGACTTCACAGGGGGTTCTACATGGGATCTCTATTTTACTAATACCCCTACCAGCGCCGAAGTTGAAAAAGTTATTGTAACCGCCGAAAACGATTATTTAAGCCAACTTCGCAACAAGCAACCGCGTAGCGAGGCAGAAAATAAATTGCTGACGCAACGAGACGGTCAGGCTTTTACAGCCATTGCTACCCCAAGCGATACCGGCTTGATAATCCTACGTACCAGTGAAATTTCCGGTAATACCGATGAACGCAACCTGTTAGATAATGCCCTTAAAACCGCTTATCCTAATAATTACATACCCGGTCGTACCAGTATTCTAACGGTAGGCTCGGTGGTAGCAAGCGAAATCGGGGTGCGCACCTTCTTAGCAATCGCCTTGATTTCACTGGCAACCTTGGCTTATCTGGCGTGGAGCTTCCGAAATGTAAAAAAACCATTGCGGTATGCCGCCTCAACAGTGGGTGCAATGGTGTACAACGTTTTGCTGGTAATCGGAATCTTTGCAGTGCTCGGCGCATTTTTCCGGGTAGAAATTGACTCGCTCTTTATCACTGCCTTACTGACGGTGGTAGGTTTCTCAAACCATGACACAATCGTGGTGTTTGACCGGATTCGGGAAAACGAATTGCGCAATCCCGGTGAATCGATGGACAGTGTGGTTAATTACAGTTTGTGGCAAACTCTTGCACGTTCGATTAACACAAACCTGACCATCATTTTCCCGCTCATTGCTCTTTACCTTTTTGGTGGTCCCAGTATTCGGACGTTTGTGCTGGCTTTGATGATTGGTATGATCAGTGTCACTTACTCTTCGATTTTTAACGCCAGTATGTTCCTAGTTTCGTGGGAGAAAAACGACATAGGGCGGTTCTTGGGTCGTAAGAATATAAGAACTACAAGCGCGGCTGCCAGATAAGAAAATGCTACGCGGGGACGATATAAGTGCGTCCCTGCTTTTTTGTTTCTAACGCTATGTACCGTATAATTCACTACCGGGATCTTCTTACCGACCTTACCCTGCGACAGGTAAAAATTCATTATCGCCGCAGCATACTCGGTATTTTATGGTCGTTACTTAACCCGCTGCTTACGCTGGTAGTTTTTAGCTTTGTCTTTCAACAGGTCGTACCGCTAAATATCAAACATTACTCCGCTTATGTTTTTTGTGGTTTACTCGCCTGGAACTGGTTTAGCAGCAGCATCAATATGGCAGCTTATACCATAACATTTAACCGTGAATTAGTACGCCGCCCCGAATTTAACACGGAAATACTGGTTGCCGTGAATGTCGCCAGTAACATGGTTAGCTATCTGCTGGCGCTCCCAATACTGTTAGGTCTATTACTCTTAGATGGGCTATATCCGGGCTGGAATTACCTCTTTTTGCCCCTTATCCTGCTGATTCAATTCATGTTCACGTTTGGACTCTCCCTTATCATCTCCGCGCTTAACGTCTATTATCGTGATATTGGTCATCTCGTTTCAGCGGTAATAGTTATCTGGTTTTATGTAACGCCCGTGTTTTATCGGGTTGGCGATACAAAACGCGGGTATGAATGGGTCTTCAATATTAACCCTATGGCGCTGATTCTTGATATGTATCGCAATATATTCGTAAATGCCGAGATACCCGATGTTATGAATTTAGGTATTGTCAGTGTGGTATCCATTTTGATGTTATTGATCGGATACCTGATTTTTAGTCGATTGAAGCATAACTTTGTGGATGAACTTTAAATATGGATCCGCAAAATGTCATCGAAATAGTGGGTCTTAAAAAGTGCTACACCCGCAAAGAAGGAAACAGCGGGTTGAAAGACTTGCTGGTGCGCCTGCGAGGTAGAACCAAGACTGAAGAATACTGGGCTTTGCAGGGAATCGACCTGACCGTAAAAAGAGGCGCTACGCTTGGTATTATCGGCAATAACGGCGCGGGCAAAAGCACCCTCCTGAGAATGATTTGCGGACTGGGGCGACCCACCAAAGGTTCGGTAAAACGGCGTGGAAACCTTGCCAGCCTACTAGAACTGGGGTCAGGTTTTAGCCCTGAGTTTACCGGGCGCGAAAATGTTATGACTATCTTGATGCTTTCAGGGCTAACCCGGAAGGATGCCCTGAAACGCTTACCTGAAATAGTGGAATTCAGCGAGATTTCGGATTTTATTGATGTGCCTGTTCGCACCTATTCCAGCGGTATGTGGCTGAGATTGGCTTTTTCTGCTGCCATTTGTATTGATCCAGATTTGATTGTGGTGGATGAAGTGCTGGCGGTGGGCGATTTGCGTTTCAAAAAGAAGTGCCTTGAACGCATGCTCAAAATGAAAGAAACCGGAAAAACAATTATACTGGTATCGCACTCAATGGATCAGATTGAAACGCTGTGCGATCAGGTACTTTGGCTTGAAAACGGGCGTATTCGTGAGCATGGCAGGTCTGCCGAAGTAGTAGAAAGTTATAAGAATCGGGCTTTCACTGCCACCGTGGCACCGGAAAAGGTAGCCGTAGTAGGTTCTGGTCCTGTAGCACAATTTCGGGAGGGTGTATCGGAAATAGAGCTTAAGCGGGTATGGCTTTCGAATGAGCAGCGCCAACCGATAGATGCTATTTCGCCTAGCGACCCGCTGAATGTGCATATTGAATACAGCCCAAACGGACTGATTGCAGAACCTAACTTTTTGGTAGGGCTTTATCGAGAAGATGGAATCAAACTATATGAAACTTCTACAGAAGCGGACAATGTTTCTGTAGGGGATATAGCAACTGATGGTAGTATTACACTGACTTTTAGTGAATTACCACTCTTAGAAGGTCATTATTATTTGGATGTGGGTATTTTTGAGCAGAACTGGAACCGCTCTTATGTGTACACAAGCCGGATTAGCGCATTTCACGTAATCGGGCATACACCCGGCAAAGGTGTGTTCCAGCCTCCTCACCGCTGGGAAGCTAATAAAGGGGATGAGAGATGATTGAACGTTATACACGCCCCGAAATGGGACGTATCTGGTCTGAGCAAAACCGAATTAATAAGTGGCTTGAAGTTGAAATTGCTGTGTGTGAAGCATGGGCAGTGCGGGGAGTGATTCCCGAAGAAGATATAACTGCTATTCGCAAAGCAACCGTTAGCTTGGAGCGTATGCTGGAAATTGAAAAAGAAACCGATCATGATGTCATAGCTTTCTTGCGCGCTACTGGCGAAACAGTCGGGGAAGCTGCCCGCTTTATACATCTTGGACTGACCAGCACCGATGTAGTGGATACAGCCCTATCATTACAAGTAAAAGAGGCTGGCGCATTATTACGGCAGGATGTAGTTGAGCTTACCGAAGCAATCACCCGACGCGCCCTTGAGCATCGCAATACCATAATGATTGGGCGCACTCACGGCATGCACGCCGAACCGACCACCTTTGGCTATAAACTGGCGATATGGGTAGATGAGATGCGCCGCCACCTCGAACGCCTTGATGCGGCTTGCGATACTATGGCGGTAGGCAAACTTTCGGGCGCAGTTGGTACGCACGCCAATATACCACCGGATATTGAAGCGGATGTATGCAAATTGCTAGGGCTGTCCACCGCGGCGGTTTCCACCCAAACCTTGCAACGTGACCGACATGCCGATTTTATTACTACTCTGGCGTTAATCGGGGCATCGCTTGAGAAATTCTCAACCGAAATTCGCCACCTGCAACGTACCGAAGTGCGCGAAGTGGAAGAACCCTTCCACGAAAAACAGCAAGGTAGTTCGGCTATGCCCCACAAACGCAACCCGCACCGCTCTGAGCGAATTGCCGGATTTGCCCGTATGTTGCGAGGGCACGCCATCACTGCTTTGGAAAATGTGGCGCTCTGGCACGAACGCGACATCAGTCACAGTTCTACCGAGCGGGTTATCTTCCCCGATGCCTGCATTTTGCTGGATTACGCGCTGGCAGAAATGACCGAGATTATCGGCAAACTGGTAGTATTCCCTCAGCAAATGCTCTACAACCTTGAGAGTAGCGGCGGGTTAACCTTTTCGCAACAGGTATTGCTTAAACTGGTAGAGAAAGGGCTTGGCAGACAAGAAGCTTACAAACTGGTGCAAAAGCATGCTATGAAAGCTTGGAGGGAACGCGGCAGCTTTATCGAGAATCTAAGAAGTGACCCTGAAATCACTACCCGACTTTCAGATGAGGAGATACAGGGCGTTTTCGATTATGCCTATCACTTGAAATATATTGATGTAGCCTTCGAGCGGCTTGATCTAAAGAATTAGCTGGTTTTTCGCTTCAGACAAGGGGTTTAAAACCCCTTGCCGCCATTTCTTTTATTCTTCGTTAGCGACTCGTCTCCAGTAAGTCTTCTTCTGTTAATGAATTGATAAATTCTTCAAAAGTATTAGCGATAAGATAGACATTTTCGTAACTATCCACGCTGCTCTTATCCAGTTCCCCTTCATGATCCCAATAATATACTTTTCCGGCATCGACTCCCTTAAAGGAAATACATATCAAATTTCCTCCCGGATCAGCTGCTATTGTTAGAAAATTTGAGGGGACTCTATCCTCATAAGTTCTCATTTTTTTTCTAATATCATATACGCTACTCTTGTCAATACAAAAGAACCAATGAATAGAACCTCGTGGAGTTAATAGCTCCTCTGTAAGCGGAAAACTACTTTGCAGGGGATGCCCACCATTATGCTCCAATAAGAAAGCGCAATAAGAATCAGGAAATTGAACCCCCAATTCCTTTTCCGCTTGTTGAATAGCGGACACAGTCAACTGCAAGCTTGACTTTTTAATGAGTAGTTTCTGTATGACATTCTCCTTAAAATTCTAGGGGGTAAACAGTTTTTGGTGAGTCGTCCTTGCCACCGCAGCCTTTTATTCTTCGTTAGCGACTCGTCTCCAGCGTATTGATACCGGGCGCGGATTCCACCATATTAATTTCCATTATCTGCTGATATGCTCTGATTCGCTGGCTTATCTCGCGAATGGCTTTTAGCATGCACTGCATTGTTTCTTCTGAGGGGTGTTTTCTGGTTATACCAATAAGCTCAAGTTCACCTTGCAAAATCGTAAGGGGTTGGTTTATCTCATGGGCGGCGGTTCGCGCCAACGCCAGCACCGATGCCAATTTCTCCTGTTCCTTCTGGATTTCAATGTGAGAGACCCGCACTATTGCGGCGGCTATCTGATTTCCCGCCATCTCGCAAAAGTTGAGTTGGTCTTCATTGAACTGATTAGGATTAACTCCAATCAGCCCCATTACCCCAATCGGGGCTTTGCCATCAAATAATGGTATGACAATAGCAGAGCGCCAACTTGGGCGCGGTTCCCCGGTAGCATATTTTCTCCAAATTTTGCTCAGGTCATTTACCAATTTGCTTTTTCTGCTAGTTGAAACTTTGGAAAAGAGTATATCAGCGGGCAGAATCGCTTTTTCCCACTCTATCTTGCTTAACTTGATGTTGCTATCATAGCGATGAGTCGATACCAGCAATTCCAATTGCTGAGGGTCGTTGTCGCGAACCAGATAGACAGCCCCAGCATTAGCTTTAATCATTTCCAAAACAAGGTTCAAAGCCCGTTCCGCCGTAGGTTTTAACTCAAGTGGTCCTCGCAAACGTTTGTTGAAATCCTGAAGAGTTTCGAAATCCAAATTACGCTCTTCAAGTTCGCGATTACGGCGCTGAAGTTGTAATCTGGAATTGTATAAATCGTGATATAGCTTTGCATTACCAAGTACAGCGCTGGCAGTAGCGGAAAAACGGGCGACTCGCTCAATTTCTTCCGGCTTCCACTCGTAAACGGAATTTTTACTGAGCCATAGCACAGAAACAACTTTGTCATTCAGCTTGATAGGAGCAACCAGAGAAGCGACCACGTTCAATTTTTTTGCGAGGACATCCAGCTTTATATGATGCGAAATATCCGGCTCATTAATATAATCTTTGGTATAACAAATTTCGCCGCTATGGTAAGCCTGCGCTATCAAGCCCACTCCATCATTGATAAAGCGGGATTCTGGAGCTAGTTCAAACAAAAGTTGATTCTGTTCCAAACTCGCATAATCTATATTTAGCTCAGGAGCGACTCCGATTCGGATACCATCGGTGTTAAAAAAACGTTGGGCGTACTTAAGAAGCTGGCTAATAACCTCCTCAAGGGAAAGGTTGGCGCTCAATTCCCGGCTCATATCGAGCAACATGCTTTGTTGCTGATTTATGTCAAGTAATTGACAGTATAGTTCTTCAAAGTTATCAGAATTGGTTGAGTAAGTAGTAACTGGCTCCGCCCCCTTGCCGATTGTCATCAAGATACCCTCGGAATTTTAGTCCGTTTAATGCAAGATACATATTATAAAGTTATTCGTTAATATTATAACAACCACGTTTTAAAGAATTCAATAGCACGTTGCCTGTATTCTTTACGGTATTTGAAATAGATTCCACAATGCCCTATGCCATCTTCAAGCCATAATTCCTTAGGACCCAGAGCAGCCGCATAAAGGCGATGAACATGGCTGACAGGGGTTGTAGCATCATCTAGAGCATGCATAAAAAATATAGGGCGCGGCACCATTTTGCTGATTTCCGCCAGCGGTGAAAAATCAACTAGAGCTTTCCCGGTGCGAAATTTAAACATGAGGTTAGCTAAATCCATAACCGGGCGTTCCGGCAAGTGAGAAGTAGCCGTCCAGTTATGCGCTATAACCTCTTGACGGCTGGCAAAGCTGCTATCTGCCCAAACTGCCTGTATATCAGGGTCTTTTGACGCACCAACCAACACCACTGCTGCCCCTAACGAGCCGCCTAATGCCCCAATTATTGGCTTTCTCGAACCTTCTTCGGCAAAACGGGTTCGAACAAAGGCTACTGCCGCCAGAAAATCTTCCAATTCGCCATGCCCTAGAGTTATAATTTCATCGCTTCGGCGTTCTAGACCATGACCGCGACAATCAAACATCAGCACGTTAAACCCGGCTTTCCAAAGAAAAGTGCTTATACCAAGCATGTCCTCTTTTCTGCCTCTGTGCCCATGCACCGTAATGATTACGCGGCTTTCTCCAAAGTGAGGCAAATACCAGCCCGACAAAAGTCTGCCATTCGCAGTAGGAAATAGCACTTCTTCGTATTCGGAATCTAGCTCGTAAGGGGTAAAGTTATATTTCTCGGCTTGGTTTAGCGCGGTTGGCGCTACTATCTTTGAAACGAGATAATTAGCAGCGCCCAGTGAACTTGCTCCGAATAGGGCGACCCCTGCTACGGCTCCACCTGCTATTTTTTTCCACATATTACCCATTCACATCAATTATATCAATAATAAATACTCTTAAATTTTTTACCTAATATTAATAGATTAATTTGTGATAAATGTTGAATTTATATTTTAGCGCATACTGACCAATTAATCGAATTAAATTTCTCTAATGATAGAGCGTTTGACAGGAGATACAGGTGGAAGCCTCCCGGAGTTGCCCTAAAAACGTTTCTTGCAATATATTGACAATTGCCCGGATGCCTGCTAAAATTATTTTAGATGCTCTAATTTATTTGAATGATAAAGAATTATTAAATGTCAGAAAATAATCAAACAAAATACACTCCAGAAGCAGAACTCGTCATTTCCGATATCGAGACCTTGAAAGTTCTGGCAGATCCAATGCGACAGCGCATATTGGAAAAGGTATGCGATGTGCCGATTACTGCCAAGCAAATTTCGGCAAATCTAAAAATCCCCGTGACCAAGCTTTATTACCATCTCAATATGATGGAAGAACATGGGCTGGTAAAAGTGGTAGGTACTCGCTTGGTATCGGGCATCGTTGAAAAGCAATATCAAGCCAGCGCATATTTTTTTCGCCTCGACCGTTCGCTTTTCGATTTCTCTAAAGGCGGCTCAAAAGAGGGTATAGATTTGGCATTATCAACCGTATTCGATATTACCCGCGAGGAAATTAAAGAAAGTGTTGAAAAAGGGCTAATAACAGCCGATGCCGATAATGCCGATGCCCACAAATTGACTTTGAGACGCATAAACCGTGCAATGTCGGACACTGAGGCGAAGGAATTTATCGGCAAATTGAATGAGCTTTTGGCAGACTGGAATATTACTGATAAAGAAACTAAAGAACAGGACAGTAACAAACAACAATTTACTTTGACATTGGCTTTTTATCCGGTAAGTTCTGAAGAAACCAAACAGGAATAATTTGATTTTATCCAAAGGTAATAGCATGGATAGGCTAAAAATATTTGGAATGTGTGTATGGGCTTCTACCTTTATCATAATTATGCTAATGCTACTCGTTATATTTGCATGGCCCCATACCTTCTAGTTTCAAAGTGTGCTTGCATTGAGCAAGAAGGTTCATCTGAAGTAATAAAATGGGAGGTCTGAAATGTTTTCGATAAATCCCGACATTGTAAAAGCTGAAATAGATTATAGATGTAACGCTTATCACAACGAAGCACATAATATGCGTCTGTACCAACTGGCTAAAAACAGCAGCGCTAATACTGATGCTGAAATTAATCCTATGCGAAAAAAACTGGGGAAATTATTGATACGGTGGGGTATGCAACTCGCCGGATATACTTTATAAAGTAGCATCCTCAATAATTAATAAGTGGTCTGGCAAGTTATTACCAGACCACTCGTCTTTTTATAGCGCAATAAAAGCGAGCAACTTAAATAGTACCGACCAATTTACCGGCTTCTTCTTCCTTATTGGATTTAACGTGAGGATAGGTATGCACCAGCATAACCGGCAGGTGCGTTTTCCGAACAACTTCATCCGCCACGCTACCCATCATGAACTGACCCCATCTGCCGCGCGCATGCGTTGCCATCATTATGATCGAAGCATGGCAATGATTGGAATAGTTAATGATCTCAAAAGCGGGATTACCGACAAAGACAACCGAGCGACATTTCACGCCCTGCCCTTCAATTTTCAGTTGCAATTTGTTGAGATAATCAAGCCCGGCATCGCGGCGTTCTTCTAGGTCTTTATCCAAATCGAAGCTATATGACGAAATAGGCGCGCCATATTCCACGGGTATAATTGGATTAATCACTTGCACAAGCTGGATTTCAGCGCCCGTTTCTTCCGCAAAATGAATAGCAGCGGGCAATACCGATTCGGATTCATGCGTGCCATCCAATGTCACAACCAAATGCTTAATGCCATCTTGAATACTGGAAGGTTCTAACATCAATTCGCTAATAAGCTCGGAAGTATCCACCGAATCAGGACGAATTAACACCATCGGAACATTGCAATTTCTCAGTACGCGGTTTGCCATACTACCAACTACCACTCGCGCCAGTCCGGTTCGACCGTGGGTAGTCATAACCACCAAATCGGCTTTCTCACGCGCAATCAAATCAATAAGGTCTTTATCATGCTCTCCGTAAACTGCCAGCGCTGTAACTCGCCCTGAGTTAGCGCACAAATCCAGCGCGGAGTCACAAATATTCTGTTTAATATTTTCAAGGTATTCTTCGGCGGTTTTTACAGCGTAAAGCTCATGTTCAGAGGTATCGGTGGTAAAAGCTGGAAGTTCGGCGACACGTAACAATATTAGTTGCGCTTTATAAATGTTGGCTAATTTAATAGCACAGGGTAAGGCTTTTTCTGCCAGCGGTGAACCATCCAGTGGCACCAGAATTTTAGTAAACATGAGAAACCTCCTTATGTACCTTACTAACAGACGTCATTGTCATGTACTACTCTGTTACAAGTTTAACAATGTTTAGTGAAAATATCGGTCAATAAAGGTGTATATAAGGTAGTGGTAGGTTGAAGTTGTAATTTTTAAGGGAACGAGGAAAATAAAAACCTCCCAGTGGGGGAGGTTCTAACTTTAGATAGCGCATACGGGATTCGAACCCGTGGTCTCATCCTTGAGAGGGATGCGTCCTAGGCCGCTAGACGAATGCGCCAGATTGAAGGATGCGCAAGGAGGGATTTGAACCCTCACGCCCGTACGGGCACTACACCCTGAATGTAGCGCGTCTGCCGTTCCGCCACTTGCGCAGGGAAATTATGATGCGGAAGGAGGGATTTGAACCCTCACGCCTTACGGCGCAGCCCCCTCAAGACTGTGTGTCTGCCAATTCCACCACTTCCGCAGTTGGGCTTTTTTAATATGGTGGGCGCAACTGGTCTCGAACCAGTGACCTCATTCTTATCAGGAATGTGCTCTAACCAACTGAGCTATGCGCCCAAATAAATAAGCCCTGTATTTAATTGTGAAGGTGACGGGCGGATTCGAACCGCCGGATAAAGGTTTTGCAGACCTCTGCCTTACCACTTGGCTACGTCACCCCTGTACTCTTTAGACTGAGGGTTTCGTGTTAGGCAGGGGCGAGAGGATTCGAACCCCCGACCGGCCGTTTTGGAGACGGCTGCTCTACCAGCTGAGCTACACCCCTACGTTCAAACCAACGAGTCGCACAAAGTGGGCGATACTGGTCTCGAACCAGTGACCTCAGCGATGTCAACGCTGCGCTCTAACCAACTGAGCTAATCGCCCGTGTAAGACATAAATCGACAACATTCTTTATGGTTGCGGGGGCAGGATTCGAACCTACGACCTTTGGGTTATGAGCCCAACGAGCTGCCACTGCTCCACCCCGCGTCGGTATTGTTGCCGATTGCCTATTTTTTGTTTATGGCGAGGGAGAGATTTGAACTCTCGACCAAGGGCTTATGAGTCCCCTGCTCTACCACTGAGCTACCTCGCCGCATCGCGGAGCCACGATTGCTTTGCGGTTGGATCGCTCGCTTTTGCACCGGGCATTGCTCAATTGCAGGGGTTATTATATCAGCCTGATCTAAGCTTGTCAACAAACTTGACCGTTGATTGTTTCAGGTTTAGAATGCGCTATAGCCTGGTTGTCTTTGCAACCAGACCGGATGGTTACTCGTTAATTATATCAAATGAAATTTGATTTATCCTGCAAACGGATTTAAATGAAACTTGTAATACAGATTCCTTGCTTTAACGAAGAAGAGCAACTCCCTGTCACCCTTTCTACCATACCAAAGCAGATCGAGGGAATTGATTCTATTGAGTTGCTCATTATTGATGATGGCTCTACCGATCGCACCGCCGCGGTAGCGCGCCAATGGGCTATTGATAATAATTTCCCCTTGCAAATCGCCCACCATACCCGCAATCGGGGGCTTGCCGTCGCCTTTCAGACGGGCTTGAATACTGCGCTGGCGATGGGTGCGGATATTATTGTTAATACTGATGCCGATAACCAGTATCCCTCCGAATCTATTCCAGACCTGATTCGCCCTATTCTACTCAAGCAATTGGATTTGGTTATAGCCGATCGCCAAACTCAGAACATTGAGCATTTTTCGCCCATCAAGAAATTCCTGCAAAAAGTAGGCAGCTATACCGTCAGCATTTTCAGTGGCTCAAAAGTTACCGATGCAGTTAGTGGCTTTCGCGCTATGAGCCGTGAAACTGCCCTAACTTTAAATGTTATCACCAATTACACCTATACCGTTGAGACTATTTTCCAAGCCAGCAAGCGCAATCTGGCTATCGGTAGCATCCCCATTTTTACCAACCCTAAAACCAGAGATTCAAGGCTGGTTAAGAGCGTTTGGGGCTATGTAAAGCGCATGGGCGCAACTATAGTGCGGATTTATGCTATGCACGAACCGCTCAAAGCTTTTTTCTATATCAGCATCCCTTTCTTTCTGGTCGGCGGTTTTTATATATTTCGCTTCCTGCTACTGACAATAATTGAACGCAACATTGGGGCGCGTTTTATCCAGTCGGTCATACTTGGCGGAGTGAGTGTAATGCTAGGGGTAGTGCTGATAATGATCGGCTTGCTGGCAGACCTCATCAGTCGCAATCGCCGCTTGATAGAAGATTCGCTCTTTCGTGTCAAGCGCATTGAACTGGACATGATAAAGCAACGCGAGCGAGAGGAAGATTTGCTGGCAGAAATTAAGGCGCTAAGAGCAGATTTAAAAGTCGAAGCCTCCGCGCCAAACCCGCTTAAAAGTGAAAGCCATCACCACCTAACACAGGTGGAAGAGATAATAATCGAAGATGTGGTTTCGGGAAAGAGTTGACCCTTAATCGGGCGAACCGTCACTTTCCAACGCCAATCCGTAATATTCCCGCGCTTCTGCTGCCACAAAAAGCGACCCGGTAACGCAAATCAGGTCGTTCTTTCCGGCGAGTTTATGCGCCTCCTCAAGCGCCATTGCTATGTTTTGTACCAATTCCGGTGCTTGAGGATTATCACTAAAACCCCTGTCTCTTAGCATAGTAGGCACAGCCGCACGCGGATGCCGTGAGCGGGTCAGGATAAAGCTCACCGGAGCAGTAAAACGGCGCAATTCCCGAAAAACTCCTTCTATATCCTTGTCGGATGAACTGCCGACCACAAATACCAGCTTTTCAAAGTTGAAAGTACTTGCCAACGCCTCCCGCAAACGCGCTGCGCTTTCGGCGTTATGCGCCCCATCTGCTATGACCAGCGGCTTATTGGACATATCTTGTAGAACTTCAAGACGCGCTTCCCAGTGGGTTTTCTCAAATCCGGCTTTTATCGCGCCTGTAGTAATCCGCAACCCCTTTGGGCTTTGCGCTTGCAACAATAATGCGCCAAATGCCAGCGCAGCGTTGGCGTATTGATGCGCCCCCCGCAGTAACAAACGCACCTCTATTTGAGCATTATTAGCGGGCGCTGACAGAATAATAGGCTCTACAGGCTTTATTCGCTCACTAGTTATGTCAACTGAATCAGTAGCATTGAACGTAAAATCTTCGCCTACCCGATACAGCTTTGCGCCTTGTTCCCGGCTGATACTCTCGATTACTGCCATTGCTTCGGGCGGTTGCGCTGCGCTGATTACTAATCCCCCCGGCTTGATGATACCCGCTTTCTCAGCCGCGATTTTAGCAAGGGTGTCGCCCAACACTTCAACATGGTCGTAGGAAATTGAGCTAATCACCGAAAGCAGCGGCGTAACCACATTTACCGCATCCAGCCTACCCCCCAAGCCCACTTCCAGAACCGCAATATCTACTCCCCCATCCGCGAAATGCTGCAAGGCAAGCGCAGTGCCAAGCTCGTAGGTAGTAATCCGCCCGATGCTCGCTTCTGCCTCCAGCGTTTGCTCCACGTAAGGCTTGAGACGTTCTACCAGCGTCACCACTTCCTCGCGACTGATTAACGCGCCATCCACCCGGATTCGCTCGCGGTAAGTGTGCAAGTGCGGTTGGCTATACAGCCCCACCCGGTAGCCTGCCTCTTGCAAAGCCGAAGCGCACAATACCGCCGTTGAACCCTTCCCTTTGGTTCCGGCAATCATAATAGAAGGATAATTGGCTTGGGGATTACCAAGCAATTCCAACAAATAGGCAATCCGTTCAAGGTTGTAAGCGGCAGGATTAGCGGCAGGCATTCCGCTTTTCTCGTAGTTGATGAAGCTATAAAGATAATCCAGAGCTTGCTGGTAGTTCACGTTTTCAATCCTTCAGTTTGAATACAGCCATATTTTTCTGGTCGAACTTCTCAAGGTAAGTTTCCTGCGGCTGGAATACTTTGCGCCCTTCCAGTTCCAGAAGGTCGTTCAGGCTAGGATACCATGTGGGCAGCATGGCAAAATAATTTACCCCATCGGCGCGCACTCGCTTCAAGATTTCAGACTGGTTTAGCACAATCGGGATGTAGGCGGGCGTAACCAACCCGGCTGTATCCACAATGCGCCGTCCGCTAAAGTAACCGATTGCCCCAATATCATGGGTTGCCACTATCGCCCCGGTGGGAGTGTTATCGTGCAGCCATTTGCCCACCCGCACTTGCTCATCGTTGATATATTTTACGTCAAAGCGGTAGGTTTCTGCCCCGGTCAAAAGGCTTATAAATACCAGCAACGCCGCCAATCCCGGCAACAAACGCGCCAGCCTGAAAAAGCGCGAGTCGCGCAACGCTTGTAACAATTGTCCGCTGCCCTTCACCCCGTATAGGATAAAGATCGGAATCAAAGGCATCAGGTAACGGGCGTGATGGTAAACTACCGGCAACCGCCAAGCATAAAGCAGCAATAATGCGCTCGCCCACACCAGCGGTAGCCAATTAAAACGTACTGACCTACGCGCTATCAGCCAGACAAAGCCGGGAAATAGCGCGATTGCGCCCCCCCTGAGACAAATTTCCACAACAGCGTTTAGCAGATATGCCAGCGCATTCAGCAAATTATGGTCGGAAGTGTAAAAAGCGGTTTTGGCAGAAAAGGTATTGGGCAGCACCGAACCGCTCACGCTGTAATTAAACAGGGCGTAGGGCAGCAACGGCAATAATAAGCCCAAACCCATCAAACCCCATGTTTTGGATAAAACGATTAAGGGCTTGCCTTGCACTGAACGGTTTGCGAAGATTCTGCGTCCCGCTTCGAGTCCAACCAAACCCGCCAACACGATTCCTTCCGGGCGCGTAAGGGTTAGCAAGCCCCCCGCCAGACCCGTCCAAAAAACAGGAGCGTTCGAGAGTGAGAGGCGCAACACCAACATCGAGAGCCACGCAAATAATAGCGTTTCCATGCCGCTTACGCTCGCCCAACCCAATCGCCATTCAAACACGGTAAAAATCAGGGCGACCAGCGCGGCAAAATCCTGTCCCTTTCCGAACAGCAAGCCATATACCCGGTACACCTCCAACGCAGTCAACGCCAGACAAGCTATGCCAAGTAAATACGCCCAAATCATGTAGGTGTCGTTAAACAGGTAGCTCGGAACCAATAGCAGCGTCCAAAGCGGCGCAGTAGAACCGGAGGCAAGTTCGCCGGGGTTATAGCTGAACTCGCCATGCAAAAACAGGTTGCGCGCAAACACCTGATGAATCCAAGCATCATCGAGCGGGAAACCGAAAGGAGTGGCAAGATACGCCCACAGGAGAAATAGCAGCGCCACTGTAAGCGCACCCCCGAAAGCAATTAGGTATGTTCTCGGCTGTAGCTTGCTCATTTTGGTTTACCGGGGATAGCTATTGCCAATTCGTCCATTGTTCGCTGCAAAGCAAGATTGTTGCCAAAGCCGGAAGAAGCCAGCCAACGTCGTAGCTCAGCAATACTAACGCGCCGATTCTGCTGAATTTCGCGCCGTTGTTGCCGGAGGCGTTTCAAGTGGTGCGGATGTAATGCCGCCAATCTTCCCCGCAGAGCGTGAATATCGCGCCGAAATAGCAGCGTATATAGCACAGCCGCCAAATCGTAAAAGAGGATGAGCGGCAAGTAACGCAACAGCAACGCGCCGGGCATATCCTTAAGAATAACCCACAAGCGGTTGCGCCCAAGCTGAAAGCTCTTGAAGGGCGAACCCTGCCCGCCTGTCCCGCTATACAGATGTATCACCTTCGCATCCGGCACATACAGGCTGCGATAGCCCCGCAAACGCAAACGCCACGCTAAATCGGCATCTTCTAGATAGGCAAAGAAAGCCGGGTCAAAAAAGCCTGTTTCCTCGATAGCTTTCCGACGATATAACGCCGCCCCCGCGCACACTCCAAAAATTTCTTCTTCTGCGCCGGGCTTCCACAATTCCCCACCGCGCCCATCCAACGCTAAGCCGTTTTTTCTCACTTCGATTCCCGCGCTGGCGATTCGGGCGCTATCAGAGGCGAACAGCATCGCGCCACAAACCGCCGCCCATTCGTCCGAGCGGTTTTCAAGGCTGTTAACCAGCGTTTCCAGCCAGCATTGGTCGGCTTCGGTATCATTATTCAGAGTGGCAATATAACGCGCTTCGGGGTCGACATGCTTCAAGCCTTCCAGATTGCCACCCGAAAAACCTGTGTTTTGCGCCAATTCCACCAGCTTTAACGTGCCTTCTGCCAGCCACTCCCCGAATTTCTCACGCACCAACGCCGCCGAGCCGTCCACCGAACCATTTTCGACTAGAATGACTTCAAAAGCTCGGTAAGTTTGCCCACGCAGCGCATTAAGACACGGCTCAAGGTAGTCGCGCCCGTTCCAGTTGAGGATTAAAACTGATACATTTATCGGCATGGATAAATAGTACCACATACCGGAAGTTTAGTTAATTCGCCTGACTCCCCCGCATGAAAGCAATTATCACCTGCGCCAATTCCTCGCCCTTATCTTCTTGCAGGAAATGAGCAGCCTCGCTTAGGGTAATGTGCGGTTGATTTTGTGCGCCCGGCACTTTCTTCTGAAAATAGCGGTCACCTCCGCGCGTAATCGGGTCAGAGTCCCCGAAGGCAGTCAAAAAAGGCTTGTCCCACTTTTCTAGCACTTCCCAAGCTTTACGATTCGGCATGCTGGCAGGGTCATCGGGCGTAATCGGAACTAACGCCGGGAATTGGCGCGCCCCGGCTTGATAACGCTCATCGGGAAACGGCGCATTGTAGGCTTGAATTACCTCAGTGGTCAAAGCGGTAGCGCATGCCCCTTTGACTACTCTTCCCGCATCAAAAGTCGGCGCTTCCTGAGAAAAACGCCGCCAGCGCAAAAAAGCTTCGTTAGGCGGTTCATCTCCGGTAGGGAGAAAAGTATTAGCGGTTACAATCCGGGCAAAGCGTTTTTCTTCTTCTGCTGCCACGCGCAACCCGATTAGCCCGCCCCAATCCTGCCCCACCAGCGTAATATTTTTCAAATCAAGTTGCTCGATCAGGCTTTTAACCCAATCCACATGGCGTTGGTAAGTATAATCGGCGCGTTCTGTTGGTTTGTCGGAACGCCCAAAGCCGATTAAATCCGGCGCAATCACGCGATAGCCCGCCTCAACAAAAAGCGGTATCATCTTTCGATAAAGATAACTCCACGATGGCTCACCGTGCAGCAGTAAAACGGTTTCGGCTTCAGGTGCGCCCTCCGCCACATAGTGCATCCGCAAGCCTCCCACCTCTACATAATGGGGGGCGAAGGGGTAGCCGGGCAGATTTTCAAATCTTTCATCAGGGGTTCGTAAATATTCCACAATTTCTCTCCTTTCGTAACTTTGGTAAAGAAAGATTAGTGCAAAGCTGCGCGGCTTGCAAATTCCTGCGAGATTTGCCAGCGTCAAGGGTCAGGGATAAAATGCGCTTGGATTTATAGCTACCGGAAGTTGAAAAATTTAAGGAGAATTAAATGGCTATAGCAAGGGAAAAGCTAATCACGCAGCTTGAGCAAACCACCTCCGCACTTGTTAAGCTGGTAAGCGGTTTAGAGGATAACGCGCTCGATTTCAAGCCCGAAACGGATAGTTGGAGTATTCGCGAAATTCTGGCGCATCTGGTAGATGATGAAATGTATGTAATGCGCTTACGCCTTGTGCGAATTGTAAGAGAAGATTTACCCAATCTCGTACCACACGATGAAAAGAAATGGTATCTCCATCGCAATACCAGCCGCGATAAGTTGGAAGAATTGCTGGAAGATTTCTCAATACAAAGAAGGGCGAGTCTCGGCATAATCCAGATGATGCGAGAGTCTGATTGGATTCGGGAAGGCATTCAGCCTGAATACGGGCAA
Organism: Candidatus Chlorohelix allophototropha; assembly: GCF_030389965.1. Taxonomy (NCBI): domain Bacteria; kingdom Bacillati; phylum Chloroflexota; class Chloroflexia; order Candidatus Chloroheliales; family Candidatus Chloroheliaceae; genus Candidatus Chlorohelix; species Candidatus Chlorohelix allophototropha. Next base: position 117,050 of record NZ_CP128401.1, read on the forward strand.
TTCAGCGCGGAGAAATGGCTGGAAAAGTGGGCAGGGCATGACGTAGTCCATCTTAAGCAGATAAACCAGAATCTAGCAGCCTTCCAAAAGTAGCCGGCAGATATAAACTTTAACAAGCGTAACCCTGTTTTAGAGTTATAATTAATATAGGGCTATATATTATTGTTTCTTAAAGTCAGGAGGTGTCCAATGGGGTACACTGAGCGCCTGGAGATTTACCACAAAATTGAGCAAGCCCGTTCGCGCCCACTCATTACCTACGTTACCAGCATCCGACCCAATGTAAACGCCTACATCGCCGGAGATGCTATCTCTGAGCTTATAAAACAAATCAATCTTATTCCACTGAAGGAAACCGCCGTTGATTTTTTAGTCATCAGCAATGGTGGTGACGCTATTGCGGCTGCCCGTATAATCAGCCTATTGCGAGAACGCTTTGAAAAAATAGCGGTGCTAATACCCTATGTCGCTTACAGTGCGGCAACCTTGTTGGCGATGGGAGCGGATGAAATTATAATGCATCCTTACTCCAATCTTGGTCCGGTTGACCCCCAACTGACCGTTATCCGCAAAAGCGGCGATGGCAATATTGACAGCATCAATTACGGTGCAGAGGATTTGCGCAATTATTTCAACTTTGTGCGCCAAGATGTGGGGATAAGTGATCAAGAGCAGATGACCAGAGCTTTTGAGATGCTCTGCGCCGAAACCGGTCCAATACCCATCGGCATAGCCAAGCGCAGCACCCAACTATCGCTGGCATTGGGCGAAAAGTTGCTCAGCTTGCACATGAAAGATAACAGCAAAGCCAAAGCCATCACCGAAACGCTCAGCCTGTCGTATCATCATCACGGCTACCCGCTCGGACGCACCGATGCTGAAAAGGTAGGGCTTCCGGTTAAGAAACCGTCTGATGAGATTGACCATTTGATGTGGGAAATCTGGGAAAATTTTCAAGCAGAAATGTTATGCGATACAGCCTTTAACCCACTAGAAATCGTTTTAAACAGCCGTTCCGCTGAAATCCTACTAGCGCCCACCCCACAGGTGTTTGTGCCGCTAAATCTGCCGCCAAGCCTTGCTAATGCCGCGTTACAACACATCTTGCAAACAATCACTGTTCAGGATGTGTTGCCGGTGGATTACGAGCTTTTGCTATCCACAATGGAAAGTATCCGTTGTCGCAGCGAGAACCGGGTCAAGGGTAAAATTTTAGCAACCCGTATGCCTGACCTCAATATCAGAATAAATCTGGTACAAACTTCGCAGGGCTGGACATATTTTAAAAACTAGGGTATATAAATAGTGAGAAGGTATTTTGTGGAGGTGATTGCCGATGTATTTGAAAGTGTCCTTTAATAATAATCAGCCATTTAAATTCACGGGCCCGTTTAGGTTTTCTACAACAGACCAAACCTTACGCGGTGTTATTGATTATAATAATACCGAAACTATTACAGCCTTTGATTATGGCAATACGCTTGAGTACAAGGGTAACAATTATGGATATTCCAGAATCCATCTTCAGGATGAAGAAGAAAGCAACCCGTCTCAAGAGTAAGATTTTCTGCTAGAATAGCATCAGTAATGCTCGGTTTACCACCGGGCATTTTTTAACACACCGCTTCGTAAACACTATCGAGGTATGCAATTTTGTCTTCAGAGCGCAAATCCGACCTAGACTCTAAAGGTCGCCGCCTGACCCTTGCCCCCACCGGACTGGCACAATACCTGAGCTTGGATAGCTGCGATCGCTATCTGCGCTTTTACCTGTACAAAGGCGAAACCGAAGCCCTTGCCAAACGCCTTTCCCAAAGCGGTTTGAGGCTGGCTTTGCAGCCAATCAGTCCCCTCATGTCTGAATTGGGCGACCGGATTGAATCGCAAGTAATCGACAGCCTCAAGACGCTCGGCTATAGAGTTTTGGATTTGACGAATCAGGAACGCCGCGCCACGGTAGAAGCTATCCAGAATGTCCCAGTAGGGATTACCTATCTTTATCAAGCGCACCTGTCCGAAACCTTGAACGGCTGGCGCTTTGAAGGCAATGCCGACCTCATTCGGGTGAAACGCGAGGCGAATGGCGCGCTAGATTTGCTGGTGGGCGATGTGAAATCCACCCGCAAGGATAAGGTTAATCACCGCTTGCAAGTGGCGGTTTATGTGATGCTGCTCAAGCAGATGGCAGAACAAGCCGGATTGTCGGTGGTTGATTATGCCGGAACAGTGGTGCGGCGCAACCCGGACGGCGCGTTGAACGACCCCGAAACCGCCCCACGCTTTGATTTAGCGCCCTATTTCGGCGCAATTGACCAACTTACCGAGGGCGAAGAGTCGGCATTGGCGCGAGTTGACCAGAATCCGCTCGACCAATTGCATTATTATCTTGACCAAAAATGCGATGGCTGCTTGTTTAACCCCATCTGCTTCGTGGATAGCGATGAACGCAAAGATGTGGCGTTGGTGCCGTTCCTAGAGAGCGCGGAAAAACGAGTGTTGGTGGAAAACGGAATCCGCAGCGTGAATGACCTTGCGGAGCTCAAGCAAATCCCCGACCTGAAACGCGATGAAAACGCCCCGCCGCCCGAACGCAAACTTGCTACCACACCGGGTAAAGAAGCGTTGGTCAAAAAGCTGTCCGATTCTTGGATGATTGGCGCAAAACTCGACCGGATGGTACAGCGTTCGGCGCGGGTGCTACGCCGTCTCGACCCTGAACATGCGCCACGTTCCCTCTCCTATTTTCTTGACTCAGGGCGCAGCATCCTGCCCGATGAAAAGCAGTTCCCCGATTTGATAAAAGTCTTTCTGGACGCACAAACCGATTATCTGGAAGACCGGATTTATCTGGCAGGGGCATTGGTAAAAGGATCAAAGGGGCAAGAAACGATTGTGCAGATGACTCCGGGCGTGCCGGACGAACAAAGCGAGCGGGAATTGCTGGTAAATTGGATTGGCGGTATCTTCAAAGCGGCGGTTTCGCTGGCTGATGACGCTACCAACGCGCCTATACATCTGTACCTGTACAATCGCCACGACCAGAAAGCGCTGCTGGAAGCCTTGCGCCGCCATCTGGAGGTGTTCGCTTCGATACCCACCCTCTATAACCTACTAACCGATTCTCCTGCCCTCAAACAATCGGCGGTTTCTTTTGTGTATGATGAGGTTAAAGAGCGGCAGAATTTACCCTCAACCGGGCATACCATGCAAGCGGTGGCTTCACAGCTTGGTTTTAAGTGGGATGATGGCGAGAAGGCGCAATACTATCGCCTTTTCGAGCAAGGGATGTTCGATTACCTATGGCGGCGCGAAAACAAGCGCACCATTGAATCTTCGGCGCGTTTCTATTCTTCTATTCCGCTGGAATACGCTTATAGCGCTTGGGGCATTTTAAAAGCGGAGAATTTCAAAACTTCGCAGCAACGTGGGCGTATTTCGCGCTTTTCCCACGCTAGCCCGGAAGTTATACGCGCTTTTCAGGCAAAACGGCTGGAAGCGTTGGCGTATATCGAAAACAATTTCAAATTCAAAAACGCTTACATAAAAAAAGAACCGCTTAATCTGCTGCAATTGGGCGCATATATCGCCTCGCCGCCCCCTTTCCGCAGGGTGTTGGAAGAATTTTTGTTTATCGAGCATTACGCCGGACTACAAGAATCTTTGGAGTTATTCAGCCAACCGATTTTGAAAAGAGCGCAGCAAGGACGCGCCCTTCTCGCCCGTTGCGTAAACATTTATGACGAAGAGTATCACGGCAAACCCTCGGTAATCGTACAGTTCAAGGTGGACTTTAGCGGCTTACCGCTCGACCCTGTTTTGCTAATGCAATTCAACAAAATAAAACAGGGCGGTTTTGTGGCACTAAATACGCTGGAGAAAGACGCACAACCGTGGGAGTTGGTGCGCGGCAGATTGTGTATTGTAAACAGCTTAGAGAGCGATAATCTGTTTTTGAAATTGCTGGATATGTCATTCTCAAATAATGGCAAGCAAGACCCACCTTTTCGCTACTCACATGCTACCAAACTGATGCCTGAACCGGGCGAATATTACACGGTTGATGAAATGGTGGATGATTTGAACGGTGACAAATTGCTGGAAGCCTGTCGCAATGCCGAGCAAAACCCCTTTTATCACCTAATCGCGCAAACCTGTACCCCCGAACGCAATTTACGCGCAAGTATGGCGCAAGAGAAAGCGGAAGCATTTGCGGGATATGTAGCTGAAGTAGAAGGCAAGCACGCCCCCACCGACAACCAACGCGAAGTTATAGCCGGACACCTGCAAGATAAGCTCTTTCTGGTGCAAGGACCGCCCGGAACAGGCAAGAGCCATACGCTAGGTTGGGCAGCCTTGGCGCGTATCTATGCCGCGCTGGCAACGGGCGGTACTATGCGGATAGCCGTTTCCTGCCAAACGCATAATGCCGTTAATATCGTGCTAGGAAGTATCGCCGATAAGCTCGAGAAGTTGCGCCGTAAATACGGTTGGGAATGGACTGAAAACCTGAAGCTCTACAAAACGGGCGACCCTGAAGAAAGTATGTCGTTAACAGGGGTGCACGCCCTTGATCCGTGGGAGAACCGCAAAGAGCTTTTCAGGATTTTCAATGCGCCTACGTTGGTGGTAGGCGGCACTCCTGGCGGTCTTTACAAATTGCTCAAGCAAAAGACTGGCGGTAAAAACGGCGAGGCAATGTGGACGGACAAACCCTTTGACTTGGTTATACTGGACGAAGCCAGCCAGATGAACCTACCCCAAGCCTTACTGGCAACGGCATGGCTACATCCGCAAGGGCAAGCGATAGTGGTGGGCGACCATCGCCAAATGTCGCCAATTCTGCTGCATAGCTGGGAAGATGAAGAGCGTATTAGCGCAATCGCCAATCAGCCCTACCGTTCGGTTTTCCAATACCTAATAGACCAGAAATTCCCGCGTGTGGCGTTGGAGGAAAGTTTCCGGCTGCATCGCGTCCATGCCGAATTTCTGCACGAGCATATCTATCGGCAGGATGGCATCCTGTTCCATTCGCGGCGTGAACAGTTGTTACCGGATTATGCGGAGGACGTAAAGCTAGAACCTTATCTTAGAGCGGTTATGAATCCGGCTTATCCGGTTATAGTGATAGTCCATGATGAGAAAGTCTCACAGCAAGCAAACCCGCTTGAGGTTGAGCTTATCGCCCCAATAGTGGATTATTGCCTGAGCAATCTCGAACTGGACGGCGCTGATGGAATCGGGGTAGTAGTGCCGCACCGCGCTCAGAAATCTTTATTGCGCGACCATTTCCCAGATTTGGCAGCCTGTAATGCCATTGATACGGTGGAACGTTTTCAAGGAGGCGAGCGCGAAGTCATTATCGTTTCTGCCACCGCTTCCGACCCGGATTATGTGCGCGCCGAAGCCGATTTCCTACTCAATCCCAACCGACTAAACGTGGCGTTATCCCGCCCCCGCAAAAAGCTGGTGGTGGTAGCTTCCAGCGCCGTCTTTAAATTCCTCTCCTCCGACCTTGAGGTATTCAATCAGGCAGTACTATGGAAAAGATTGCTGCTACAATGCGCCGGAAACGAGCTATGGAAGGGGGATTTCACCGGAATTAACGTCACGGTTTACGGCAAGCCTGCAAATTAAAGGTTAGCGGGGATGATAGGCAATTGATTGCGCTTAAATTGGTTCTAACCCCGCTACTGGTAGGCTTTATCAGCTTGGCAGGACGGAAGTGGGGTTCAAGGGTGAGTGGCTGGCTGATAGGATTACCGCTCACTTCCGCCCCTGTTACCTTGTTTCTGGCATATGAGCAAGGCACAACCTTTGCCGCTAAAGTAGCGCAAGGTATTTTGTTTGGACTAATTTCACAAACGCTATTTTGCGTGGCTTATAGTTGGCTATCTTTCCGATGGAGTTGGCTTGCCTGCTGGCTGAGTGGTTGGGGCTTATTTTTTATCGCCACTTTATGTTTTGAACAGATTAATGTACCCTATCCCCTCGCCTTTGTAAGCGTCAACACTGCCATAATAATAGGACTGCTTATCTTACCAAAGCCAAAAGGCGCAGTAGTAGAAGCAAAAGCGCCCGCATGGGAAATAGCCGCCCGTATGCTAATAGCCACCGGGTTGGTGCTGACCCTTACCACTGCCGCTCCCGCTTTAGGCTCGCAACTTAGCGGGTTGTTATCGCCCTTGCCCGTATATGCTACCATCTTCGCCATCTTTACCCAACGTTTTCAGAGTCAGGAAGCTACCTTGCTGGTATTGCGCGGCGTGTTGGTAAGCTCTTTCGCATGCGCCGTATTTTTCTTGGTAGTGATACTGGCTATCCAAAATTGGGGCATACTCGCCGCCTTTTTAGTCGCAACGCTGGCGGCGATTGTGACACAAGGGGCAGCATTGCGGTTATCTCGCCCTTCTCTCAGCATTAAATAATTTAGGTCTTTTGGACAGTTGACAGAGTTTGGGGGCTTTGCTATACTCATATAGTAAATCCATCTAAGCAAGTATTTGCGCGGTTTTACTTGGACAATCACCTCATGATAAAGGAGTGCAGTTGATGAGAGCTTTGCCACTTTTTCCAGAGTATCGCGATTAGTTATCGCTGCTCGAAGGCATAAGCCGGTTTCTAGGTTATCAGGCAAACCGAATTTTATATTGTATTTTAGTTTGCACGCTTAACAGTGGAAACCCCATCAAGCTGACGCACTTTTCTTTCAAGCCACTAATTTATACCAAAATCAGGCAGAGAAGAGCTTCACCCTTCAAACAGCGAAATTTAATCAATCGCTGCGATGGATTCTTTGCGCCTGTCTATCAAGCACATATTTCAAATTTTGCAGATACAGGAAGGCTAAATATATCCCCGCTATACTTTTGTAAATATAAGGAGGATTTTCAGTAAATGAAAACAATTATAGAGACACAGGATTTAACTCGCATTTTCCGAACTTATAAAAAGCGAGAGGGTTTGAAAGGTTCGGTAATCGGTCTGTTCAAGCGAGAATATACCGAGAAGAAAGCCGCTTACGACCTTAATTTTAAAATTGAAGAAGGCGAAATTGTAGCGTTCCTCGGACCAAACGGCGCGGGCAAGACTACCACGCTAAAAATGTTGAGCGGCTTATTGCACCCCACCAGCGGCGAGGCACAGGTTTTGGGTTATCGCCCATGGAAACGCGAGTATGCCTTCCTGAAACAGGTTTCGCTGGTAATGGGACAACGCAACCAGCTTTGGTGGGACTTACCGGCAATCGAAAGCTTTAACCTACAACGCGATATTTACGAAGTGCCGAACGAGGCGTACCGCAAACGGCTGGATGAGTTGGTCGAATTGCTTGACCTCAGCAAAATACTAAATACCGCAGTGCGCAAGCTCAGTTTGGGCGAGAGAATGAAATGCGAAATGGTGGCGGCTTTGTTGCATCGCCCTAAAGTATTGCTGCTGGACGAGCCAACTATCGGGCTGGATGTGGTGATGCAGAAAAAGATTCGCAACTTTATCAAGGATTATAACCGTGAGCATGGCGCAACGATTTTGCTAACCAGCCACTATATGGAAGATGTAGCGGCGTTGGCTAAACGTGCGTTGGTCATCAACTTCGGAAGACCCGTTTATGAAGGTAGCCTCGATGCCCTTACCGAAAAGTATGCCCCTAACAAGTTGCTAGTGGTATCTTTCATGAAAGTGGTTGAATCTGCCGAACTAGCCCCAATCGGGCAGGTTATCTCAAATGAAAGTGGGGTCATTCGGATACAAGTACCTCGAAATTCAGTGGCAGAGCGTGCCAGCGCCCTATTCAACCGTTTCCCGGTAGCGGATTTATCCATAGAAGAGCCACAGCTTGACGATATTATCCATGATCTTTTCACCGATACCAGTCATAACGAAAGCGAAAAGATTATGGAAACCGCCCAACCAAGAGACCAACTGGCAGCAATAGCCTGAAAGGAAGACAAGCGTGCTGGTTAATAAAAAAATAGAACCATTAACACCGGGGCGTTGGCGTTTTGTATTCCGGCGCTACTGGACTCTCTGCAAAGTGGCGTTTCAGGAACGCATGGAATATCGCTGGAACGTCCTATTCTATTCTATGCTGGCTTTGCTTCCAGTGATGGTGGGTATCTACTTGTGGACAACGATTTTCAACAGTCGTAATGACCCACAAGCAGTAAAGTATATCACTACCTATTATTTGGTGGCAGGCTTTCTGGGCTGGCGCATCGCGCAATATCAGTGGACTATCATGTTTGAAATCCGCGAAGGACGAATGGCTACCGGGTTGTTGCGCCCAATGTCCTACCCGGCTAAAACCTTCTGGTTCGAGGTAGGCGGACGCACATGGAGTACCATAATCACGATTCCGGTATTTGTCCTTGCCGCTGTTTTTCTAGGCGAAAATTTCAAATTGCCTGAAAATGGTTGGACATGGGCGCTAGTGCTGCTTTCTTTTATGCTGGCATACGTGTTGAACTTCTTCATTACCGCCTCGTTGGGATTACTGACAGTTTGGCAGAACCAACCGGAAGGCTTTTTCGCGCTATACGGCTTTGGTTCAGGGGCGTTGGGTGGCACTATGGTTCCACTCGCGCTAATGCCCGGTGGTATTGGCGATATTTTACAATGGCTACCCTTCGCCTACATCTACAGCTTGCCTGCCCGAATCTTTCTAGGCATTTCGGCGGAACAACTCGTGCAAGGGCTTGCCGTACAGGTGGTGTGGCTTGTCATAGCAGCCCTATTTTTCAAATGGATGTGGCGGAAAGCTATCCAAGGCTTTGAAGTTTACGAGGGATAAAATAAATGCGTGTTATTAAGCGTTATGTAAAGTTGTATAGTTCTTTTGTGCGCATTAACCTGATGCGAGAAATGGAAGCGCGGGGCAACTTCGTGGCAAGTTGTCTCGTTATACTGTGTTTCCCCATGTTCTCGCTGATCTTCGTAGGGGCTATATTCAGCCAAACCAAAAACCTAAACGGCTGGTCGGTTAACCAATATCTGGTGTTGGTAGGCTCATATATGGTGGTATCATCGCTGGTGTTCACTCTATTCTTCAAGAATGTGTTTGAACTACCGGAGTATATCCGCAAGGGGCAACTTGATTTTATCCTGCTGAAACCGATAAACAATCAATTTTTCGTTAGCACCCGTATGGTGTCATTCGGTGAAATGATGCAGGGCATCCCCGGTATAGTGCTGATATTTGTGGGAATCAGCGGCGGCAATTTGAGTGTCGATTGGTGGCGCTGGCTCTTATATCCGGTTTTCGTGCTATGCGGGGTAATAATTGCCTATTCCACTTGGTTTATCATGACAATACCCTGTATTTGGTGGGTCAAGATGGATTTCGCCGAGTTCTTCTTCAACCTGTTTGACTTGGGGCGATACCATCCCGATATGTTTGGGGGCTTTGCGAAAACTATTCTCACTTTTGTAATACCCTTTGGAGTAGTAGCGGCAACTCCGGCGGATTTGTTGCTGAACAGGCTTGGGTGGGAATCGGCGTTATGGGCGTTGGTACTGGCGGGAGGGCTACTTTTTATCTCCCACCGCTTCTGGAAATTCGCGCAAACCCGCTATTTTGGGGCAAGCTCATAAGCGGTCAAAACTGGAGTGAACCCCGGAATACCAGACCACAAACTAAGAAGAAATGGGTAGAATAGAAGCAGCTTAGTTTGAGAAAGGACTGGAAAAATGCAGGGAAAAAGCTTTAATTCCGAGTTTAAGCTAAAAATAGTTCAGGCGGTACTGAGCGGGGAGAAAACCGTAATCCAAGTGTGTATGATTTTATAATTTCAACACCAGAGATTGTTCGGAGTAATTCGTAACTACCACTTCACAATCCTGGTATTTTCGCTTACTCTTGTACACAATTGTTATCAACTGTTGGTTGAACACTACCACCGTGCTTATGGGGAGGAGTGTCTTAAAGTGTATCAGCCTCAGAACTTGGCGGAAGTGAACGAGGTTACCAAAGCTTTCAAAGAGCATTACAACTGGGAAAGACCGCATCAGGGATTGAGTTGTAAAAACAAGCCGCCCAGAGTAGCCTTTCCCACTCTATCGGCACTACCAACCTTGCCGCTGCTGCGCTGGCTCCTGGCGGTAGACAAACGCCGTTTTGTGCGCAAGGTGCAGAGTAACGGGGCAGTCCAGGTAGATAAACGCAGTTACTATTTGGGGCAGGAGTGGGTAGGGAAGTATGTAAATCTGGAGGTAGCGGCTGAAGAGCGGGAGTTTGTGGTATGGCAAAAGGATAAAGTGATAAAGCGGTTAGGCATAAAGGGATTAATTGGGCAGGCACTGGGGCAGGCAGAGTATTTGCAGCTTATCAAGGAAGAAGCTCGCTCAGAAGTGCGCCAAGCTAGATAATTTCAAGCCTTGCTATAACTTAGCTTGACTACCTTGGGCTTGGGTACAGTCCAGTTTTAGCGTGCCCTAAAATGATGCAGGTATTTTAAGCTTGTGGCTTATTCGGGTGAACTAAACGGTCACGAATTACTTCGAACCCTCCCAGTGTTGAAATTATAAAATCATATACTCTATTCATTATCGCTTTTCTGACCTATCTCTAAGAACTTACTGAGTCTAAAAAGACGATTTGAATTCAAAAATGTTGACGTTTAGATAAACGGGGCTATAGGAAATAGAAACCCGTATCGGAACTTACAAAAGAATGACAGTTTGTAGCCAGTTACCAGCAAATTTAACAGCGAATATTCGTCAAATTAGAGGTAGAAAACCCCTTTTTGACCACCTTATAGCGGGTAGCCGGTCTTACTTTGGTGCCAACCGCTCGACCCTTCCCATTTCCTCGCACTTTGCTGGCTTTGGCCGGACTGCCCAACTGCACAATTATTCCGGACAAGCCTCGTCGAATTTGCTGAGGGCTTGGCTGTCGTTGACTATTTTCCCAAGGTCGCAACACTTCCAAGCCCAAGCCTTGAGCGATTTGCAATTCGTCGTGTACCAAACTGACTATCGCCGTCCACAACTCAAACTGGCTCGGATAGCGCAAGCGTGGTTTTTCCCACAACAAATCTTGTTTGTCAAAACGATAGCCGTGTTCTATCGAGTAACGCCTCTTGTAATACGACCAGACTTGCGTCAGGTCAAGCTCAGTTTGACCCGACCACACATACCAACTTTCCAGAGGGTCATGGGTTTTACCACTGGCTGCCTCACGCTGTATTCGGATTATGCTCAGTGCCAGTTCAGGTGCTTCCCTCAAATGCAGCTCAGTCCATGCGCTTACTACCAGTTTGTGTCCATTTTCGTCCGTCCCAACCCACACTCGCTGCGGCAAACCGTGCGTATTGGGATCATTACATTGGAAACGAGCACCGTGTTTAGCGGGAGCGCCGCGACCTCGTTTCTGCTCATCTCTCACCACTTTTCGATAGAATACTCGGTTAGACTTGAGCCGCAGCAGCAAGTCATAGTCCTTACTGCTATTTTGAATAAATGCTTTGGTGGGGTAGTACCGGTCTCCCAGATTGAGCGGTCTTTCAGCAAAATATGGGCGCAATTCGCTCAGTTGCTGGCTGGCTACCTCTGCTGGTGTTTGACTGGTTTTGATCCTGCGGTTGGAGACAATGTATGTATGGCTACTGGTTTGAGCCGGCACCACCACCACGGTCGAGAATTGCCAACCCACGGTCACGGGCTTATCACAATTGGGCAGATTGTGTTTGTAAAGCCAGCCACGATCTGCAGATGTAGTGCTAAAGGGTCGCTCGATATTGGTAGCATCCACTGCCAGTACCAATCTTTCACCATCGAAGGGATGAGGGGCGTAGCGCACCATGGTTTGCTCGAAGCGAGTTTGGTTAACTTGACCCATTTGCAAAGCCTCATACAAACTGGGCCATTTTCGCTCAAAATTGGGCGAAAGGGTCAGTTCCAGTACCGATTGAGCCTGGCTTTCTGTCATAAGGGCATCCGCCAGATTAAACAATGCGTCACTGGCGTATTCAAAGCAGTCATAGATTTCGTGCCGAAATTCTTTAAGTGTGTTAAGGTTCATACGAGTAGTGTCCTTTCTCAATTAGAACATTACTCGTCTGGGCAAGTTGTGCCAACACTGCTTGCCCTTTGGTTTATCTAAACGTCAAAAAATGAGTTAAGGCAAGGTTTACCGACTCATTTTGTCCGACTCGTGTTCCTGCCCGCGGTTCTTATTATTGCTCAATCAAACGGCTACTTTGTGCTTTTTTTCTTTGTCAGAAGCATCTTCCGGCTCGCCTTCAATGGTAACTTGTGGAATCCAATCCAAAAACTTTGGAATGTACCAATTCCACTTACCGAGAAGACGCATCGTAGCGGGCAATAGCAAACTTCTGATTAGAGTTGCATCTACAAAGACTGCAACCGCCAAACCAAGCCCAACCTGTTTGATGATTACCAATTGCAATGTTACAAACACCGCGAAAACCATCACCATTATTGCGGCAGCGCTGGTGATTACCCCACTGGTGGCGCTTATACCCTTTGCAACTGCCTCGTTTGAATTTGCCCCTTTATCCTTCGTTTCTTTTATGCGCGTAAGAATAAAGAGGTGGTAATCCATGCTCAAGCCGAACAGGATTGTGAAGATAAATACCGGAACCCAACTTTCGATTACACCGGTTGTTTTAATCCCGATTTGTTGATCAAACCAGCCCTCCTGAAATACCAATACCATCGCACCGTAAGCAGCGCTGGTAGATAGAAGGTTTAGAATAATGGCTGTGACGGGGATTACCAATGAATGGAAGGCTATTAAGAGCAGCAGGAAGCTCAAGCCCAATACAAACGCAAAAACCAGTGGCATTGCATCGGTATAGATTTTAACTATATCCACTACCTGTGCTGTATCGCCTGAGACAAAGGCTTGTATCCCTAGATTTGAAAAATAAGCCGGGACGAGTTCTTTCCGCACTTTTTTGACCAGATCGATATTTGCCTGATCATTTTCGCCTCCACCCATAGTAAACGTGATGCGCCCGGCAGTACCGTTTTGAGAGATAGTAATAGCGGACGGTTCGCTCAACCCTGCCGTTTTCAACCCGGCTTCGCGGAATTTATCCATAGCCACTTTAACATCTGGGTTGTTTGCCCCCGTAACTACCACATTCATTTTAAGGGTAGTCCCTTGTGGCCATTTCTGATTCATCAGGTTGATGGTTGCAACCCCCTCAATGCTGTTTGGGAAGCTCTCCACCCCCACCAAACCCATTCGCAAGTTCAATACCGGGAAAGCAATAAACAGCAATAATAAGGTTGTGACAAAAGCAGCTATAAAAGGTCGGCGCATTACTCCGCCAACAAGCGGACTCCAGAAACCGCTGCCTTCTTCTCTTTCTCGCCCGAAATAGGGGATGCGCCCCCAATTGATACCGTTACCCATTATCGAGAGCGTGGCAGGAAGGAAAGTGAGGCTACCGATGATAGAGAGCAATACCACTGCAATGGTTCCGGTTGCCATCGAGCGGAATAGGTCATCATCTAACAAGTATAATCCGGCAATGGAAATTGCCACCGTTATGCCGCTGAAGAAAACGGCTCGTCCGGCGGTACTACTCGTAATCTCAATTGCAGTCATTTTGTCGCGCCCGTTGCGGCGTTCTGCTCGGAAGCGTGTAAGCATAAAGAGCGAGTAATCTACCGCTACTGCCAGCCCGATTAGCACAATTAATTGGGTGGCATATTGGCTAACCGGAGTTACAAATTGGCTGTAAAGCCCAAGAAAACCGAATGCTGCCAGCAAAGCAGTTATCGCTAGAATTAGAGGCACAAAAGCAGCCGCTAACGCCCCAAATGCAAGCAATAAAATGCCGAATGTCAACGGCATTGTGATTTTCAGCGAACCGTCCAAATCCTCGCTAACTATCCGGTTTATGTCATCATTCAGCCAATTGTAATTAAGCACGCTTATTTTGAAATCTCCGCTTTGAGCTTTCAAACTCACTAACGCACTTTTTAGCGGCTCTAATTTTATCGAGCGTTCCTTGCTGGTGCCTAGCGTTGTTGCTACAATCCGCAAGGCGCTACCATCCGGCGCAATTAATCCGGCAGTTGCTGGAACCTCGTAGGGGTTGATTACATTTGCAAAAGACGGTTTGTTTGCACCATTTTCTGAGTAAGTAATTGCCTGTAAGCCCTGAACCACTTTGCTTACCATTTCTTTAAACTGTGGGTCAGTAGTTTTCAAGCTTGGATGGGTAATGACAATATAGGAGTCGGATGAGGGTGGGGCGTTGTTTGCAACTCCAGCATTATAAACCTGTCCTGCCTGATACGATTCGGTTTTGCTATAACTTCCGCTGGTAGGATTGCTCCCATCCGATGTTTTTGTGCCGCCACTCACAAGACTGATTATGAACAGCCCAATTGTAAATATCATCCAAAGCGTAACGGTAAGCCAGCGATGTCGCGCACTCCACATCGCAATCCTTACTGTCGCTGCTTTTTTGTATATGCGCTTTTCATTTGTATTTGAAGGCATTAGGTTACTCTTTCCGGGTAGAACACACAAAAGTAGCTATTTAATTAAAGACATTTCCAATAGTATTATTGTTTCACAATATTTCGCATAGTTACTTCAGATTCCATAAACTTCTAATTCCTAGGAAAAAAACCGCCTGTATTACCAAGCGGTAGTGTTTTATTGGTTATATTCAATAAGATATTTTGCCTTATGTTGGCTGAAAATTAGAAACCCAGTGTTGAAATAATTTTTGCAGCCGCATCGCCTTTTGGCATTACTAGCACCAGCACTTCAGTGCCTTTCTGAATAAGCTGAACATCTTGCTCTGCGTTTTGCCAGACCCGCTTGGTGCCGTTGCCCCCTGCCCCCTGCAAATTATAGGTGGGAGTAATATAACGGAGCGCTGAGTCGAAAAATTGTTTGGCTTCCGCATCATTATCCCACTTACTACGCCAAACGTAACCTAGGTTACCGTCTTTTTCAAGCACCTGATAGCGGTCTCCTGCCCACCCGCTTGCAGCTTTAGTGGCTTCGTCATTCGACACTTGCCCCTTGAGCCATACACGGGTAGTATATTCGCCCATAGTGTTCAAATCTACTGAACGCCAACCAGCGCCGAGAACGGGAGTAAGGTCGCTCAAATCTACCTTTATCGGCTCAACTCGATTCTTATATTTATCGAAATTTAGGATTTGACTGGAAGAAACTGGCGGATACTCTGTCCATGCCTTGTTTACCGCATCCCAACCACCCTGCTTGTAGAGATTTTGTACAAAAGTCCAGCCCTCCTCATATGGGAAAGTTTGCGATACCAATAGTATTGGAGGCATTTGGTTCACAACTTGCGAGGCTTTATTAGCTGCATCCTGTGAATCTTTGACCAATTGCGTTATTTCCTGCTGGCTCAGATACTTACCCAATGTCCAGAGAAATTGTGATTGAACAGCATCTCCTTCAATAAGAGATAACACGGCTAAATCCTTATCGTCACTCCAGTTTTTATCGGTGGGTATTCGTTGCGGTCGTACCTTTTCAATTCCAAAATTCTGATCTTGAAGCGCATGGGTTAACTCATGCTCTGCTATCCAACGAGTGAGCGGGCTTGCACCCTTATTGGGGTCAGCTACATTTACAAATAATTTCTTTATCTCATAGTCATAAAATCCTGCAACATTACCTTCAAGCAGCGCGGTATAGCTTTTAACATAATCAAAACCGGGTTTGGTAAAACCAAAGACTAGCAAAGACTTTTCATAATCGCTAATTTCTTGAAGAGTTAGCTCCCGTTTTAAGGAATCTTCTGCATATTTGCCGATAGCATCCGGAGTCATGAAATTGGTGGTTATTTTGGCGGTAAAGTTCAAGCCCCGCACTTTAACGGCATCATCCGCCACCTTTTCAAGACTTTGCCTTGCATCGTTAGAAACCGGAATAGTTATGTAAACTATGGGGGCTTTGGTGGTGGTAGGTATAATACTACCTGTGGCAGTAGTAGTATTCGTGGTAAAGGCTGTGGTTGTATTTGCTACTGATACGGGTGTAGATGTTATTCCACTGACTGTGTTTGTAGTTGAGATTTGGTCTGCGGTGGGTGAAGCACTCTCTCCACAAGCTACTAGACTGATAGATAAAATAATTAATAAAAGTAATATGCTGCTTAACCGATTAAAAGCAGCTTTAACTGTGGTCATGATTTACCCCTTCCTCATCGAGTCTGAATTACCTTGTCATTTTAGCGGACGCTATCGGTTAAGTCCAGTATTAGTCTTTGCTGGCTATTCGCAATGTATAAAATTAAAAGAAGTTCGGCTAGTGCCGAACCTCTTGATCAAATACAAAACCCTTAGTTAGAAGCACCGGGCAACGCCCCGGCGGTTTGCTCGATTATTTCACCTTCCACCTGTGGGGATTCTACCGATTGAGCTTGTTCTACTATTGTAAATCTCAACTCAGTCAGCGCTTCAGGGTTAAGCTCCACCTGAATTGTATCGCCCTGCTTGAATTTGCCATCAAGTAACATTCTACTAAGTACATTTTCAAGCTTGCGCTGAATGACTCGGCGCAATGGGCGCGCTCCGTAAACCCGGTCATAGCCTTCTTTAGCGAAGAAATCGAGGGCAGCTTCGGTAAGCACCAACTTCATCCCTTGCGATTCTAGCCGCTTGACTACATCTTTCATCATCAACCGCACGATTTTCTTGATTTGCTCTTGGTTCAAGTGGCTGAAGATGATGATTTCATCAATCCGGTTCAGAAACTCCGGTCTGAATTGTTCGCGCAGGTCTGACATCACTTGCTCGCGCATCTTTTGATCTGCGGCGGCATCCTCGGATTCTTGACGATTTGCCCCCACAGTAAAACCTAGCGCTCGTTGCTTGATATGGTCTGTGCCAACATTTGAGGTCAAAATCACAATCGTGTGCTTGAAGTCCACTGTGCGACCATGCCCATCGGTTAAACGCCCATCATCCAGCAATTGGAGCAAAGTATTGAATACTTCATGATGCGCTTTCTCGATTTCATCGAAAAGAACAATCTGGTATGGACGGCGGCGTACCGCTTCGGTCAGTTGTCCGCCTTCATCGTACCCAACATAGCCGGGAGGTGAACCGATTAAGCGGCTTACTGTGTGCTTTTCGCCATATTCGCTCATGTCAATGCGAACCATTGCATCTTCGCTATCGAACATGAACTCAGCCAGCGCCTTTACCAATTCGGTTTTACCTACCCCGGTAGGTCCGAGAAAAATAAACGAGCCAATCGGTCGGTTTGGGTCTCTTAACCCGCTACGGGCGCGGCGGATTGCATCGCTAACCGCTACGATTGCCTCATCCTGACCGATTACACGCTCATGTAAGCGTTCTTCCATCAATAACAGTTTTTTCATTTCGCCTTCAAGCATCCGGCTAACCGGAATGCCGGTAGATTTACTGACGACTTCTGCTATATCTTCCTCATCTACCACATCGTCAATTTTTTTCTCGGCGAACCATGTGTTGCGTTTCCCCTCAAATTCTTGTTTTAAAGCGCTAATCTCGTATTTCATACGGGCGGCTCGTTCATAATCCTGTTTCTGAACTGCCAATTCCATATCATCGTTTAATTGTTTGAGGCGCGCATCCATTTGTTTCAATTCGGGCGGTTGGCTAAACATATCGATTCGCACTTTTGAAGCGGCTTCGTCCACCAAATCAATCGCTTTGTCAGGCAAGAAACGATCGGTAACGTAACGTTCGCTTAGTTCGGCGGCGGCAACCAATGCCTCATCGGTTATTTTCAGATTATGATGCAATTCGTATTTAGGGCGCAAACCGCGCAGCATTTCAATAGTATCCTCGACACTCGGTTCACCGATTAACACCGGCGCGAAACGGCGCTCTAAAGCGGCATCTTTCTCAATGTGCTTGCGGTACTCGTCCAAAGTAGTAGCACCCACCACCTGCAATTCACCACGCGCCAAAGGCGGCTTTAGCATATTGCTGGCATCTATTGCCCCTTCTGCGCCGCCTGCACCAACAACAGTGTGTAGTTCGTCAATGAAAACGATTACCTCACCCTGCGCCCGTCTCACCTCTTCAATTACTGCCTTGAGACGCTCTTCAAACTCACCTCTGAATTTTGAGCCAGCCACCAGACCCGGCATATCAAGGGCTACCACCCGCTTATCCTTCAGGTTATCGGGTACATCACCACTAACGATTTTTTGCGCCAATCCTTCGGCAATGGCGGTTTTACCTACGCCCGGTTCGCCGATTAGCACCGGGTTATTCTTAGTTCGGCGGCTTAAAACTTGCATCACCCGGCGTATTTCTTCTTCACGCCCAATAACAGGGTCGAGCTTGTTTTCGCGGGCTAACCGTGACAAATCCACGCTGTATTTTGCCAGAATCTGATATTTGCTTTCCGCTTGCGGGTCTGTGACGCGCTGATTTCCGCGCACCTCTTGTAGAGCTTGATAAATACTCTCTCGATCTACCATAAAACGTTTCAGGATTTTGGCGGCTTTATCAGTTGGGTCGGAAACGACTGCCAATAGAATATGTTCGGTGCTGATAAAATCATCTTTCATTCGTTCGCGTTCCTGCTCGGCATTAACAAAAAGGCGTTGCAGTCGCGGGGTAATATACATGCTTACCTGAATTCCCTGAAAGCCAGTTTGCCCTTGAATTTTAGGAGTAACATCTAGTTCATCCTGAACTGAGCGTTTAATTAAATTTATATCCGCGCCGAGTTTTTCTAGAATTTGGGGCGTAATGCCATCTTTTTGTTGTAGCATCGCCAAAAGGATATGCTCTACATCAAGTTGGCTATGGTGCTGCTCAGCCAAAAGCTGATAACTAGTCATTAGCACTTCTTGCGCCTTCTCGGTGAATTTATCAAAAGGATTTACTCCTCCGGGCATCATATATTATTGCTCCTTTATATTTTCTATTTTAAACGGTTTTTGAACAAAACCTTGCTTCTCGCTTTCTATTATACGTAAAGGGATAAGATTAAGGCAGTTGTATTATGTTAGAGGAACAATAGAGTTTATGAAAACCGCCCTTACAAATATTGGCAGGGTGGTTAAAAGCACTTGAGTTATTTTTTTGGGTTGGTTAGTTGGTTACTTCTTCGGTCTGCCGTTCGACTTGTCGTTCGACCTGTCGTTCTAGCTTTTTGATCTCATATTCAGCCCGCATCTTTTTAATTTCGTGTTGGAAGTGCATAAGTTTACCGAAATATTCTATTGAGTCATGAAATATTCGAACGGTGCTTTTTTTATCATAACGTTTGATAAAAAGGGTTGGAATTTCAGTAATGTGTAGTCCGGCAAAGAAACTGCGGTACATTATTTCGGTATCCCAGAACCAACCCGGATCATGACAGCGGTTAAGCACCGGCAATATACTTTCGCGCTTGAAAAATTTGAAACCAACTTCGGTATCTTTCAGATGCAATTTGAGCAACTTAGATTCAAGTAAATGGTAGCCAACACTCAAAACCTGTCGGTAAAAAGTGCGCCACATAAATTTATAAACCCGTTCTGCTGTACACACATCTGCACCACGCTCAATTTCAAGCAAAGCTGCCGGGATGTAATGCGCAGGAGTTTCTAGGTCAATATCCAGAAAACCCACCATACGCCCTCTTGCCGCTTGAATACCATCGGTAACGGTGCGTCCGCGCCCTGTATTTTTCTGATGTTGGATCAGCACCATTCGCGTTGTTGGGTACTTTGCTATTAATTCGAGGATAATTTCTACAGTATCATCTTTGCTTACGTCATCAACGAAAATGAGTTCATAAGAATTATGATAACGTGTACCATTTAGTACGTCCACCAGTTCTGTAACGCTATCTCGTAGCACTACATGCTCGTTATAACAGGCTATGATAATGCTTAAATCCAGTTCCTCTTGCTGCACTTCTAACTCCTAACTTTACACACAATTATCGTTTGCCCACACAAGCCTGAGTAATATTCCCCGCCCCTTTCCACCTCGAAAAATTTCTCGGCAAGTGCTATTTGCTCGGCAAGAGGTCGGATAAATTGCCCTCGATCTTGTTTTGCCAGAAAACGGCTGAGGGGGTTTGAGGGGGTGGGATCCATATCCACTATTACGAAACGCTCGGTAGTAACCCGCGCGATACCTTCCAGTACAGCCAGATTTTCAGCATCGCTTAGGTGATGCATACTATTTATCAGCATGGCTTTAGGGAAAGTCCCATAGGTGCGGCTGAATTCATACCCGGTAATATCCTGTGCAACAAAAGCGCGTTCAGGATGTCCGTTCCCTTTACCGAAACGCTGTTCGGCATACTCAATATATTTTGGATTAATATCGATTCCGATATATTCGTTGAGTGCCACATCGGCGAATTCGCCTGTGCCACAGCAAACATCTAGCAAACGTTCCCCTGCTTTGAGTTGCAAGCCTTCGCGAATCAGCCGCCGAGTTTTATTTTGTGTTCCCGCGATTGCAAATTGCAGGGCGTTGAAGATGAAAGGGTTATCTAGGGTACTTTTAAGGCGATTAACTACCTGCATTAAGCTTGCCATTCCCCTTTCAGTGCGCTGAAGTAGAGCATATCAGTTCTCGATCCATCCAGATGAGAAATATGGTCATTTCTCAATTGCGCTTCCTGTATCATTCCACCTTTACGCGCAACAGTAGCGCTGGCAATATTTTCGCTGCTGCACCGCCAGAATAGCCTCACCCACTGCCACTCACTAAAGCCCCATCTCAGCATTTCAATCAAAACTTTTGTGCCCAAACCCTGTCCGGCACAATCTTCGCTAATCCACATCCCTATTTCAGCAACATTCTCGGTTATTGGACGATTTCGGAGGTGAAATCCAGTGCCGCCTAGTAATTTCTTCCCATCCGGGCTAAAAATGCCGATGTAGAAATCTTCATTTAGCAAATAACGGGCGCGAAACTTCCTAACATTATTTTCAGCTTCATTTGCACTTATTTCAGGTTGCGCCCACGGCATATATTTTTTCAAATGTTCGTAGGAGGAGTCTTGGGCATTTTTTAACAAAGTACCATCCCCTGCGTCATAAGAGCGAAGGGTAAACTCAGGACATACAACTTTATCTGGGGCGAAAAAAAGGTTCAAGCTATTATTCTTTCGTGATTAATGTCTTGCAAAGAAAATCCGGTATATCCACAAAGAAAATGCGGAATAACTCATCCATATTATTAAAGCACTAACCGTTATTTTGCCTACCAACTTCCAAACTGTTTGGTTGCCAATTCTGACAATTGTTTCAAGATTCGACCAAATACTGACAATAACTTGCCCGGATAAAGCTAAAGCTAAAGGTGCAATAAACCAGACTTGCTTGTCCACCATATCAATTTTCCACTGAGCAATGCTCCACAACAGATAGTTTGCTACCATCACCCACACAAACCAGTATCGCGCTGCCTTTGAGGTCATACCCTTCCCCATTTTTGATAGGGAAATTGCCCCTATTAACCCCAAAACTAGCACAGCGATTACCCCGTAGGTGGTAGAGAGATTGCCTAGATAAACCGATAGATATTCAAAAAAGCTCCGCTCGCCCAAGCCTAGCCCTTTGCCTTGATTAAAATCCTGTCCAAAGCTGTTCAAAGTGGGAATAATATCGCCTATAAATTGCCAATAATAGATGGCAACTGCCCCAATGGCGGCAACCGTCGCAGATAGAAAAAGCAGCTTGCCGTTTTCGCGAGCTTGCTTATCTTTGCGCCCGGAAAAGAAGAATAAGCCCGTCGCCCAACCATAAAGCACCATACCCATAAATATCATCGTAACGCTGTAGGCTAGGTTGGTAATTATCAGTAAAAGCGTTAGCCCAATCCATATTCTTGGACGCTTCAACCTTTCATAATTTACCAACGCAACTGTCAAATAAAGCACTGCCAGCCATAAACTGATAGTGGTAGGCCAGTTCCCCCAGCTATTCAGTAGGTAGGTACTAGGTAATATCAGGTATAAGGCTGCTCCCGCCAGCGCACCGTTGATGGTAGCGCCCAATGCCACGCCAAGCGCATATATAATGAATACACGCGATGAGTCGAGGAAAATGCTTATTAGGTTAACGGTAACTTCTCGCTCGATTGGTAATGCCGCGAAAGGCGCAAGATAAAAATGGGTAAACGGCGAGTAGGGGATAATAGCGCTTGAATTCCATTGCCCCGGAACCAAACTATCAGATTTATTGGAATACTCGTAGGCGATACCACCCGGCTCATCCAGAATCCGGTTAATTACGTTTAGATGCCAGCGTTGGTCAATTATCAGAGTTTGGGGGTAGAGTGTTCCCCCTCCCCGTAGCACCATGCCAGCCACAAAAATTATCAGCAATGTTGTCCAGACATAGCCGGGTAAAGGCAAATTCCAGCGTTGAAAAAGGCGTGGTAATAACAAATCAAAGACCAGCAACGCCAACCCGGTAGCTACCAACACCAACGTCAGGCGGGTTGTGAAAATCGCCAATTCCAGCCGCCATATCGCAAGGACAATTGCTAATGTCAACACGAAAACTGTTGAAATTCCAAACGCAATGGAGTGTTTTACACCGCTATATGCCAGCAACCAGAAAAAGAACATACTTGCAACGGTCAAAAGCACAGTGGTTTTAGGGTCGGGCAAGGCGATGTTGCCCCCCTCCGGCTCTAGCCATAAGCCGTAAAGCTTCATACCATCCCGGTAATAGCTTTTAGAATCGGAGTAAATGTTTGGGTCGGTTGTCCCGATGGGGGTAACACGCAATTCGACTGCCATATTACCGCCTTGAAACCGGGTTGCTTCGTATTTATACTCGAATCGTTGTGGTACGCCGGGCTTTACCTCAAAGGTGGTAAAATCCTGCCCGTTGAGTAACACCGCTACCTTCTGTCCGTGCGGGTAAAGTGGTGAAGCAGCCGCATATAATGTAAGGTTGCCGGGATACGCCCCTACGCCCGGCAGTAATACTATGCTGCGAGGCTTTGTCCAGCGATAATCATCTTTGATAGGTTCAGGAAGTGGTTTACCTGCGGCACTGAAAACAATTCCGGGGTCATTTGTTGTAACCGGAATCTCCCCACGTGGAGTATCGGTGGTATCCTCAGTCTGATTTGTGATTTTATTAGGGCGAACTTCTCCGGCAAAATTATCAAGATAGGGGAGATCATAACCTCCTCCCAAGTTGACAAAAATAGTGGGGCGTACTTGGTATGCAATACTAAAGGCAAATATTGAAAGGAAAAGTAGGATTAAAGAGTACCGATTGATTATAGTACGTTGAGCTTTATTGAATATATTGCCGGGGCGCGGGTTATAACGCGGCGGGTAACTTGATGGAATATTAGTATCCGGCTCAGCCATTGCTTTGAGAATGGAGGGATTGGTTGCCTTACTGAAGCGGTTTAACAAAAACAGGTACTCCTTATACAATTACCGACAGATTGCTTACATTAGATAATAACGCTTGTAGAACAACCCGGTTTCTTGAGCAAAGTAACCTTGATTTTACCAGCTTTGATAGCCTGCGGCAAACACCCAAAAATTTGTATGAATTCAGAGGCACAGTAAAGAATAAACTCAAGAAATGCATAAAATATTCACAAAGTCATGAAGCGATTTGGGCTAAAACTTGGTCAAGGGGCTTACCGGCTAGAAGGTGTACATTAGTGTGTGTACAGGAGATTATTCAGGCATCCTTACCACCCATGGAGTTAATCCAACAACAGTTGGGCAGTGCCAAAAGTATGGACGATTTCTTCGGCAAAGAAGGCATCCTTTGCCGGGTTTTCGGCCATACCCTCGAAAAATTGTTGGAAGCTGAACTCACCGACCACCTCGGCTACGACAAATACGAAGCGGCAGGTCGAAACAGTGGCAACTCGCGCAACGGCAAAATCAACCGCTCCAGCGCCGGTGAAACCGAAATAGCCGTGCCCAGAGACCGTAACGGGGAGATCGAACCGAAGCTTCTTAAAAAGTACGCTCACAATACCAACGAGCTCGAAGAGAAGATTTTGGGCTGCTATGCCAGGGGTCTTTCCACTCGTGACATCCAGGAGAGCCTGGTCGAGATGTAGGGCATGGATGTCAGTGCAGCGACCATTAGCACCATCACCGACAAGGTGTGACCTCTGGTGGAAGAATGGCAGAACCGGCCTTTGGCAGCTACCATACCATCATCTACCTGGATGCCATTTTCATCAAGCTGCGGCGAGAAGGTAAGGTCGAAAATGTGGCTGTGTACAATGCCCTGGGAGTAGACCTGGAAGGACGGCGCGACATTTTAGGTCACTGGATTGGGGAAGGCACCGGCGAAGGAGCCAAATTCTGGCTGAGTGTGTTAGGAGAAGTCAAGGTCCGAGGAGTAAGAGAGATTTTCATTGCCTGCGTGGACGGATTTAGCGAGGCGATTGCTGCTGTCTTTCCCTACACCGAGGTTCAGCGCTGCATCATTCACCAGATCCGGGCCAGCTTGCGGTATGTGGTCAGCAAGGACCAAAAACCGTTTATGGCCGACCTCAAACTTGTCTACAAAGCAGCCACCCGAGAAGAAGCTGAGGCTAATCTTTTGGCTCTCAGCGAGAAATGGGACAAGAAGTATGCGGTGGCAGTGCGCAGTTGGGTCAGCGGTTGGAGCGAATTGTCGACTTATTTCGACTATACGCCTGAAATCCGGCGCTTAATCTACACAACGAACAGCGTCGAGGGGTACCACCGCCAGTTGCGCAAGGTGATCAAGACGAAGGGAGCTTTTCTAACTAAAGAAGCAGCCAAAAAGCTGCTTTACCTGGCTTACCGCAACATCACGGCGGACTGGACGGCCCCGATGCAAAACTGGGCGAGCATTATAATGAACCAGAAGAACTGAACAACTAAAAAGGGTTTGGTAAGGTGTATACTTAAAAACATGACAACACCTAGAAAAAAGTATTCACCCACATTTAAGTCTCAAAGAGTGCAAGAAGTGCTGGAAGGTAATAAAACCGTTACCCAGATAGCTTCTGAATATGGTATTCATCCGAATATGCTCACTAAATGGAAACAACTGGCTCTAAAAGGTCTGCCACAATCCTTTGATGAGCGTACTCAGAAGCAAATCGCGCTGCTGACCGCACAGTACGAACAAGAAAAAGAACAACTTTACGCCGAAATAGGTCGCCTGACTACACCGCTCAGGTGGTTAGGAAAAAAAGTGAAGCAGGCTTTGCCCAGGTCGGTCAGATTAAGCCTAATCGAAACCCAAAAAGCTGAACTTTCACTCTCAAAACAAAGTGAGTTGCTAGGAATTAGCCGTTCCAGTTTGTACTACCGCTCAGTAGCACCAACCGAACGAGAAATTGAGCTCAAACACCGAATTGATGAGATTTACACCGTTTACCCTTTTTATGGATATCGGCGAATTCATCAACAATTACTGCGGGAAGGCAAGCACCTCAACCGCAAAACGGTGCAAAACTATATGCGGGAGATGGGGCTAGAAGCAATCTATCCTGGTCCTAATCTTTCGAAACGAGATCAAAAGCAGCGGGTATATCCCTATCTCTTAAGGAACCTGGCTATAACCAGACCCGCTCAGGTATTCGGTACCGACATCACATATATCAAGCTCAAACACGGTTGGCTTTATCTGGTGGCTGTCATCGACTGGTACAGCAGATATGTGGTAAGTTGGGAATTATCTGATACTTTGGAAATCGATTTTGTGCTTAGAACTACCGAGCGAGCGTTGGCGAAGATAAAACCGGAGATCTTTAACAGTGACCAAGGTAGTCATTTTACCAGTCCTAAATACACTGCTTTGATATTGGGCGCAGGTGTAAAGTTAAGTATGGATGGACGTGGGCGAGCACTAGATAATGTTTTCACCGAAAGGCTCTGGCGTTCCTTAAAATATGAGTGTGTTTATTTAGCACAATTTGAGAACCCCAAAGAAGCAAAGCTAGGGATTGGTGAGTATTTCGATTTCTACAATAATACTCGACCTCATCAGGCTTTGAAATATCAGACACCGGCTCAGGTTTATTTCAATACCGTGACACCAGTAATTATGTTAAAGAGCTAAAAAGAGTTACTAGCTATTTAACATTATTAGTTCTATAGAAAGGACTGTATCACTCCTTAACCAAGCTTTTATTTTTGTCTTGACAAACTGGGTCATTTCATTTGGAGCATAGTTTGATCGCGGTCAATCTTGTCTCTGTGCTTCACACTCAACTCAGAGGAAGTGGCTGCCAGGTCTTTAACAGTGACTTGAAAATAGCCATCCCCGGAAATCCACGCTCTAAAGGACGCAAGCGTAGCGAAGGTGATGAGTTTGTTACCTACCCTGACGCGGGGATAATCTGTGGACAGCCAGAGTATTACAAAGGTGACCGTTTTACCATCGCCAATCCTGTGGCGTTGTTTGAAATTCTGAGTCCTTCCACCCGCATTTATGACCGGAACACCAAGGCAGAGGAGTATAAGAAGATTCCGGGTCTAAATTACTATGTAATAATAGATTCTGAAGAGGTCAGGGTGGAATGTAGGCAGCGGGTAGCGGGGAACGCCTGGATGGAGTTAACCCCATTAGAGTTATTAGAAGACAAGCTAAAGCTGGTTTTTGCCAAAGAAATTGAGATAAGTCTTGCCAGTCTGTACGAGGGTATTACCTTCGAAGAGGATGAAGTATAGCAGGGAAACAGTCAACACCGAGTTGATAACAACCACCTCCAGAAATTTATCCCGCACCTCAATAATGCTGAAAGTATTCCTACAAGATTAGTCAATGCTTATAGTAATCTAACCCGAAAGAGCGTGGCATGCTGCACTTTAAACTTAGGCGTTGTTGTCGTTGCTCCTAACGACAAGTTGTGCCGAGTAGAATCATTCTTATGCATGGTTTTCTGAAAGAGAATGCAGATTTATGTCAACTAAAGCTTATATTCAAATTGCGGTACAATGAGGGTATATAGGTGTTTTTGGCAGTCACAGTTCCAGCAATTGTTTCACTTTTTGTTCTACCCAACCTAAATTTCTTGTTCTAGGTCGCTCCAGTTCTGCCCCAAAGGTAAAGGAGACCTGACAATGGGTGTTAAAAAGTATCAAAAAGTAATTGCGCTGATGATAATTATAGCTATATTCCCGCTTCTAGCCACTCCGCTGTCCGCCGCTGCTATTTTGCAAGTAAGCGGGCCAGATTGGCAAGCCACTGGGGTTTATTTACCAGAGGGGCAGACTAGTCTGCTTTGTTTTCAGGGCAACCAGCCCAACACTGTCTTGCTAACCGGTGGCAACCCCACCGGCACCTCTTCCCTCAACTACCGCACCGGGAAATTAATCCGCTTCAGCGAACGCAATCTTACCCTGTGCAACGAAGATAGCGGTTTGCAATTCAACATCGATAACCAGCAACAAACCGCCTGGAGTATCAATTCGCTTAATGATGAATTTCCTCTCACCTTCGTGCCTTCCGCAATTCCCGGTGATGGCACTCAGCAGGTTTATGGCTTAAAAGATCGTCGGCTATTTTACAGTCCGAATGGTGGTAAAAATGCACTGGAAAGAGGCGCTCAGTTTGCCGGTCGGGTAAAATCGGTGGCAACTACCGTTCAGGATGGCAAAGTTGTATATATTATGGTCAAGGAAAACGGCGACCCGGCTCAGGATGTGGCTTATCCTGAACCTTTCAATTATAGTCTTTATGCTTCGAAGGATACCGGGATAACTTGGGAAAAAACCTATAGCAGTTCCATCAGCGGTTACACCAACTATATTCCTATGCTCCAAATGCTGCCGGGACAGGCTACCCCTTCCAGTTGGCTGATAATGGCGGTACGTTCAGGCTCAACTCCAACCGGAACCCGCACTGTTTACCAGCTTTCAATTGATGGAGGGCACACTTTTAAGGAACTTGGCGCACGAGGTCATTACGACGAACTTTGGTTTGCCCGCACCAATACCGCGGTGGTTAGGCTTTCTTCGAGGCAGATGAGCCTATCACGCGATGGCGGAAATAGTTGGAACCCTGTTAAATTGCCAGCGTTTGTGCCGGATAATAGCATGGATCAGAATAGCATTTACATGCTGCAAGCCAGAAACGCCCCGGATAATTTGTTTGTTATGCAGCGAGTTATTAGCACTTACGAGAGTAACGGGGTAAAGGGAACGGTTTATATCCATTATTCCCCGGACGGTGGCAGTACCTGGCAGGAATTACCTTCGATTGATCTACCCTATTTTGGACTTGATGGAGCAGTTATCAGCCCATATGCGCCTACTACGCTGTTGGCTATTAAAGACCGCCAGATATACAAAATGGAATTACCACAGGTGGAGCAGACCCTGACTGCTAGAGTGGATAACAATGGAGCAGCCCCGAATTATTACCCCGAAACGGGTCACAATATATCACCACTGTTTTGGCGGTATTGGGTAAGTAACGGCGGGTTAGCCCAATTTGGATTCCCACGTACTGAAGCTATGCGCGAGTTCAATCCGGAGGATGGTAAAATTTTCACAGTGCAATATTTTGAACGTGCTCGTTTTGAATACCACCCTGAATTTGCCGGTTCAAATTACGAAGTGTTGCTGGGTTTGCTGGGTAAACAGTTAACTGTCCAGCGAAACGAAGTGCCGTTTGAGCGAAAGGTTGGGTCACCAGACAGTTCGGAAATAACCTATTTCCCGCAGACCGGACATTATCTGGCTTTTGGTTTCAAGCGCTATTGGGAGCAAAACGGCGGGCTAGGGCTATACGGTTACCCAATTTCAGAAGAATTTAGCGAAAAGAACCCGGATGACGGTAACTTCTATACCGTTCAGTATTTCGAGCGGGCACGCTTTGAATATCACCCGGAATTGAAAAATACTGGTTACGAAGTCCTTTTAGGATTGCTGGGTAATAGCTTGCTGAGAAGCAAAGATTGGTTAGGGCAATGATTACTCTTCTGACCTTTGCTATTTTTGAGGGTGTTTTTTGCCACTTGTAAAGAGCATGGGTAGTGGAATAAAGTCTACCTAAATTGTGATTGTAGTATGGCTCTCTATCAAGGCTTCCTGACTTAACAGTTAATTTTTTGCTTGCCTAGTAGACTCATTGCCCAACAGACCCAACAGTACTTTGAACTGAGCAGGTTTGTCAGGATGCCATTCAAAGCGGGCACGTTCAAACCACTGGGTCAATACTTTATCTCCACTAGAGTTTATTTCAACCTTGGGTTGTGTTAGCGGATATCCGAAAAGTGCCAGACTTTCTTGATAACTTGCGCCGGGTTTCCCGTCAAATTCCAACCCATGTGATTGCCAATATGATTTGAAGCCCATACCTGCTACCTGATCACAGACATTTAGGTGGGTTTCTACGAACCAGATGCAATTATTTTGAGGTCCACTATCTTTGGGCTCTTTCTGCCAGTCAATCCTTTTTATTTTTAACTGTTCATCCCCCAAACGACCCAGCAATATATCGTAGGGGGATTGGTTTTCAGGGTGATATTCAAATCTATTGCGTTCAAACCATTGGGTTACATAGCTCAGCTTGGTATCTGAATTAGTTTCAAAATGGGTGGTAGTTACCGGGAAACCGAACACGGGCAACCCCCCATTTTGCTCCCAGTAACTGCGGATGCCACCACTCGTACAATAGGCTGTTTCACTAAAACAATTTACATTTTCCGGCAGTATCAGCTGGTTTGAAGTTTTTAACTCATAAATAATATCATCCAGATAAAAAGTTATGGGTTGATTCGCAGTCCAGCCAAAACCGCCGATGAGCTTATACATATCTCGATTGGAAAACTCAACATCGACAGTATATTTTTGCCAATTGGAGGATAATGACACTTCCTGCTTTATTGGTGGGCAAAGTGAATCTGGGTGTGGTTTTATCGGTTTACTGCAATCGGTTTCACCCATGTCAGTGGTCTGGTAGCCAATTCCTCCCACCAGCACCGTAATTTTAGCGCCCGGAGTATCGCTTCTAGCCCAAAATGACAGACGTGTGGCTTTAGACAAATCATACCCACCGTTTGTGTCTCCCCAATTATCAGCCGGTTCCTGCCAGTAAATACCACTCCAGCCCAACTTTCCGGGGGTATAGCTTACTTTAATCGAAGTAAGTCCTCGATACGAATTATTAGTTGAGCATTCACTAAATGAAAGCTGTCCGGGTGTAGCGCCATCGCCCATCCAACCGGACGCATAGAAGTGGTTTTCACGAGCATTGCTATCGGTATAAATTGAGAAAACGTTCGGTGGTGGTAAAATCATTGAAACAGCCGGGTCATACTCATATTTAATATCGTCAAGGAAAAAAGTAGCGCCCTGTGGACTGGCACATTTATTGGTAGTCCAGCCAAAACCGCCAACCACTCGGCTTAAATCGGCATTCTGCAACTCAATGGTATATTGCTGCCAAGTATTTGTAAGTTCAATGAAACCGGTGGTACGAGGCTGCCGTAGAGAATCATTATAAGGGTCTGCATCGCTCCCAATCCCTCCGGCAAAAAACTGAACTTTCTCACCTCCTATAGCTCCTTTAGCCCAGAAAGTAACCTTGTTAGCCCAACTGAGGTCAACCCCACCTTTCAGAGTGCCCCAGTTATTTTCCGGATTTTGCCAGTAGACTCCAGCCCAACCCAGCATACCATCAGGGTTAAAGCTTGCCCGAACTGCCATTTCGCCACTGTGCGGGTCGCTGCGGTCACAACTATACATATTGATACTATCAATATCACCCATATAACCGGAAGGTATGAAGGTGGCAGTTTCTGCCAGCCATTCAGTATAAATATTAAGAGGTTTGTTCTTGGCAGTCGCTAGCTGATTTGATATAGCTAGGTTTGTGTTTTTGTTCAGAAAACTGACAGGTGGCGGTGCAGTTATAGCTGAATAACCAAGTTCGCCAGCAGGAAGCAGAATACCCCAAAAAGGATGTTTTGCAGAGCGATCTGTATAGCTGTAACCCCAGTTTTGACCGACCCTGCCCGGTTCCTCTACCTTCCAGAGTTCGTCGAAAGTGTCAAAATACATGTAATCCACTCCGGCTTGTTCCGCTAGAGTCATAAATTCCAGCATAAACCTGCGCTGATTTTCCGGACTCGGTACCGCTTTATCTTGTGGTTCTCCACTGGAAGGCCATCCCGTTTCACCGATGACCACTCGTTTATTCTGTCCGGGATACTCGTGTTCAATCAACTGCTGGATGGCTTTGTAGCGTTTCACTGTAAATTCGGCAGCGCCGTCAATTGGCAAACTGGTCCAGAAGGGGTAGATGTGTACCATTACCATATCCACCTGATCTAAGATGGGACGGTAGAGTGAATTAATTTGCGGGTTAAAATCGTTGATGTCTTTGAAATCAAATTGGATACTTTCGATTTCTGCGGTCATAAGCGGAATACCAAGACCTTTTAGAGCCTGCTTGACCTGATTAATATATTGCAGCAAATAATTTATTTCATCTTTCTTTTCACCCTTAGCGTTATTTCTTAGATAAAATTCATTCCCGACAATAACTCCGGCAAGTTTATTGGTTTTAGCTAAATTTATCAGTGCTTGAACTTCAGTATCATCGTTAGGTTTTTGATCTATCCAAGCGCCCGCATAAACCGGAAGACCTAATGAGTTAGCAATTGCTGGAACTTTTTGATTGATTCCGGTCGAGGCATAAGTGCGAATAGCATTGCTGGTATTTATAAGGCGGTACAGGTCTTCTTCAATATTTTTAGAGGTTGGTAATTCCATTCCACCGGGGTATTGGCAATCCCGGAAGGGACTATAACCAATTCCCCGAACAGATTTAGGATAAGCATATGCAGTAAAAGTAATACTAGCTAAATCCCAGGCGGTATTTGCCGGAACAGTAATACGAAGGCTATGCTTGCCGGATTGCTTAACCACTACGGTGGTTTTTATCGGTTCATGTGCTGCAGCATAATACTCGTTGGCTATAATCGGTTCAACGGTACGTTTACTCCACAGGAGTTGCCCATCAAAATATATATCGGCTTCTCGGTTTTTATAAGGAGAGTGAAGCCCTTTGCTCTCTTTATCGGGCCAGGAGAGAGTCATTACATAGACAGTGGGTGCGTAAACATCTGGCAAGATAATTTCACCACTGGCAGTACCACCATTCCAGTCTGACGGATTACAGGAATTGGGATTAGCGCCTAGAATAATACTTCCTTCTGGCATACTAGCAAGCCAAGAAGCCGCACAGGCTCCCCCTGCGTTTGCACGGTTGATCACATGCCCGCTAAAAGTCAGCTTATCCGGTAGCACCGACACAAGTTGACCTAATTGAGAAGAGGCTGCGTCAGTGTTAAGGAAAAAGGTTAGACCAAGCAGCGCTAAAATACTCGAACTGATCAGCCAAAAGGATTTTTGGACCACCCATGCTTTTACTAGGTCTCCCATTATTAATTTCTTTCTGAAAGCAAGCTATCCCATCATAAAAAAATGCGCCTATTGGAAAGGTATTTTGCTGGCGTTATAAACAAAACTGGTTATAAACCAGCAGCCTGTTGCATTTCTTTCTAGGGTCCAGTGTTCTGAGCCAGTTGAGCCGATTTGTCCATTTTTTCTGGAGTGATTATTCTCACAGGTTTCATTTGGGTTACTTGCAGTGGTGTAACAAAAAATGCTGCCACTAGTAAACTGTGCTATATCTCCTACTACCATCTGACCTTTTAATTTTGTGCTAGGGGCAGGTTCAATTTGATAATGAAAAGTTGTGATATTATGAAAGGCTTCGAAAAGCCCGATATACCGATCTTTCGGAATGCTCCATTTATCAGTATCTGATTTTCCCCCGTCAAGAATTACCGGGTTAGTCGAACTGGCTTTAAAAATCTTATTCAAAATAGGTTCGGCTGTATCCTTATTATCGGTCATTGCGGCTTCACTCTCGGCATTAATAACCTTTGAGATTGTCTCAACGTCATTGCTGCCCTCGTAATCGCAGTTCGATTTTAAGGAAGTAGTGGTTGGAATAGATAAAGAGGTATTTGGTGCAGAGGTGACTTTTGGTCCATTGATCTCCACAAGCCATAGTTTAAAAGACCCACCCATAGTGTTAGTTATAATTACTATAGCTAACATTGCAACCACAATTAATAACAGTAAAGAAAAGGTCATTAACGGGCCTAATTTGGAAAGCCACTCAAAAAAGCTTCTGGGGGGTTGCTGTTTAGATCCATTTTCCGTAGAATCGGGCTGCGAGTTAGATTCATTTGGCATATTTGGTTCTTTCTTACTGAGTTAAAAAGGTTTTAGTCAGTTAATTTATGGGTAGCTTACCTGATAAAGAAAATTTATATTGATAGACTTTTCAAAGGTCATCTCCTTACTGCTAAAGCTGGTTGGAATTACCAGCAACTCTCTCTAGGCAATTTTGGAAAGCCGCTCGGTAGCTGCCTGTGAGGGAGACCAGAACCAACCCTGCGTATCCCATACCCGTGCATAGGGGAATTTCTGAGCTCCTTTGTAGGCTTCTATAGCTTTGGTTTTATCGCCCAAACTCTCGGAAGCTTGACCCATAATGAAATAGGAAGCGCCCACATCATTTAAAACGCCTTGTGCAAAAATGGCTTTCTTGGTAGTTTCATCCACTGCTCCCACCGGTGGAAGCGGTTTCCCACTATTGCTATAGCCCTCCTGTATTCGAATAGCTTCACTCTCAAACTTGATTACACATACCTGCGCTTTTTGATAAGCTTCATAATAGTTTTTATCCGCTAGCGCTTTCCAAGCTGCCACCGTCAATTGTTCGGATGTGCTAGTGCCATATGTAGCGGCGATTGCAGGTGACCAGAACCAACCTCTAGTATCATATGTGCGTGCATAAGTGAACTTTTGCGCACCTTTGTATGCAGCTGCGGCTTTTTCAGAATCGTTCAGCTTTTCCGCCGATTGACCCATAATGAAGTAAGCTGTACCTACATCGTTTACAGGTCCTTGCTCAAAGATAGACTTCTTGGTGGCTTCATCTACAACGCCGGTGGGGGGAAGCGATTTGCCACTTTTTACATAGCCATCTTGTAATCGAAGCGCCTCTTCCTCAAACCTGTTGACACATTCCAAAGCTATTTGATAGGCATCCCGGTAATTATTAATTTTGAAAGCGTTCCAAGCAGTGGAAGTCAAATTCTCTGAACTCAAACTATAGCGCCACTTGAAATAATGCTGTCCAATATTGCCCATCTCAACTTTGAAAGGGTCAGGATTCGAAGGAGTATAAGTTAGTACACGGCGTTCGAACATCTGGACTAATACATCTTTTTCCTGCCCAGCTACTATTGCTTTAGTCCAGTAGGCTTCGGAGATAGGGTAGCCAAAAACATTTGCCACGGGGTTATCTGTATACACTTTGTCTTTAACAAAGTTGGAACCATTCCAAGTTAAACCTTGAATGTTTTGGTAATCCAAAAAAACTTGGGGGATATTATGACCCAGAATGGTATCGTACTGACCTATACTGAGTTGTGCGGGAGGATTGGACAAAGTGGTAACCTGTCCGGCTTTATTTATCGACAGATTAGCTACTTGACCGATTAGGTTGAGAGCAGTATTTTGCCCCGGACGGGTGGTTACAATCTCTTTAAAACTGGCATAAACTGGTGCGCTGCCATTACTGCCATCGCCATTATCATCGCCTGCAACCTGTGTTTGGCTTGGACTCAATTGGACAAATAGGGTGTTACCATCCTGCCGAAGCCCGGTAACTAGCTCTTTGGTCAGAAGACCATTGGTTACATAGGTGCCATCGGCCGACAATTCCATCCGGCTCTTGTCAAAATATTGTACCTGTCGTTTGCCTCCTGCGATTTCTAGGTAAATCTCCTGGCGAATACTAAAATTGTTTGGTCCCCACGTATAACCGCGGCCCGCATCAGGAACCTCATCTACCAATTTGTCACTATATTCCCAGAATTGTTTGAACTTTGAGTTCCCAAAATCCGGAGCGGCATTAGCCAAGTTGTGGGTAGCTAATTGAAGTAAAAGGGAAAGGGTTATCAAGAACCCGATATTTTTCAGCCGCATTTTTAAACCCCCTTGTTCAAGGATACAGCTTTAAGATATTGGCAACTTGAGCTAAATATTTGGAAAGAGGCGTGACTTAACGATAATTAAGATCAGTCAATATCTTTAAACATATTGTTAATAGGATTCTTGACGTTTAGATAAACGGGGCTATAGGAAATAGAAACCCGTATCGGAACTTACAAAAGAATGACAGTTTGTAGCCAGTTACCAGCAAATTTAACAGCGAATATTCGTCAAATTAGAGGTAGAAAACCCCTTTTTGACCACCTTATAGCGGGTAGCCGGTCTTACTTTGGTGCCAACCGCTCGACCCTTCCCATTTCCTCGCACTTTGCTGGCTTTGGCCGGACTGCCCAACTGCACAATTATTCCGGACAAGCCTCGTCGAATTTGCTGAGGGCTTGGCTGTCGTTGACTATTTTCCCAAGGTCGCAACACTTCCAAGCCCAAGCCTTGAGCGATTTGCAATTCGTCGTGTACCAAACTGACTATCGCCGTCCACAACTCAAACTGGCTCGGATAGCGCAAGCGTGGTTTTTCCCACAACAAATCTTGTTTGTCAAAACGATAGCCGTGTTCTATCGAGTAACGCCTCTTGTAATACGACCAGACTTGCGTCAGGTCAAGCTCAGTTTGACCCGACCACACATACCAACTTTCCAGAGGGTCATGGGTTTTACCACTGGCTGCCTCACGCTGTATTCGGATTATGCTCAGTGCCAGTTCAGGTGCTTCCCTCAAATGCAGCTCAGTCCATGCGCTTACTACCAGTTTGTGTCCATTTTCGTCCGTCCCAACCCACACTCGCTGCGGCAAACCGTGCGTATTGGGATCATTACATTGGAAACGAGCACCGTGTTTAGCGGGAGCGCCGCGACCTCGTTTCTGCTCATCTCTCACCACTTTTCGATAGAATACTCGGTTAGACTTGAGCCGCAGCAGCAAGTCATAGTCCTTACTGCTATTTTGAATAAATGCTTTGGTGGGGTAGTACCGGTCTCCCAGATTGAGCGGTCTTTCAGCAAAATATGGGCGCAATTCGCTCAGTTGCTGGCTGGCTACCTCTGCTGGTGTTTGACTGGTTTTGATCCTGCGGTTGGAGACAATGTATGTATGGCTACTGGTTTGAGCCGGCACCACCACCACGGTCGAGAATTGCCAACCCACGGTCACGGGCTTATCACAATTGGGCAGATTGTGTTTGTAAAGCCAGCCACGATCTGCAGATGTAGTGCTAAAGGGTCGCTCGATATTGGTAGCATCCACTGCCAGTACCAATCTTTCACCATCGAAGGGATGAGGGGCGTAGCGCACCATGGTTTGCTCGAAGCGAGTTTGGTTAACTTGACCCATTTGCAAAGCCTCATACAAACTGGGCCATTTTCGCTCAAAATTGGGCGAAAGGGTCAGTTCCAGTACCGATTGAGCCTGGCTTTCTGTCATAAGGGCATCCGCCAGATTAAACAATGCGTCACTGGCGTATTCAAAGCAGTCATAGATTTCGTGCCGAAATTCTTTAAGTGTGTTAAGGTTCATACGAGTAGTGTCCTTTCTCAATTAGAACATTACTCGTCTGGGCAAGTTGTGCCAACACTGCTTGCCCTTTGGTTTATCTAAACGTCAAAGGATTCGCTGGAAACTGGAAATCGGAAGAATAACATACTGTTATAATCAGGTTTTACTAAAAAGAATTAATACCACATTAAAGTTGAAATTAAGATAAATAAAAATCAAAGAATAGAAAAAATTACACTTGTTAAACCAATTTGGAACCTTTAATTGAGGATTTATTGAGTATGGCTGGTTGGTGGTAATTGCGACTTTGCTAGTTTCTGCTACTTACCAAATTGGATATACGCTGCTTTCGGCGCATTTGAGTAACAGATTCGGATGAACCAAAATAAATTGGTGTCCTTGTTATTCAAGGTAACAGAGCTACTTCCGTAGTTATTTAGTTGCGCCAGTTTTCTTTTTTCCAGACTCTTGAATTTTTCACGCTGTTTTATGATATTTCAGTCGAAGCCGTTCTATCTCCAATCTGGAACGTAGCGGATTATTTAGAGAGAAATCCGCCATGCTGGCTTTTATCCGCCACAGTAGGAGGGTTTTTCGTCAGGAGGGAAGTATCAGTTTGATGTAAGGGGCTAAAGCGAAAAAGTTAACCTGAAGGGGATATGTTGTACTTTTGGGATATGTAGGAATTTTCTCGCATGTCTTGACAAACTCAAGATTCACCTTACAATTAGACTCATGCAGAGTACAGTTGTTCGCAACAACTATCTTGTATTTGTGTTCTTGTACTTTTGCACATGTCTTTGACCGTATTCAAAGACTGAATATTCATCAAAATAACACAACTTCTTTAAGAAAAGAAGCTAAACAATAACAAGATGTGAAAAAAGAGAGAATCAGTAGCGGCTAGATACCGAAACAAAACAATCATATAAAACAAGAAAATCCCCTCTCGCCGTCCAAAGCCGTGGGGATCTTCAAACAAATGCATAGCCCTCACAGGGAGGACTTTTATTTTCCTTTTACATTTAAAGGATAGCATAAGAGATTCTCCATGTCAAGAGCTAAGGAGGATTTTTTATGCCCAAAAATACGCTTGCATACAATTATAGCCCGAATTTGACTGTTCCAAAAAGAACAGGACAGTTTGTACAGATACCACTCGAACTGATTAGGGAATCCGAAATCAGCCCAGCTGCTCTGAAACTGTATATGATACTCCTCTCCTACTCTGGAGTGGATAACTGTGCCTACCCTTCCCAATCCCGGCTTGCTATCGATATGAAGCTTACTGAGCGACGAGTGAGAACCCTTTTAGTCGAGCTCCTGGAAGCTAATCTGGTAGAAATAATTCATCGCGCAGGAACTTCCAATTTGTATATACCTCTTTGGAAAGCAGGTAGAGAAGTGGAAGAGAACTTCCGGAGAGAGAGGAAGAATAGTTCCGACAATTTACATGAACATGATTTAAATCATGTGTGTGAAAAAAACTCAGTATCTGAAACAATTCCAGATACCGATACAGGGATAGCTTCTAAAGTCACACTAGCTGAAAATACTCAAAATGACAAACAAATATCAACTCTTCTGATTTCTGCTGGCATCAGTCTTGTAATGGCACAGGAACTAGCCCGGGTAATTCGTCAGAACAATCGCGACATAAGTTATGTCAAATTGTTAATAGAAACCAGCCAAGAAAAATATATCCACAATCCGATTGGGTTTATCCGCTTCATGATTTTGAGAAATGCGGAACCGGTCAACAAGCCGGTCAGTACACGCCCGAAACAGCGCAAAAGTCCACCTTCAGCGTCACAAACTCCTCTCGATTTCTCTAAATATCTGACTGGAAAATATGCTTACCTGACTGGAACAACTTCAGGTGAGGAAACTATCCCTAATACGAACGAAGAGGAAGCGCAAATCCTCTGGCAGAATCTTCGCCGCACTCTTGCCCTTAGTGGCGAATTCCCGCTTTCCATTTTGGATAGTGGAAGGTTAAGATATTGTTCCGAAACTGGAAGATACCTACCAGTCTTTGTGGGTCGGGAAGATTTAAATAGCGCGCAGGGTCAAGTTCTCGGTAAAGCTCTGGAAAATTTGTTACTAACAGGTTCTGGATATAATACAACACCAAATACTATATCTCTGTGTAATGCCGACATTTAGGGGGTATAGTTGAAGAAAGCTTTTTATGTTTATTAGAATCAGTCTGAAAAAGCTGATTTTGGATAAAAAATCGCTATTTTGGCTTCTTAAAGGAAGATTTAAATTATAAAAAGACATCACATTTCATTATGCACAAAGGGTAATTATAGAGTAAAATAAGTCAAATATAGGATTATTCCGCCATTATGGCGGATATCGTGGCGGATAATGGTGGAAAGACGGACTTCAAATATGTTGGATATAGAATCTATTCTGAAGGAAGGCGAAAGTGACAGGGTTGAGTTTAAGATAGCTCCTCCTCGTGCGAATGAAATGGCTGAACGTATTTGCGGCTTTGCCAATTCGATTTCAGGAGGTTATCTGATTATAGGAGTACAGGATAAGAACTGGGGGGTAGTCGGAGTCAAGAACGTCTCCGATACAATTGACCAAATCCTGTACGCTGCCCGTCTATGCCACCCTCAAGTACATCTGAATCCACCGCTACCCCAGACTGTACTCATAAATGATCGACAATTAGTGGTAGCCCATATACCGCCTAATGATGGCACGTTGTATCAATCTGGAGGTGTTTGTTGGATTAGAAAAGGCACTCATACCACCCCTATGGTAGTATCAGAGATTCAGCGCTATCTTTACCATAGAGGAGTTCTTGACTGGGAAACTCAACCTGTGCACCGAGCAACTCTTTCTCACCTGAATAGAGATATTATCGATCTATATCTGAACCACCGTCCTAGCAGGAACAGGGGAGTCTTTCGCCCTTCTTCGATGGAAGATATCTTGGTTAATCTTGAATGTCTTACGGTAACTAGTGATGCGAAGGGAAAAGAAGTGCTACGCCCCACTAACGCTGGGCTGTTGCTCTTTGCTGATAACCCGCAGGAATTCCTGTTACAATCAGAGGTAGTGTGCGCTCTTTTTAGAGATAATTCTGGTCTCAAACGCTTTTCTGATCGACGTGTTTTTCAGGGTCCTATCAGCGATCTGATTGACCAGGTTGGTACTTGGTTTGAACGTAATATTGCTGTACCGGCTCGCGTGAAAGGTTTTAGTCGTATAGATGAGCCGGAATATCCTCTAGAAGTTCTGCGAGAGGCAACAGTAAATGCATTGGTACACCGGGATTACAGCCTCAAAGGTGAGAATGTCCGCATATTTTTCTATTCTGACCGGATTGAGTTTCGCAATCCTGGATTGCTTATGCCGGGTCTTAACATTGAGGATTTGAGAGAGGGTCGGGCAGGTTCTAAACTCCGAAACCCTGTTATAACCGGAATACTCAGGAATTTACCGGGTAGTTATATGGATCGGATGGGCAGTGGTATCCCATTTATGCTGGATGAAATGCGACAGTTAGGACGCCGTCCACCAGAATTTCGAGAACAGGGAGAGTTTATTGTGACTTTCTATAAGGAAGCCAATACACAAGCTGAGGAAATGAGAACTCCCTTGACCCAAAAAGAAAAGGCTGCTGAAAGTGATTCTGTAACCAGTGGTCTTCAAAAACAGCGACAAGAATTGGCGTTGCAATATATCCATAAAAACGGTTATATAACCAACGGTCAGTATCGGGAACTTGTGGGAGCTTCGGATAGAACAGCCTATCGGGATCTGGAAGCATTGGTAGCACAAGGTACTCTCAGGACTACCGGTCAAAAAAGGTCTAGACGCTACATGTTTTGAGTAGTAAGAGCAGACGTAATTTGGTTGGTATGACACGGATTCTTAGTCGGCTATAGCCTGAATGCTGGGCATAGGTAGAAAAATAGTTTCCATATATAAAAGGAGTTTTATGATCAAGATAGCGTTTGGATTACAGAAAGGAGGGGTTGGTAAAACCACCAGCACCATTTCTACTGGCTATGCATTGGCGAAACTTGGCAAGCG
This sequence comes from Candidatus Chlorohelix allophototropha, assembly GCF_030389965.1. Lineage (NCBI taxonomy): Bacteria > Bacillati > Chloroflexota > Chloroflexia > Candidatus Chloroheliales > Candidatus Chloroheliaceae > Candidatus Chlorohelix > Candidatus Chlorohelix allophototropha. The sequence goes on from NZ_CP128401.1 coordinate 157,587, forward strand.
GGTGCTTCTGGTTGATTCCGACCCACAAGCTAATCTAACCTCTTCATGTTTGCTTGACCCAAGATCTTTCAACCTTAATATTTATGATCTGTTTAAAAAAGGTTCATTGAAAGCATCAAATGCCATCGTCAAAACCCAATGGGATTTTGACTTAATTCCTTCCAGTATAGTGTTGGCTTCTGCTGAGGTTGAACTGGTGTCTGCTTTTCAGAGGGAACAAGTGTTGGCAGAAAAATTTCAGGAACTGGAAGGACTTGGCTATGATTACGTTCTTACCGATAGCCCCCCTTCATTGGGTTTGCTTACTGTAAATGTGCTGGCTGCCTCTGACAGGGTTGTAATGCCGGTTCAGTGCCAGTTACTCTCTATTATGGGTCTCCAAGCTTTTATAGATGTTGTAGAATTGGTACAGAAAATTAACCGCACTTTGCGTATTAGCGGAGTTTTGCTAACTATGTATGATCCTCGCACCGGTGTTTCACGTGAAGTGGAAAATAATGTACGTGAAATATTAGGAGATCTGGTATTTGATACCCGTATAGGAAATTTCACAGCCCTTTCCAATATACCGCGGCGTGGTCCAATTCAGGTTTGGGAACCGAAACACCCAGCTAGCCAGCAATATAATGCATTTGCCGAAGAGCTTATAAATCGTTTAGAGCAGGAGAGTCATTGAAGTGTCAAAGAAGAATACTACCGGCACGGATTTTTTTGCCAATCTCAGGGCACGTGCTGGAGATATCCAAAAACTCACGGATAACTCTGAATTGAAGGAAACTGAAGAACTTGAAATACTTCGTTTGGAATTAATCTTACCAAACCCCGATCAACCTCGTAAGATTCCTGCGCCTGTCGAAGATGAACAACTGGTGGCTGATGTAAAGGAACGTGGAATTCTGCAACCCATAATAGTAAGACCTTCACCAGAGCAACCCGGTAAATATTTGTTGGTAGCGGGTAATCGGCGGGTTGGCGCTGCCGGGCAAGCCGGGTTGTCTCACATTCCGGCAATAGTCAGAGATTATACTGAAAAAGAGGCTCGTACTGTTGCAGCTATCGAGAATTTGCAACGACAGGATCTTGATCCACTGGATGAAGCCCGCTATTTCAGGTTTTTAGGAGTAGAATATAACCTTTCAAACCGGGATATTGCTAAGCTTGTTAATAAAAGTCCCAGCTATGTTGATCAGCGTATGCGCATGCTGGAAAAGCGCGTAAAAAATACGCATTTGTTACAGAAAGCACAAACTAACATAACAGAGAAAACTATCTGGAAATACCGTCCTCGTGATTGGCAGAAATTCCATCAAACTTTGGAGGCTCTCGGAAAAGGGTATAGCGTTGCTCCTATCGAGGAAAAAAAGAAGTTGCGGCAGGAAATTCAGCTACTAAGGGAGCATCTGGCGGCACTGGAAAAAGATATGAAGGATTGACATTTCGGTCTACTTCGCTTACGGTCAGCATGACAACCTTCGTGAATGGTTACGATTTGGGACGATGGACAATGATGCTATGGATAGAGCCATTTGTGATACCGTTGTCCCTTCTCGACCAATATTCAGTGAAAACCCTTGTTATTCCAGCATTCTTTTCAAAGCTTCAATATCATTTATACGCACCGAATCTTTATGGAATCGATAATGCCCTCATCACGCAACTTGCAGAATTCTCGTGATAGCGTTGGACGTGAAACATTCAAAAAATCAGCCAGTTCTCCTCGTTTCAGAGGCAGCATAAAAGTGCAAATGCCGCTTCTCCGCTGTAACTCAAGCAGATATTTACTAATTTTCCCTTTGATACTTTTTACCACAAAGTAATCCACTTTTCGATTTGTAACCGGGCACGACCTGCACGACCTAAAGCAACTACTTGAGGATACCGAAGGAAAAGGTATCAATATCTATACCCACAGATAGAGGCGGTAAAGAGTGGGGGAATCAAACATTTTTTCTTGGTGGGTAGATGTGATGGGGCAAAGCCGGGCAGGAACTACTATACCAACTTTGTTAAGAAAGCGCCGCAAGACAGCATAATCTTGACGCTTGTTTGTGGTAAATTCAGGTTCAATGAATTGAATATCGGGGAAATCGGTGGGCTACCCAGAATCCTAGATATGGGGCAGTGCAATGACGCATACTCGGCGATACAGGTAGCCCTTGCGCTGGCAACCGCTTTTGAGTGTGGGGTAAACGACTTACCGTTGACGTTGGTACTCTCCTGGTTCGAGCAAAAAGCCGTAAGCATTTTGCTGACCCTTCTGGCGCTTAGAATCAAGAATATCTATCTGGGACCAAGTCTGCCCGCATTTGTATCAGCAAACGTACTAAACGTACTGGTAGAGAAGTTCGATCTAAAACCGACCAGTACCCCGCAAGCCGATCTTGCCACAATTCTGGGCTAATCGTTGGAAAAAGAAAAGGTTGTCTATTTGACAGCCCTTTTATTAATTACGCTTGCTAATCCCCTCATCAAAAGGTTCTGTGAGGGGATTAATGAAGGGATTAGCAAAAGGAGAAACTGACAAGGCAAGTCAATTAAGTTCAAAAGAATTGATAAATCGGACAGCTATCTAAATCTTTGGTCGCTAAAACCCATCTTGATTTACCCGCATCTCTGAAAACAGCCTAAATTCTCAAACAAGCGCCTAACTGCCACAGCAACTTTACATAACCATTAATCATGATAAAATCGCCTTCGCCACCGTTAGTCATTTGACGGTGGGCGATTTCCGCAACTGGTTACTGGCGGAGGAGCGGGATAGCCGCGCTTACTCCCAGACTCACTATGGTGGCAGCAGTCTCCGAGATAATGTGCGTAATCAAGATCAGATACGGTGTTGTTAAGTCTATAGCACATCATTCAAATCAACGAACTATTACGAAACTCGCCACGTATCTGCTCGTTTTGTATAACAGATTAATATTGATGTTCCGATGCAAAAGGCAGGTTAAAGCTATGGCAAAGGGCAGGGCTATTTATGTGGGGATGCTGGCAGTGATGCTGTTCTCGCTCTTTTGGTGGGCGTGCAAATGAGCGAGGCTAAGCGAACTGCTGGACATGGCGCGTTCAATCACTTTGATAATCTATACTACCCCGGCGCGGTATATTTCCCCGAAACTGGGCACAATCTGCGCAACAGCTTCAAGGCATACTGGGAAGCAAACGGAGGGCTTTCGATATACGGCTATCCCATCAGCGAGGAATTTTACGAGGTCAACCCGGATGACGGCAATAACTACGTAGTGCAATATTTCGAGCGTGCCCGCTTCGAGTGGCATCCTGAAAACAGTGGCACACCTTGTTTGGAAATGGACTGCTACGTCAGAAGGGATGGCTAAGCCAGTGACCAATTTCGCCCACGGTGTCGTGGACAGCCAGTTATCAAATTCGTGAGTATAATTGTGAAAGGATATTATACACTAGAACAAATATTTGATTAGTCTAGTATCAAGCGAAAAGGAGATAACTTCATGAAAACAGACACCGCCTTGCTGGTAATTGATGTCCAAGTAGGAATGTTCTCTGACCCGGCTTATCCACCCTACCAAGGGGAGGCCTTACTTGCTAACCTATCCATCCTGATTGAGAAAGCCCGGTCTGCCGGAGTTCCGGTAATCTTTATTCAGCACAGCGACAGTAGCCCCGAAGAACCACTGTGGCATGAAAATGAGGGCTGGCAAATTCACCCGGCGATTGCCCCTCGCCCCGGTGAAGCCGTTGTCCACAAAAAGACCCCCGACTCTTTTTACGAAACCACCCTGCAACTAGAGTTAGAAGGCTTGGGCATCAAGCACTTGGTGATAGCAGGGATGCAAACAGAATTCTGTGTAGATACCACTACTCGGCAGGCTTTTAGCCGGGGCTACAAGATAACTCTGGTCAAAGACGCACATAGCACCTTTGATACCTTTTACCTCACTGCTGCCCAGATAATCAATCATCACAACAACGTCTTGGGCGGTTGGTTCGCTACCGTCAAAGAAACCGGTGAGATTGCGTTTAGCGCAGCCTGAACCGATAGCAAAGATGGGAGAATAGCAGCGGGTTTTGTCTGACTTGCTGAGCCTACCGGGTGACACAGAGGTTTTATAGTTCAGAGTGGCGCAGTAGGGGACGACACCACCATCAAAAAGCTCACCTTGTCGCTGTGGGCTTTCTCAAAGAATTGCAGCAATCCAGCTTTTATGGCACTATAACGCTGGTGATTGTCACTCACCTGTGCCCTGTATGGGTATTAGTAAACCTTTCTGCTTTTAGATTGAAAGTTTACCGCATTGCCAATCACCTCTTTTCCCTGAACCTATTTTATGTGAGGTAGCAAAATGCTGCCTTAAACATCAAAAGCTTGGGATTACAAGCTGTGGGTTTGCCCCTAGATGCCCCGCCACATGTACTCAAGGTATGGGGAGTAATCACTTGCAAATTTATCGCAACCCTTATTATATTGAAATTCTTTTCAGAAGCGGTTTGTCGTGAATGAATCCCTTTCCAATCTTCTAAGCACTAAGTTCTACGCACCAACCCTGAGAGCGGGGTTGGTTTTGCGCCCTCGTCTCACCAAACAATTAGCCCAGATTTCCCACTACCGTTTGACTTTAATCTGTGCCCCCGCCGGATTCGGCAAAACTACCCTCATTAATGAATGGCGTACCAAAACCAACCTGCCGTTGGCTTGGCTTTCTCTGGATGAGAATGATAACGATCTGGTGAGGTTCTGGCGCTATTTTATTACCGCCCTGCAAGGGTGGAAGGCAGAGGTAGGAAAACAAGCGCTTACTCTACTGCTTTCTTCCCAACCACCGCCACTAATTGAAGTTCTAACCGAACTCATTAACAGCCTCGCAACTCTAGAAAATGATTTCATTTTGGTTCTGGATGATTACCATCTAATAACTAACCCGGAAATTCAGCGCGGCGTAAATTTCTTGTTGGAATTTGTGCCGCAGCAGCTACATCTTGTCATTATTACTCGCTTAGATCCTCCCCTTCTGCTTTCACGTTTTAGGTCACAAGTGCAAATCCTTGAACTTAGGGCAGAGGAACTGAGATTTTTACCGGCAGAGGTCAACACCTTTTTCGAACAAAACCTCGGTATCACACTAACCCCTGAGCAGCTAAAAGCGGTCGAAACCAGAGTGGAAGGCTGGGTGGCGGGTCTACAACTGGTGGCGTTATCACTCAAAGGGCGTGCGGATATTCCAGATTTTCTCCAATCCTTTACCTCAAGTCAACGCTATTTGCTGGATTATCTTTTGGAAGAGGTACTAGCCCGCCAAGAACCGGAACTGCAAAATTTCCTGCTGGAAACAGCTATCCTAGAGCGGTTTTGCTCCCCACTGGTTAAGGCTGTCACTGGGCGAGAAGATAGCGAAACGCTACTTGAGAAGTTAGAGCAACTCAACCCCTTCATCGTACCGTTAGACTCTGAGGGTCACTGGTTTCGCTACCATCAACTTTTTGCGGATTTGTTACTTAGCCGGCTCCGGCGCTTAAAGCCCGGTCGGCGCGAAGAACTGGCTAAACTGGCGGCGGAATGGTGCGAGCAAACCGGAATGATAGGGGAGGCGGTAAATTACGCGCTGGCGGCAAAACAATATGCTTCTGCTGCCAGATTAGTGGAAGAGGTTTCCACCCAAATGATCGAACGGGGCGAACTGGTAACCTTAAGAAGCTGGATAAATTCTCTACCCCAAGAACTGCATTTCGCCAATCCACGCCAAATAATTTCCGAAGCTTGGGTACTACTGACAGAAGGGTTTGGCGATATAAGTAAAAAAAGGCTGGAACAAGCTATAGCGCTGTTAGAAAGAGAAAATGATAGCCAGCAGTGGAAACCGCTTTTGCAAAAACACGCAGCGGTGCTGGAAACTCATCTGATTAGGCTAAAGGGAGATTATGCTGAAGCTATTGCGCTTTCTAACCAACTAATAGAGCGGGAGGAGGAAACTTTCTTAAAGTCGGCGCTTCTGTTAAATCTGGGTATTTGCCACTATTACAGGGGTGAACTCCCGTTAGCCAGAGAGAAAATAACCGAGGTAAAAAAGCTTAGTCAAGAGATTAGTAACTATTACATTCTGGTGGCAAGTACCAGTTTTCTGGGGGAATTGTTCTTTATGGAAGGGCAGTTCCAGAAAACAGAGGAACTTTTACGGGAGTCTCTCCAACAAGTTCGGAAGCATAATGAACTGCTACGGGTCAATACTGTAACTTATACCAGATTGGCTAGTCTCGCTTATGAGAGAAATAGGCTGGAGGAGGCGCTCAACTATGCTGAAAGGGCTACCAGACTGGAGAAACAAAGCAAGGCAGCCGACCCTTTGGCACGAGCGTTAATAATTCTAGCTCGCATAAATTGGGCGCTTGAACGACGACAAGCGGCTTATGCCACTTTGGATGAGGCTGAAAAGCTTACCAAAACCTATCCAATTGCACGCTTATACTTTCCAGAAGTGGTAGCAACCAGAGTAAAACTGTGGATTATGGAAGGAAGACTCGAGGAAGCAGAAAATTGGGCAAAAACAGAAGAACTTGAAAGCAAAGTAAATAGCGCTTCCTTGAAAGAATTTCAAGAGGAACCACAATTTTGCCTGCTTGCCCGACTCTACATAGCACGTGGGGACAATGAAAACGCCGCGCTCCTGCTAGAGCGTTTGCTTCCCGAAGCTCGGTTGCAGCATAGAATGGGCAGTATGCTAGAAATATTGACACTACAAGCTCGCAACCTCCAAGCTCAAGGTAAGACTCCCCAAGCCTGTGATATTTTAGAGCAGGCGCTGATTCTGGGTGAGTCAAGTCCTTATGTACGCAGCTTTGTCGATGAAGGTATAGCAGTTCGACCCCTTCTGCTAGAACTACGAAAGAGGCAGTTTTTTATGGTGAGAGCTGATTATATAAATCTGCTCGATTTAGCGTTAGGAATTAATTCGGTAGAGCCTCTCCCCGAACAATTACGCTTTCAACCTTCTACCACATTTGCGCCCATTAAAGCTGAAGCGCTAAGCACAAGGGAACTGGAAGTATTGCGGTTAGTTGCGGCAGGAGTCAGTACCGACGATATTGCCAGAAAACTTGTAATATCGGTTGCGACCGTAAGAAAACATTTAAAGAATATTTATGAGAAGTTGGATGTGCATAGCCGCATTCAGGCAGTTGCACTCGCGCGCGAACTTCATCTTCTTTAACACCTCTCTTATCATCTTCTTAAAAATACCCCATGTGATACCTCAATTTGAGTAGTGCAACTACCCCACGACTGTGATTACCATAAAGCTGCAATCTAAATAATTTATAAGGCAAAGGTTTTTGCGCTTTTTGCTAATTATCCATGGAAATGCAGCGCACCAAGGGCAGTTTAGAGGGAAAAGGTGATAAACGTGGGAGCGGCGGAGTTCTACGAAATTAAATTAGTAGGCAATCTAGATCCGAATTGGTCAGAGTGGTTCGATAAAATGTACCTTACCAATGAGGAAAACAATATTACGGTATTAAGAGGTCAGGTAAAAGATCAGGCGGCGCTACATAGTATTTTCGTAAAAATTCACGATCTTAACCTGACGATCCTTTCTGTTATAAGGTTGGAACAGAATAAAGCTGAAGAGTAAAAATAAAAAAGGTTTCTGAGAATTTATGTAGAAAGGAGTCAGAAGAAATGCCCTTGCATTCAGTACCGGAGAAAATGCAAAAACAGTTTAAGAACAAACCGATTACTGTCAGGATTGCTGGTTGGAGTGCCCGGCATCGCTGGTTGGTCTTCGGTCTTTGGTTCGTCCTGATAGTGAGCCTGTTTGGAGGCGCATATGTTGTTCCCGCCTCTAATGTTGCCAAACAAGATAATGCCGGTAGTGACCTAGAATTTGTCAAAGCCTATAACGCGCTAAAGGCTGACGGTGGTCAGACCGATCTGGGCGAAGACTTCTTTCTCATTGTAAACAGTACAACCCTTAAAGCCACTGACCCGGCTTTTCAAGAAGTCGTTACTAAAATGGCCGACACGCTTACCGGCTATTCTTATACGGACAGCGGGGCTACCAGACCTTTCTTTTCTAGGGTGGCCAATCCTTACAAAGCTCCTCCGGAAAGCGGGCTGATTTCTACCGACAATACTACTGTTCGTATCTACGCCCGCATTCCGGGCGACAATACCACCCAAGTTTTCTGGGATCGTATGAAAATTTTCCACCCAAAACTGGAAGACCTGAAAAAGGATTATCCCGGCTATAAAATCCTGCTCTCGAATAACACTTTGAACGCGCTTTCTAATTCAAGCGCCGCCAATGAGAGTATGAACCGTTCCATGTTCATTACCTTGATTCCGACTTTCTTGATTTTGCTGGTGGTCTTTGGGGCAGTAGTGATTGCTATAGTACCACTGGTTCTGGCTATTACCTCTATCATCGGAGCGGTGGGAGTTGTTACTTTCTATGGGAAGGTCAGCGGTGAGACCCAAATTACCACTGCCATTATCTTAGTGGTAATTATGGGTTTGGCAGTAGCAGTGGATTACTCCCTCTTTGTGATTAGCCGCTATCGCACTGAACGCCGAAAGGGTTCAGATAAACTGACCGCTATCGAAGCAGCCTGCGCTACTGCCGGGCGGGCGGTTTTCTTTAGCGGACTATTGGTGGCAGTCTCGATTTCTGGCTTGTTCATCTTAGGCGGGCAACTTACTTCGATGGCAATCGGTATGATCGCCGTGGTGCTGGTGTCGGTGCTGGGTAGCTTCACCTTCTTGCCTGCTATTCTCTCCATTTTAGGCAACGGTATCAATTGGGGGCGCCTTCCCTACTTCGGGCGAGATAGAGTGGAAGGTAAAAGCCTCTGGAGCAAAGTGGTACGCGCGGTGATGCAATTACCGATTCTTACCACGCTGGTTGCAGCCGCGCTGCTGTTAATCCTAGCTACACCCCTGTTGCACTTGCGAATTGGTGAAGTTAAATCCAGCGAAGAAACCCTCGAAGGGGTGCAAGCTACAAATTTGATGAACGAGAAGTGGCCACAAGGCACCGAATTAAAGTTGCAGGTAGTGGTCACAAAGGCAAAACAGCCTGAAACCCTTGCAGCCATCCAACAGTTTGAAGCGGCAGCCTTGCGGTTGCCGGGCTTGAGTGGACCTGTCCAGAGAATTCCCTCAACAGACGGAAACGTGCTAATGCTTTCTTTCTATCAAGCGGGTGGGCTGAATGATCAGGCTAACTTCGATTTGGTGAACAAATTGCGTAAGGAAATCGTGCCGCTCTACTTCAAGGATTTACAAGGGGTCAATGCGTATGTAACCGGCAGTACCCCGTATGGTATGGATCTATCGAGCTATTTTACTAACCCGGTAGTATGGTTCTTTGTATTGGGGTTGAGCTTTCTGGTACTACTGCTGGTGTTTCGCTCGTTGGTTATTGCCACTAAAGCCATCATCCTGAACCTGCTCTCAACCGGAGCAGCTTACGGAGCGGTGGTGTGGGTCTTTCAGGATGGAAATCTGGGTGCAAAAACCACCGGAGTGCTGATGTTCTGGCTGCCGGTATTCATTTTCACCATTATCTTCGGTCTTAGTATGGACTACCATTTGTTCATTTTGACCAGAGTAAAGGAATTGCGGGATAAAGGGCAAGCTACGGTGGAAGCAGTAGCAAACGCGATTAGCACGACCAGCGGAACAATCACAGGGGCAGCCTTGATAATGTTAGTCGTGTTCGGGGATTTCTACTTAGGAATCAGTGATCCAGCTATTCGACAGTTGGGTTTAGGTTTGGCTGTGGCAGTGTTTGTAGATGCAACGCTGGTGCGCTGTTTACTCCTTCCGGCGCTGATGAAATTGTTGGGAGATTGGAACTGGTGGTTGCCAGGATTTCTGAACTGGCTACCTGAAATTACCATAGAAGCTAATGAAGAAGCTGAGATAGAGGCAGTGGCAGCCTAGAAAATGATAAAGCCCTGAGTGTAATTCTGGGGTTTGGAATCCAACAACCCCAGAATACCACGTGTTTGAAGTTGAACCGGTTTGGTAGAATATAGCCGGATATTTCCTCAACCTGCTCATCAGTTATCAGGATTCCCCCCGTGTTAGCCGGGCTATAAGTTGCAAGTCATGCCACGTTTCCTTACATTACTAAAACCGCGAATTGACGTTCACTACTTCTTAAAGTATAGGTATAATCAAGGGCAGGGAGTGGAGAAAAAGTTAGCGGTTCATCTGCCCAGCTAAATCGCTTGTTTGGAAATTCTGATTTCTTGAAGATCAAACCGCTAAATAACACTTGGGTGTAGTTCATATAATTTCTCTGGACAGAATATAAATAAAGCAACGCCGGTTCTGACCGGTTCTTTATCCTACCCAAATTCTAAGGAGGTCTAATATGCAGAAACCGGGATAAGTAGTAACTCTGGGGTATTTTCTGGTAGTGCGGAACCTTTAAGAGATGACCGCATTCTTCCTGAAACACGGGTGCTGGCGGCTTTCATCGTGCCTTTTCTTTTGGTAGCTTTTGTGCTGCTATACCTTTTCCCCAATGATACCGATACCTTATTTGCTTGGACTATCAAACCAACTATGACCCCGCTTATTATGGTGGGTTACCTTGTCAAGACAATCGGTTAAGATAGTTTAAGGTCGTTAGCTCCTTACTAATTGAATAAGGTCGAAGTCGTCATTCCCTTTGTCAGTGTTTTTAACCGAAGTAAACCCTACTTGGAGTCTGGTAATCCAGCGACTGATGCGGTCGGCGATTATTATAGAAATCGAAATATTCGCCTAACCCAACAGTAGCTTCAGCGGTATTTGCGTAATCGGCTAAATAAACATTTTCCCACTTTGCTGAACGCCAAAGCCTTTCGGTGAAAATATTATCTAAGGCCCGACCTTTACCGTCCATGCTGACCTTGCTGCCGGCTGCTTCTACCAACCGGGTGTAGTGCGGGCTGGTAAAGTGACTGCCCTGATCGCTATTAAAAATCACAGGTTGAGCTCTATTCAAAGCTCGCTCAACCGCCCGTGTCACAAAAGGTTGTTCTAAAGTTTCGCTTACTTCCCAACTTACAACATAGCGGCTGTACCAATCAATGATCGCAACCAGGTAGGCCCAACTCTTACGCAACGGCAAATAGGTTATGTCAATGCCCCAAACGTGATTGGCATAGCTGGCTTCAATGTTGCGTAACAGGTACGGATAAACCTTATGCTCGTGATTACGCTTCGATAAATTTGGTCCGGGAGCAATGGCTTCCAGGCCCATTTCTCGCATATAACGCTGGACTGTCCGGCGATTAACCGCAAAGCCAGTCTGGCCGAGCTGACAGGTAATGCGCCGTGAACCGTAAAAAGGATAGTCGGTATAGATCAGGTCAATACGTCGCTTGAGCTCGATTTCAAAATCGCCAGGTTCAGTTTTCTGGTAATAAAGGCTCGACCGTGCCACTTGTAGCAAGTGGGCCTGAGTGGAAAGGGCCAATTCACTTTCTTCCCGTTCGACCAGGCTCAGACGGTTCGGTCGAGATACCGACACTTTCAACTTTTTTTTTCAGCCAGTTAAGCTGGATAGTTAGCTTACCGATTTCAGCGTAAAGTTTTTCTTTTTCTTTGTCGTGTTGCTCATTGATGGCTGCCAGATGCTTCTGAAACTGGGCTTCATCTGCAAAATTAGCAGGCATCGCCGTTAATGCTGCTTCGCGCCAGCGTCTCAACTGGGTGGGATGAACCCCATGTTTCGAAGCAATCTGGGTTAGAGTTTGCTCCTCTTTGAGGAGTTCCTGGACAATTTGAGCCTTAAAAGTCGGCGAGTATTTCTTTCTGGGTGTAGTCATAGTTTTTAGTATACACCTTCCTTAATCCTCACCGATTGTCCGGATTTGCTACGCCATTATATATCATGGGGGCAGGTTATATATCTGGAAGCTATTTCTTTAGCCGGGTCTTTTTTGCAAAACGCTGGCATACCACCCATCTGGGTTTCCTGCCGATAACGGCTTTCACTATCTTTATGGCAATTGCTTCCTTCCTGCACCTCGACCGCTTCCATCAGGGTCACATCTCTTTCTTTGCCTGGCTGGGTTTGTATATAATCACCCCTTTCCTTCCCGTATTCTACACACTCCACTACCCAGTGCTTTTTCGATCGCTTTGGGGTAGGTCACTTCTTTGTCGCTGGTGACTTGAGTAGGCTTGAAGCCCACTGTAGCCACCGCCTGCTCGAAAAAAGAAGTAGTTGCCTCGATATTCCTAACCTCTGAAAGTTTTACCTCCACCAACTTTCCGTTACTGTCGATGGCTCGGTACAAATAATAATATTTTGAACCTACTTTTATAAGTGTTTCATCGGCTTTCCAGCGAAGGGTGGCTTTACCTTTTCGAGATTGCTTTAGCTCGCTGGTAATTAGAGGAGCATATTTCTCCTGCCAATGCCGGAAAGTCTCTTTTGAGAAGCGAAAGCCTTTAAGCAGAAATATTTCGGTCAGATCCTGGAAACTGAGCTTGAACCGCAATCGGTAGAGTACTACTTCGAGGATTGTCTCGTTTTTGGCTTGAGTTCTGTTGAAGGGTGAATTGGTTCTTTCGGTGAAAGTTCGACGGCAAAAATTACAAAAAAGGTAGGGTAACCGTGTTTGGTTAACCTGGAGCGATTAGAAATGGCATGCGAATAACAATGAGGGCATTGCATAAAAACTGGGTCTTCTCCACATCAGATTGTACGGAAATTATAAACCAATTGTTCGGAGAAGTTTAACATAGAGGAAGAGGACAAGCAATCAAGAAGAGCAAAGTAATAAACTAAATTTGGAGGATTTGCTCTTCCTCTGCCGCTATTTCTGGTAGGTGTCTGAAATTCGCCGGAACCACCAAACTAGGAGAGGATTTGCGGTTAGAGTTATTTTTGTCCAAGTGGCGACGGAGTTTTTTAGAAGAATGGTTTTTCCTCAAGTTTGGGAGACCTGCAGCAGGAGATGATGAACTGCGCGAAGTAGTTAGACAAATCGCTAATACAGCGTTGGACAGGGCTTTTGTAGAGGAGTTTGAGCGACATCAACCGGGCAGCACGAGCACAGGAGGTGAGGTTCTTTAGCCCCGAAAGGCTTAACGTCTCTTTTTGTTAAAAACTTTGTGATTTATTTCCTTAGCGTCGCTTTCGTGTTAAACATTGTAAGTACCCCTACTAGCAGTTAATCGAAATGCCTACCACATATAGACAAAAGCCGATGGGATTTTACTATTAGTGGTAGTGTCTACACCAAAATAAGGCTTTCCCCGACAAACTGCTAGCACTGATGGTCGGGGAGCAGTCTTTGCAAGGCGTCCTTCTACCTGGTTATCCAGTTAAGAAGCCGTAAGTCGAGACCTGGGTTCTCCCGTTACCATCAGCCTATTAGCTTTTGTGAACTTAGCAATAGTCTAAGCTCTTTTTTGTTCAAATATAAGTCGCGCTAATAGAAGGTCCTTTTTTTTGGCTGCCATTCCTAAAGTTTAGCCACCCAGCCAAATCTGCTCTTATTCCAAATATTTGACCCTGCCTGCGTTGCTACATAGTTTTTTTGATTATCACACATTGAAAATGATTATTGGTTTTGCCGAGAATTGATTGCACCTGCACTCCTGGGAAATTTCCTACAGTCAGACCGATCAGGTTGTCGAAACCGCCCAGCAGTAGCCCTGAAGTATTACCAGGCAAGTCTTTTCCTTTCAGTACGACACTACTGCTGCCACATGCCCCCAGAAGAGTTATCATTCTGGTTACACCCGCCTGGTTGTTACCGGCGGGTAGCATCGGCAAAGCGCCTGTTACCTCGATTGTATTAGCTGGATTCAACGCAAAATAGATGGTTCGACCCGGCGCGCTCTGACCGAATGCCCAGGAGAGGCTTTCCGTAACGTTACCTTGACCATTGTCACTGCTCTGCGAAACCTTGATGAGAGTGGTGGTGGCAGCTGCTAGGTTGGAATAGCTGGAAAGACCTCCAATCGGTAACGCTTTTACCCGATAAAAATATTCGGTAACAGAATCTAAACCAGAGTCGACTAATCTTCCAATTCCGGGGTCTACTTCTGAGCCGGTTTGAGTCCACCCCGAAGTACCATTTAGGCTACGTTCTATTATATAGCCGGAAACCTGGCTTCCAAAGGCGTGCCACGAAAGCTCAATCTGACTGCTGGAGATAGACCAAACCGTTAGCGCAGCCTCCTCATGGGGCGAGTTTGACGTGGAGTAGGCATAAGCCCCGATAAGACCGAGTGCCGTTCTGGTCTGTCCATCGAAATCCCAGATTACGCTGTTGGTGAGGTTTCCCACCGGGGCAAGTGGGGTTGTAGGTCGATCACCCCCTAGAAAATCAGAAATACTGAAAGAACTGGCTCCGAAAATATTGCCTCCCACTACCGGATGGAAATCATTGCTGGAGGGGGCAACCAGTTGAGGCTCGATCGTGTTGACAGCATTATCGCGCAGCAATTGAGTTTGGTTGCATGTAGGGTTGGTCGGCTGGCAGCCCTGATCCGATTCTTCCACTCCCAGAGGATGGTCTGTCGGTCCATTCCATATTAGGTTACCCTGGATTTTCAGGTTAGTATCGGATTGCGCCGGGTTGGGTATATTGGTGCCTACAGGTGGAACCACCGCTCCAAAAATAGATAAATGGGTATAGACAGTCTGAACAGGGGTCGGATTGTAGAATATATTATTGTAAACAAACACATTGCGGTCGGGAATCCATTCTCCGCCCTCGCTCTGGCTGGCAGGTCCCCATCCTCCCGCGCTATTTCGGGATTGGCAAGCGGCAGAATCCCCATCACAGCTTCTGCTCCCTGGGGCAACCAGTAGCAACGCTGCGCCTCCCGAGGCAATACCCACCGTATACAGGGTGTTGTTTGCCAGTAAGATGTTGTAGCCTCCCCTTACAGCCATACCCGCGTTCTGGACATCGTAAACCAGGTTATTGATAAACTTCATATCGTAAGCTTCGTAATGCAGCCAGGGCGATACCATAAACTCAAAACCGGTTCCCTGTCCGGCAGAAAATCCGATATTCCCACAATCATAAATCCGGTTGCCTTCAATTCTGAGATAGGCGCTCCCCCCCTTTAGTACCACGCAATCATTGTCGGTACGGTGCAGCCGATTGCCCTGGATATGACCGTTCTGAACCCCCACAAAATCTAGGGCAAACCAGAAAGCTCCGCTGATGTCGCTGTCTTCGACATAAATATAGTGGCTCTGGTTTACTTTCAGGGTTTCCTGGGGCTGGGAGACGCTTCCATCAAAGCCGTCTAGCTTTGAATTTCGAATCAGGATGTGATCACCCTGCTCGATATGAACCACATTGCTCCCGCCTCCGTAGTTCAGGTCGGTCACAAAATCAAGACCGCTCAGGTAAAGGTAGCGGGTATCGAAGATATTCAGGTAACCATGCAATCGGGTTGTGCCGGGACCATCGGCAGATTGGATCAAAATGGGGAACTGGTAGGTGCCATAACGCGATTCCATCCAGCCGGAAGAGGGGAGTGCGCTCTCGGGATAATCACCCGGCACCAAGGTTATTCGGTAGCCTGAGCCACTCAGAAGAGTACCGGATGGTATACGAGCCCACGCCTCAGCCAAGGTTCGTAAAGGTTGTGCCCGCGAATCTCCTAGGGCTGAGTCGTTCCCGTTGACCGGGTCTACCCATAAATCCCTGAAAATCGGTGTACCCATGTCGTAGTAACGAGGCTCTATCACCTGCGCCTTTAGATTATTTGCCGATTCCAGGGACAGAACAATAAATAATAAGATTGATAATAGAAGAAAAATCCAAAGGAAAGTCGGGGGGAAAAGGATGCTATGCTGCGGCAACGATTTGTGCTTCATATTAACTTCTTCCTCACATCTGGCCGGGATGCAGAGTTTATTTTTCTATCACCGAACCCCCCACGGTTCGATTGATAATAGCCTGAGTTCTATTTTCCAGTATAGGGTAAGATTCGATCCACTTCAAGAAGGCTTTCTATCCGGGGCAAGTTCATTTGAAGTCAAGAACAGCTATCTTGAGCCAAGTCTGTCCACCTTCGAATCATCTCTGGTAGAGAAGTTCAATCTAAAACCGTCCAGTACCACCACTTGCCACAATTCTGGGTTAAGCAGTAACATTATTTTGGCTTCCTTTTCTCTTTGACAAACCAACTTTCAAAGAGTTATTGTTATTTCTGGCTTTAAGAAGCCTCCAAACCGGGCTTCTCTTAAAAAGGGCAAGTTCTCCAAACTTGTATAAAAAACTAAAGGTATAAAAGCTTATGGAAATGCGTCAATTGGGAAAAACAGGTCCACTGGTCTCTGCACTTGGTCTGGGCTGTATGGGAATGTCAGATTTCTACGGTAGCCGGGATGATCAAGAGTCGCTGGCAACCCTCCAATATGCCCTTGATCAGGGTCTTAACTTCTTTGATACCGCCGATATGTACGGGGTGGGTCGAAATGAAGAACTGGTGGGTAAAGCCATAAAGGGACAGCGCAGCAAGGTATTTCTCGCTACCAAATTCGGGAACCAGCGTGCTGCCGATGGCGCCTTTTTAGGAGTAAACGGACGACCAGAATATGTCCGCAGTGCCTGTGAAGCCAGCCTACAACGGTTGGGGGTAGAGTATATAGATTTATACTACCAGCACAGAGTTGATCCCAAAACTCCAATCGAAGAAACAGTTGGGGCGATGGCAGAACTGGTAAAAGAAGGTAAAGTGCGTTATCTGGGACTCTCGGAAGCTTCAGCCTCAACCATTCGTAGGGCTTACGCCATTCACCCCCTCACCGCTTTGCAAACCGAGTATTCCTTATGGGCTAGAGATGTAGAAGCAGAGATACTACCAACCTGCAGGGAGCTTGGAATAGGTTTTGTAGCCTATAGTCCGCTAGGACGTGGCTTATTGACCGGAAATTACAAACGTCCTGAAGATTTCGAAGAGGGAGATTACCG
The DNA here is from genome assembly GCF_030389965.1 of Candidatus Chlorohelix allophototropha. Taxonomy (NCBI): domain Bacteria; kingdom Bacillati; phylum Chloroflexota; class Chloroflexia; order Candidatus Chloroheliales; family Candidatus Chloroheliaceae; genus Candidatus Chlorohelix; species Candidatus Chlorohelix allophototropha. The sequence goes on from NZ_CP128401.1 coordinate 174,507, forward strand.
CCGCCACCAGCCGCGGTTTCAGGGAGAAAATTTCCAAAAGAATCTGGAATTGGTAGCGGCGGTAGAAAAGCTGGCGGAAGAAAAAGGAGCAAAAGCTTCACAAGTAGCGCTGGCATGGTTACTGGCGAAGGGACTTGACATAATACCGATTCCGGGAACCAAGCGACAAAAATATCTGGAAGAAAATATGGGTGCAATACAGGTGAAGTTAACCGAAGCTGAAGTAGCGCTTCTTGAAAACGTATTCAAGCCGGGAGTAGGAGCAGGGACGCGCTATCCCGAAACGGCAATGCGAGCGGTCAATTTGTAGAAGCTTGATTAACTCGCTGCATAACAAACAGATTATCCGGGGCGTTTCTGGCTTGAAGCATGTAAATGCTATTCTGATCCATGCTATTATCCGGTACACACAGCTGGCTTGGGCGAAACCGAACATTAGCCAAAGAATACGACCGGTTATCAGTAAATATCGAAGCGAACACTTAGATGGCGATGATCCAATTAGCACTCAAAAGGCTGACTAAAGCTTCCCCTTGATTGGGTTTTAAGAAACGCTCAGAGTAAGATGAGCGCTTTTCAATTTTTCAATTGAACTAAGTCCCATAGATTACCGTATAAATCTTCAAATACCGCAACTGTACCATATGGGGCATCTTTGGGACTCCTCACAAATTTAATACCCAGGGAAACCATCTCGGTGTAATCCCTCCAAAAGTCGTCAGTATTGAGAAAGAGGAAGACCCTTCCACCTGTCTGATTACCGATAAATGGTACTTGTTCTGGTTTGGATGCCCGCGCCAGAAGAATCTTAGTCCCAGTTGACCCTGACGGAGCAATCAGGACCCATCTTTTATTTTCCTCCGGTAAGTAGGTGTCCTCAGCTAAGGTAAAATGCAATTTTTTGGTATAAAAATCAATTGCTTCATCATAGTCTCGGATAACTAACGCTACATAAACAAGAGATTGCTTCATTCGATACCTCTATTTTGTTCTACTTTGAATCCAAAATATTAGAACACTAATACCTTTTTGTAAGCAAATAAATATTTCCAATCTATCCGGCTGCGTCCCATCTCAGCCTCCTGTCGATCAGATAGGCCTTCCACAAATTGCAATACTGTGATAAGGGCTAGGCGCCAGGGGGCTAAGGCTAGTTGTCCTTCATTTGAAAATAACTTAAGAAACTGCTCATCCTGGTAGAGAGAACCCATTTCATCCCGCAATTTCAGACAGAAATTCCCCTTGGGAAAGGCCGCTTTAGCTACTCTAATTGTTTCGGCTGGAATTGTTTCTATTTTTTGAGGCTGGAGGGACATATGCTACTCCTTTTTGTTACGGGGTATTGCTTTTTCTTCCCGTCATTCTAACAAAGACTTCTTCTTTTAGTTCGCCAACATATCACCTTTGGGGCAGAACTGGAGCGACCTAGAACAAGATATTTAGGTTAGGTAGAACAAAAAGTGAAACAATTGCTGGAACTGTGACTGCCAAAAACACCTATATACCCTCATTGTACCGCAATTTGAATATAAGCTTTAGTTGACATAAATCTGCATTCTCTTTCAGAAAACCATGCATAAGAATGATTCTACTCGGCACAACTTGTCGTTAGGAGCAACGACAACAACGCCTAAGTTTAAAGTGCAGTATGCCACGCTCTTTCGGGTTAGATTACTATAAGCATTGACTAATCTTGTAGGAATACTTTCAGCATTATTGAGGTGCGGGATAAATTTCTGGAGGTGGTTGTTATCAACTCGGTGTTGACTGTTTCCCTGCTATACTTCATCCTCTTCGAAGGTAATACCCTCGTACAGACTGGCAAGACTTATCTCAATTTCTTTGGCAAAAACCAGCTTTAGCTTGTCTTCTAATAACTCTAATGGGGTTAACTCCATCCAGGCGTTCCCCGCTACCCGCTGCCTACATTCCACCCTGACCTCTTCAGAATCTATTATTACATAGTAATTTAGACCCGGAATCTTCTTATACTCCTCTGCCTTGGTGTTCCGGTCATAAATGCGGGTGGAAGGACTCAAAATTTCAAACAACGCCACAGGATTGGCGATGGTAAAACGGTCACCTTTGTAATACTCTGGCTGTCCACAGATTATCCCCGCGTCAGGGTAGGTAACAAACTCATCACCTTCGCTACGCTTGCGTCCTTTAGAGCGTGGATTTCCGGGGATGGCTATTTTCAAGTCACTGTTAAAGACCTGGCAGCCACTTCCTCTGAGTTGAGTGTGAAGCACAGAGACAAGATTGACCGCGATCAAACTATGCTCCAAACTCCCGCCTGCCAAAGCATAAACCTGCCCATTCAAGAAGTCACGCTTAACCTTGGAACGCTGCTCTTCCCAAAGGTATTCTTCTACAGTATAAGATTGTCGATCAGGTTGCTGCATATTTAGATCCTTTTATTCTTGCTTGAATTCTATCTTAGCATAAAGCCCTATATTTTGTTCGGTAGAATTATGGACGACTCTCCTGGAAACAGGCTGTCCTCAATAAAGGTCAGGTCTAGACCACCAAAACTAGTACGTTCATCGTCCAGCCACACCAAACTATATGATATTGTTCGGTCAGATGACCCTTTTGCCCCTTACCACCAGATAGCCGAGGCGTAAAGCCCGTTCCTGGTAGACTACATTCACCATTAAAGCCATACAATCTTGACCAACCGTACTGCCATCCATTGCCAATACCACGCTGGTATGAGAAATTGAAGCAGAGAAGGCTAAAAACTGGGAAATCTGGTATATTATCAGTAGCACTACAAACATTAATTCTATTTCGCTTGAGGAAATAAGGAAAAATAACCGGAATGTCGCAAAACTATAGCGCCGAAAACATAGAAGTCCTTGAAGGGGTAGAGGCAATCCGCCGCAATCCCGGAATGTATATCGGCAGTACCGGCTCTCACGGGCTAGTCCACCTCATATACGAAGCCTTTGCCAACTCGGTGGATGAAGCCGTCGCTGGTTACGGCACTTGCATCACCCTCAGCCTAGACCTGCACACTGGCTGGGTAACAGTCGAGGACGAAGGGCGCGGTATCCCCTTTGAGCTTAAAGAACACAAAGGACAGATGCTACCCGCTGCCACCATCATCGTCTCGACTATTCACGCCGGAGGCAAGTTCGACAATTCCAAACAGACCAGCGCCTACGCCAGTAGCGGCGGCTTGCACGGAGTAGGTACCACCGCCATCAACGCCTTTGCCGAAGTGCTGGAACTGGACTCTTGGCGAAACGGGCAGCACTTTAGACAGACCTTCAAGCACGGAGAACCCCAGCCCCACAAACTAGAGAAATGCGATAAAGCCAAACACGGCACCCGTTTCCGCTGGAAAGCAGACCTCAAACTCTTTGACACTGGTTCCCACTACGACCTAGAACTCTTGGTGAGCCGGATCAAACCCGCCGCCTACCTCAACCCCGGACTGAAAATAATCCTGTCCTTACACCAAGAGGGCGAAGACAGCCCGAAAGTGCAGGAATTCTATTCTCAGAACGGGCTGGGCGGTTACGTCACTGACCTGCTCAAAGAACTGGAAGGGGCAGAAGCGCGCGCCCTATTCCCCCAACCCATCCTCATCGAGGGGGAACGGGAGGGAGTACAGGTGAGCGCTGCCCTGCTCATAAGCGCCGAAAGCTACCAGACCACCATCCACAGCTATGCCAACTCCATCCGAACTAGAGACGGTGGCACCCACGAAAGCGGCTTCAAAGCAGCGTTAACCAGGGTAGTGAATGATCAGTCTGCCAACGGCATTAGCCCTAGCGCCGGCACCGCTACAAAAAGCAAAGTGGCAACCAAGAGCAAAGCCAAGAACGGCAAAACCCCCTCCAAAAGCCAACCGATCAGCTTCAAACCGGAAGTAATTCAGCAGGGCTTGTACGTAACCATCGCCATAAAGCTGGCACGACCCCAGTTCCAGAGCCAAACCAAAGATCGGCTAAGTTCGGCAGAAGTGGAGGGCATAACCCGCAGCGTGATAGGGCAGGGACTAGCGGACTGGTTTAGCGCCAATCCCAAACAGGGCAACGCCTGGCTCAAACGCATCGAAGCTTCACAGAAAGCCCGGGAAGAAGCGCTGCATTATGAGGAACTGGCGCGGGCGGCTGCCAGAGACAAGGGTGGGCTACTCATCGACAAAGCCATCTCCGACAAATTTGTGCGCTGTGCCAGTAAAAGCCCAGCAGAGAGCGAAATCCTGATCGTGGAGGGAGACAGCGCGGGGGGCAGCGCGGTACAGGGGCGCGATGCCAAAACCCAAGCCATCCTAAAACTGCGGGGCAAACCCTTGAACGTAGCGGGGGCAAAACTCAGCACAATCGTGAGCAACCAAGAAATCCTGACCCTGCTAAACGTACTGGGCACCGGCTTTGGCAGCAGCTTCGACCTCACGAAGTTGGCATTCCACAAAATAATAATAATGAGCGATGCCGATGTGGACGGGCTGCACATCCAATGCCTACTCCTGACCTTCTTTCACGAAATGTTACCGGAACTCATCCGGCAGGGGCACATCTACATCGCCCAACCCCCCCTCTACAAAGTCACCTACAAAAAGCAGGACATCTGGCTGTTGGATGATGCCGCCAAAGACCTGTGGCTCAGACAGCACCGGGATGGCATTGGACTGGCATTCAAACGGTTCAAAGGACTGGGGGAAATGAACCCACGCGAACTCAGGGAAACCACCCTTGACCCGACTAAGCGCACCCTACTCAGAGTGACCATCGAAGAGGCGGATTTAGCCAGCAAGTTGGTACATCAATTGATGGAAAGCAAAGATGCGGGAGTGCGGCGAGAGTTTCTGGAACAATTTGGAGGAGGTTGGCTGGCGCCAACAATGCCTACCACTGCCAGCAAAGCTAAAAGCTCGGCTGAAACGGCTACTATTGGCAAAGCTAAAAACTCGGCTGAAGCGGCTAGAAACTCACCTGAACCAACAAACCTAAAGAAAGAATCATCAACGCTGGTACAGGCTACGCTGTCACAGCCTACACAGCCTTCAACCGCGGCTAAAGTGCCTACCACTTCGGGCAAACCCTCGGCTGAAGCGGCTACTGTCGGCAAAGCTAAAAACTCGCCTGAACCAACAAACCTAAAGAAAGAACCCTCAACGCTGGTACAGCCTACACAGCCTACTACTACCAGCAAAGCTAAAACCTCACCTGAGCCCACCAACCTAGCAACTGCCTCAGACAAAGCCAAAAGTGCGAAGGGGGTAGCATAACCGTGGCAAAACAAACCGCCTTTGACTTTAATCAGACCGGACCGGTCAAACCGATAGAATTTCACGAAATATTCGGGCAAAACTACGGACAGTACGGCTTATACGTCGTGCAAGACCGGGCGTTACCAGATGCCCGTGACGGACTCAAACCAGTTCAACGCCGCATCCTTTACACCCTCTTCGAAGGACGCTACCTATCCTCCGGACCCCATCGCAAAAGCGCCGAAATCGTGGGGAAAGTCTTGGGAGACCGCCACCCGCATGGAGATAGCTCCGTGTACGATGCCATGAGCCGCATGGCGCAAGCCTTCAGCCTGCGTTACCCCCTCATAGACGGACAGGGCAACTGGGGAGCAAGTGACGGAAGCCCCGCAGCAGCCTATCGCTACACCGAAGCCCGCCTCACCCCACTGGCAGAGGCGCTCCTATCCGAAGACCTCAAAAAAGAAACCGTCCCCCTCCTCACCACCTACAAAGAAGACCCCAAAGTGGTCGAACCCTTGTACCTGCCCGGACACATCCCCCCCTGCGTCAACTCAATTGACGGCATCGCAGTGGGCATCTCCACCACCGTCCCCCCTCACAACCTGGGGGAAAGCCTGCGGGTGTGTATCGCCATGCTCGAGGCGGGAGTGCTAGAAGGGCACAGCTTTTCGACCGAACAGCTAATGAACTACCTGCCCGGACCTGACTTCCCCGAAGGGGGCAGAGTAATGCTCTCAGGGGGAGGAGTGCGCGAATACCTCGAAACAGGGCGAGGACGCTTCATCATTCGTGCCAGCGTAGTGCAAGAACAACTCACCCCCACCAAAAAAGCCTTGGTCATCACCGGCTTACCTCCCATTGGGCGGGATAAAGTCATCGCCTCCATCATAGACTCTATCAACGACCGCAAAGCGGGCACCGAGGGACTGGTGGCAGAACCCCCACTGGACGAAACCAATGAAGAACGTACCAGAATCGTGCTGGAACTGAAGCGGGAGGCAAATCCGGCAATCGTCTTGGAAAGCCTGTATCGACACACCCTCTTGCAGATAGCGGTCAGCGCCCAACTCTACTTCCTGTTCGCCCCCAAAAGCCACCGTCAAGCCCCTGCCACCATCCCCAAGCAAGTGGGCATGGTAGAACTCCTGAGCTACTGGCTACACCACCAACTGGAAGTGCTGGAAAGAAGACTCACCTTTGAACTCAACCAATACCGGGTGCGCCTCTCGACCGTGGAAGCCCTCATCATCGGCGCCACCCACGCCCAACAACTCGTCAGAATCTTCCAAGAAGCCGAGGGCAAAGCCCAGGCTAAACTCACCCTCCAGCACAAATACAAACTGAGCGAAGAACAAGCGGAAGTAATCGCCAATATGAGCCTGTCACAAGTAACTCGCCCTGATGCCGGACGGTATCAGGCGGAAAGAACCGAATTGATCGGCAAAATAGAGCATCACGAAGAACTACTCTCCTCCCGCCTCAAATGCATCAGCCTCCTTCAGCAAGAGCTACGCGAAACCGAGAAAAAGTTCGGGGATGGGCGGCGCACCGTCATCGATGAGGCTAAACTTGCCAACCCTGACGTAGTGGCGGAAGTAGCGCAGGCGCAAGTGCGGGAACCGCTGACCCTCGCCCTGTACCTAGACGGCACCCTCAAAGCCACCAGCCCTGACCAATTCGGAACAAAAAGCAAAGCTCACAAAAGTGATGAAGGCTTAATCGGCTTGTGTGCCGTAGCGCCGGAGGCATTCGTCTTAGCAGGCAGCAACAAAGGACGGATCTTCAGCCTACCGGTGGAGAAACTGACGCTAACCACCCGCAGCGGGAAAAGTGAGAGCCTCGCCCGTCACCTAAAACTTGAGGCAGGAGAACGGGTGGTGCAACTCTTGGCAGTGCCGGGATCAGCCTTTGGAGAGGGAGCTGCTGCCTTGTATCTGGTAGAGATTACCGCACTGGGCAAAGTAAAAAAGAGCCCGATAAGCGAATACCGCAGTGTGAACGGGGCGGGATTGAGCAGTTTGAAACTGGCAGAGGGAGACGAAATTATCTCCGTCATGCTTAGTAACGGACAGGGCGAATACCTCCTAACTACCGACACCGGGCAGACCCTGCGCTTTGGGGACGACAAGCTCAACCCGCAAGGTCGCATCGGGCTGGGGCAGGTCGCCATGGCGCTGGACAAAGAGGCGCGGATAGTAAGCGCCCACCACTGGTCGGGAGGAGACGAGGGGCGCGCCTTTCTGGTGACACTCAGCGCCCAGAACATCCTCAAGAAAACAGGTTTAGCGGAATACCCGGCAAAAGGGCGGGCAACCGGAGGAGTGGTAACCACCGGACTGGTCGGGGGAGACAGCATAGCCGCTACTTGGCTTGCCAGAGGGGAAGTGACCCTGCTGGTAGTCACCGAGAGTGGGAGCCTGACCCTACCCAGTTCCACCCTACCGACCCTACCCAGAGCCAGAAAAGGGCAGCAGTTAGAAGGGTTGAGTGGGCAGGGAGGGACGGCTAGAATTATTCAACTGGTGCTGTAAGAAGTATTTGTGAGACCATTTCTAAAAAGCTGGGGAGAGGCAAAACTAGGTAAGCGCCTCTCCTCGCTAATTCGGACTAACAGAATTTGAGGCTGTAAACCCACAGATACTTGGTTATTCCGACAATAACCCAAGTCACTTTACATAATATAATTAAATATGATCTATTACTTGTCCTCTGTTCCAGCGGTGTAACTAAATTCGCCCTGCTTAAACAGCTCTCATCTTTTCTTTAGCCAGTGTGCTACCACCTCCGGGATACCTTTTTCAACCGTTGGAAATTCAAATTCAAAACCTGTCTCCTTCAAGCGTGCATTGGAAAGCCGGAATTCGGTAGTGAGAGATTCGGTTACAATCGGTCCAAGTATAAGTTTGGAAATAAACTCAGGCACCGTCCGAAACCGCAATGGAACTCCAAGAGCTTGGGCGGCTAATTCGGGCAAGCGATTTACCCGAACCGGTTGGTCATCCACAATAAAATAACGTTTTGCGACGGTTCCTTTTTCAAGTAAGTGGAGCAGGGCGCGTCCCACATCCTCAACATGAACAGGGGAAGCCATTTTTATGGGTCCGGTCAGGCGAGGAACCTTTTTTCTGGCTTTCAGAGGCGCCAGATTATATTCCAAAAACCATGACCCCGCTCCATACACCCAGCCGGGATAGGCTTCCACGATAGGTAGCCCTTGTTCCAGATAAATAGACAGGCGCTCGATAGCAGGCGCGATAAAAGGACCGAAACCTTTTGGGTTTGGTCTGGTAGCTTCATTTACCAGTGCCGATCCCTGATCCCCATAATAGCTGGTTCCCGCTACATAAATAATCCGACGTACAGTTACCGGATTCAGCGAGGAAAACAGCAACTCATCCATCCGCAATCGCTGTTCCCGATAGTTCTGAGCGCGCTTTAGTGTCACCCTAGCCCCAAAAGCTTCAGGTTGCGCTAGGTGGACTACAAAATCTGCTTGGGCTGCCTCCCCTTGCCAATCCCCGGATTGAAGAACATCTCCGCTGACCGGGACTGCCCCAACCGCTTGTATGCGTGCCCTAGATTTTTCAGAGCGCGTTAGAACTCTGACCGTATAACCCGCCGCAACCGCTCTGGGGACAAAAGCCGAGCCAATAAAACCTGAACCACCGGTTACAAAAATGCTGGTCATAGCTTCTTTCCTTTCTACATCTGCCGATGAAAGCACCAACCTAAGACTTTTCTAGGCGACCTTTCCTCTAGACTTTCCGCTCTCCATAAAAAAGTCCAAGCTCAGTAGGGCGACAAACATCAGAGAAATACCCACTACAAAAACCCATGTCATGGCATTACTCTGATCGAAGTCTGCCCAACTTCTCATTACTCCTACCAACATCAGACCGAGACCAATAAGTTGGCTGTGAAGCGTGATCCGGATAGCGCTCCAACGCCCATCAAGCGCCATTAACATAGCCACCACGCTCGGTAAGGCAAACCAGCCCCCGATAACTTGGGCAGTCAACTGGGTAAGCTTCCAGGGCCATAGGCTGATCATAAAGTCCGGTGAAATCAGGAGAACCAGGGCAATACTGAACTGGATTAGCCCTGCCAATCCAAGAATATAGCGAATTACCAGCGGTAACATCAATTCACCCAATCCCCGCTGACGGGGGTCAGTTCGGCTATTGCGCCACCAGACCAGCGGAACGAGGAATGGGGTGATTATATACAAACCCAGCCAGGCAAAGAAAGAGATGTGACCCTGATGGAAGCGGTCGAGGTGCAGGAAGGAAGCAATTGCCATAAAGATAGTGAAAGCCGTTATCGGCAGGAAACCAAGATGGATGGTATGCCAGCGTTTTGCAAAAAAGACCCGGCTAAAGAAATAGCTTCCAGATATATAACCTGCCCCCATAATAAGCGGGGTCATAGCTGGTTTGATAGTCCAAGCAAATAAGGTATCGGTATCATTAGGAAAAAGGTATAGCAGCACAAAAGCTACCAAAAGAAAAGGCACGATGAAAGCCGCCAGCACCCGTGTTTCAGGAAGAATGCGGTCATTTCGTAAAAGCCCCGCACTATCAGAAAATACCCCAGAGTTACTACTTATCCCCGGTTTCTGCATATTAGACCTCCTTAGAATTTGGGTAGGATAAAGAGCCGATCAGAGCCGGCGTTGCTTTATTTATATATTGTCCAGAGAAATTATATGAACTACACCCAAGTGTTATTTAGCGGTTTGATTTTCAAGAAATCAGGCTTTCCAAACAAGCGATTTAGCTGGGCAGATGAACCGCTACCTTTTTCTCCACTCCCTGCCCTTGATTATACCTATACTTTAAGGAGTAGTGAACGTCAATTCGCGGTTTTAGTAATGTAGGGAAACGTGGTATGACTTGCAACTTATAGCCCGGCTAACACGGCGGGAATCCTGATAACTGATGAGCAGGTTGAGGAAGTATCCGGCTATATTCTACGAAACGGCTCAACTTCAAATACGTGGTATTCTGGGGTTGTTGGATTCCAAACCCCAGAATTACACTCATGGCTTTATCATTTTCTAGACTGCAGCTGCTTCCATCAACCGCGTCTACTGTTCGATTTGCACCACGTCCTCCCCGAAACAGCTCCCCTGCTGCGACAAGCCGGTCTCCACCTTGTGGCAGCGATTTGCCAACCGCAGGTGGGACGGCTCGGTAAAACTGTTGGGAAACAGCCGATTTTTACAAACTGGCGACCTGCTTTTCTTCCACCAAACGGTCAAATTCAGTCCCGTCATTCGAATTCGGCGATAAAGTGACGCAAAGCCGGGGTTGATAGTTAATTCGCAAACCCTTTATGCTTTGTGCCATCTCTGCTTCAAAGTTTTCAGCTACCACCACGTAATCCAAGTGGTTTTGCGTATATACCCGGCACGATACCGCCAACTGTGCATAGCAATATTTATTTCGGCACTATACATTCTCTGCTACAAACCGCATAGCAATTCCTATAATTTCGAGAAATGAAACCTGCGTTGGAATAGCGGGGAGGTAACTTCCTGCTACGCTGATTGTCGTTATTTGGAAACACACCAAATGCAAGCAAGGCTTATTAGTGACAGAGCGCTAACCTCAAAAACTAACTAAAACCCCAGCTCCATAATTATTTCTGGGCAAGTGCCCGCGCCTCTTATCCTCAGCACCTAATGACCGGTAGCTAAAACTAACTACTCCTAATCACTAACGCGATCACTAGAATTAGCGATGTAACTCCCCCTGATTCTTTCTAAACTACTATCAGTGGTAATTCACCCGAAACAAACAAATACAGCAATTAGTAATCAGACAGAAAAGGAGAAAAACAATGAACCCTTATTCACCTTATACCCTTGAAATGGCAAAACAGCACCAGGCTTCCTACCGGATGGAAGCAGCGCAGGATCGAATCGCCAGAGAATGTGTCCAAGAATCCAAGCAGGAAAAGAACGCGAATGAAAGCCCGCTTAGGAAAAGGCGCTGGTTCTTTGGAGTAGGTAACAAGTTGGCGCGACAGCCTAAATAAGCAGCCCCTTACAAACTATAACACTTAAATTAATCGATGAAAGGATGAACCCAAAATGTTTAAAGTAATTCTCAGCGCCTCTTTCTTTCTACTGGTGAGCTTACTGAACGGAGTTCACTCAGATAACAAATCTATAGCTAGCTTACAACAAATCTCAGCTCTTCCGGCAGGTAGCTATTCGGTTACAGTTACCCGACACGATGCCCACAATGATTACAACTCCGAAAACTATGCCGGAGAATGGGTCTTAAACCTAAACCGCGCAGAAGAATTTACCCTGACCCAATCCAATTCGTTAAAAGCCAGCGGGAAATATTCACTTACCGCCGATCAGCTAACCTTTGAAAGTAACGGAAATACCGGAAAGTTTAAATGGACATTTGACGGTAAGCAGCTAACCTTAAACCCGCTTGCAACTAATAATTTCGCCTTTGATTTCGCACTAACCCTTCGCCCCCTGAACTATCTGCCCGAAATATCCATTTCAAGGTCAGCCAATCACCGCAATGCCCTTGCTGCCTAACAAATAGTGAAAAGGAGTGGATATTATTCACTCCTTTTTTAAGTTTAGCTATTGAACTTTAAACCAATTTCCCAATATAATTGAACAAATGTAGCTGCTATACCCTTTGGAGAATAATATGCACCCCAGAAATATTTACACCGTCGGTGGCACCGTCGAAGCGGATAAACGCTTGTATGTAACCCGCAAGGCGGATGAAGAACTGCTGGAATTATGCCGTGCAGGTCAGTTTGCGTATATCCTCGCCCCCCGCCAGATCGGTAAATCCAGCCTAATGATGCGCACCTCCCAACGGCTTTCTGAGGAAAGGGTCAAAACGGTCATAATCGACCTGACCCAACTGGGTACACAGGTGACTGCCGAAGCTTGGTATCTGGGTCTGTTGGCGATTATCGAAGATCAGCTAATGCTGGACACCTCGGCGGTGCAGTGGTGGAAGGCGCATGCTGATTTGGGTATCACCCAACGCCTCACCCGTTTCTTTGAAGAAGTGCTGCTACGGGAAGTCGCTACCCCAATAGTAATCTTCGTAGATGAGATTGATACCACCCTCAGCCTGACCTTCACCGACGACTTTTTCGCCAGCCTTCGCTACTTCTATCAAGCCAGAGTGCGCTTGCCAGAGTTCCAGCGTCTGACCTTCGTGCTGGTGGGCGTAGCTACCCCCGGTGACCTAATCCGTGACCCCGCCCGTACCCCCTTTAACATCGGGCAGCGGTTGGATATGACCGACTTCAGCTTTGAAGAAGCGCTGCCCTTGGCGCAAGGTTTGAACGTACCGACCGATTCTGCCCCGGAGCTATTGCGCTGGATCCTGAAATGGACGGGAGGACACCCGTACCTGACTCAGCGGTTGTGCCGGGTTGTTACCGAACAACAGTGGGAAATAAATTGGACTGAGGCAAAGCTGGATGAACTGGTGACGAACACCTTCTTCGGGGAGAAGAGCGAACAGGACAACAACCTGCAATTTGTGCGAGATATGCTGACCAGACGTTCGGAGAATGCCGAAGAGGTGCTACTGACCTACCGAGAAATTCGGCAAGAGCGCAAGGTGGTGCTAGATCAGGAGCAATCCCTATCAAAGACCCAGTTGAAATTATCTGGGCTGGTAAAGCGGGAGGGGCGGGCGTTAAAGGTACGGAATAGTATTTATCGGACAGTGTTCGACGAGCGCTGGATAAAAGAACATCTGCCGATCAATTGGGCGAAGCGGTTGAGGCAGGCATTCCGGCTGATAGCCGCTTCGTTGGCATTGGCGTTGGTGCTGGGAGGGTTGGCAATCTACGCCTTTATCCAGCAAGGAGAGGCGAGTAAACAGGCGGATGAAGCCAATAACCAGCGCAATACCGCTGAAACCAGAAGGGTTGAGGCTGAAACAGCCCGAAACCAGTCGGATCGCTTACTGCGTGGGTCAGAAGCGCAAGCGCTGGCTTTTCGCTCTCAAACTCAGACCGACCCAGAACTGGCGCTATTATTGTCGATAGAAGCCGCCCAGCGTATTCAAGATGGCAAACTGGAAGATAGTGGAGGACAGGTGGAAGCGGCTTTGCGGCAAGCTCTGGCAAATTACACCCCGAATATTGCCCTGCGCAGCCCCGCTACCGTAACGAACAGCGCCTCATTCAGCCCGGATGGAAAGCGCCTGGTGGTAGTCGGAAATGACGGCTATGCCAGAGTGTACGAGGTCGGCGCTAACAAAGAAGTTATGGCTTTAGGCGGGAAGTTCGGTGCGGTAAACATTGCCGTATTTAGCCCTGATAGTAGTATGATCGCTACCGCCGATGCCGAAGGCAATACCATCTTTTATGAAGCGGGCAGCGGGAAGCAGTTGGGCGACGTAATAACTTGCCAATGCTCTTTCAGCCAGATGGCTTTTAGCCCCGATGGCAAAATGCTGGCGGAGGGACCGGGTAATCGCGCCGTTCGAATACTCGACCCTATTGGCGGAAAAGTGTTATGGGAACAGTTTGATGAAGCTAGTATCTACAACCCGGTGTTCAGCCCGAACGGAAAATGGTTGGCTGTAGCAGGCGGAAGCCTTTTATATCTGTGGGATCTTACCAGTGGCACTATCCCCCCGAAAGAACCTTACCATATAAGAACAGGGTTTAAGAGCATAGCCATAACAAGCACAATTTTCAGCCCGGATAGCCGCTGGCTGATTCTAACCAGCACAGATTTTACTGCTAAAATCCTAGATACCACCACCGGAAAGTATGTCGCTACCCTAAAACATAATGGCTTTGTGAATAATGCCGTATTTACCCCGGATGGAAAACAGGTTTTAACCGCCAGCAGCGATAAAACCGTTAAAGTGTGGGAGACCGAAAGCGGCAAAGAACTGCTTACCTTTCAGAACCATACCTCAGCAATTGAGGATGTGATTCTAAGTCCGGATGAAAAACTGGCAGTTAGCGCCGGGGATGATGCGACCATCCGGGTGTGGGATTATGTTAGCGGTAAGGAGGTGACGGTGTTAAAAGGGCACGCCGGAACGGTAGCGGGGGCGCCAAATCATGGGGGTTTTAGTTTTAGCCCAGACGGGAAATGGCTGGCTTCCACCAGCAGCGATGGCACTGCCCGATTGTGGGACTGGCAGGCACTTTCACAGAAACGCTTGATCTTAAACCCCAATACCGATCGTTTATTAAGCGCCAGTTATAGCCCGGATGGTAAAACCGTATTTACGGTAGCAAATAATAACCCACCCCGTTTGTTCGATAGCGCCACCGGCAAACAACTTCTAACCCTTCAAGGATTTTTAACCCATAGTTTCCTAACGCTCCAGTTCTACCCCTCTGCACTCAGTCCGGATGGCAAATTGGCTGTTACTTCAGAAGGTTTTAACGACCATTCGACAAGGATTTGGGATATTTCAACCGGGAAAGAACTGGGTTTTCTGGACGGCGCTGCTTACACCGATTATGCGCTTACCAAGAATGGCCTTATTTACGCGGCTGTAAGGAAAGACCTGACAATTGAAATTCGGGATATGGAAAAAGATTCGATATTGCAGGGGGGCTTGAAAGGGCATCAGGCTGAAATAACCGGAATGGCTTTCAGCCCCGATTATAAGCTTTTGGGTTCAGCCAGCAAGGATCAAACCGCACGCATTTGGGAAGTGGCTACGGGCAAAGAGGTGGCGGTTTTGAAAGGGCATAGCGGGGCAGTCACGGGAATTGAGTTCAGTCCCGATGGAAAATATGTGGTCACCGCCGGAGAGGATAAAACCCTACGTCTGTGGGATACAACAAACTGGCAAGAAGTGCGGGTTATCCGGGGACATACGGCTGAGATCAGCAGTGTAGCCTTCAGCCCGGACAGTCAGACCGTTATTTCAGGAAGCGCCGACAAAACAGCGCGAATTTGGGAAGTAGCAAGCGGCAAAGAACTGTTGGTACTCAGTGGTCACACCGGGGGGATAACCAGTCTTGCGGTAAGCGAGGATGGCAAACGGATTGCCACTGCCAGCGAGGATGGCACTGCCAGAGTGTGGGATGCCGCCAGTGGTACAGAACAAATGGCGCTGAGGGGGCATAGCGGAGCAGTTACCGCCGTATTTTTCAAGCCGGACGGGAGCAGGATTTATACCGGAGGGTTAGACAAAACCCTTCGATTGTGGGACAGCGCCAGTGGTAAGGAAATGAAAGTAACCACCGGCTTTACCAAACCCATCAAGCGTCTCTATACCTGTGCAGCTTTTAAGGCTATTCTGAAATTAAACACACCCATTGATCAAGCTGAGGACCCGGTCTGGGTGGTAAGCGATGAGGTATGGCGAAGTTTCGATTTGTACTATGGCTATGGTTATGGCTATGTTCCCTTTGTCCCAACCTATATCGGCGCAATTTTCAGCCCGGACAGTAAACTGATTGCCACCGGAGGGAGTGATGGGGTAGTGAGATTGTGGGATAGCGCTACCGGAAAGTTGGTGCGTACCCTAGAAGGGCATACAAATCTAGTGGGTATGTCCGGAAATGACGGCTTTAGCCCCGATGGGCAGCGACTTGTAACGGGAAGTTATGATAAAACCGCCATCATCTGGGAAGTAGCTAGCGGCAAACAACTGGTTACCTTGCAGGGACATGCTGATGTCGTCACCCTCGCTGCCTTCAGCCCAAATGGGAAGTTGGTAGTCACCTCTAGCGCAGATAATACCGCCCGTATTTGGGATGCCAGCAGTGGCAAGCAGCTTCAAATTCTGAAAGGTCATACCGCCCCGTTATACACCGCCCGTTTCAGCCCTGACAGCAAGTTTATAATCACCGCCAGCATAGATGCCACCGCCCGCATCTGGGATACAACTTCAGGAAAAGAGTTGGCAGTATTGTTGGGACACAGTGGACCGATAAGAGATGCCAGCTTCAGCCCGGATGGGAAAAACATCCTAACTGCCAGCGAAGATTCTACGGTCATTATCCGACCTTGCGAAATTTGCAGCCCTTTTACCCAAGTGCTGGAACAGGCTAAAAAGACCGTCACTCGTTCCCTCACCCCCGATGAAAAAAACCAATTCGGGATAACGACTGCCGCTGTTTTACCGCTCAACCCAGTATCCCGCTGGAGTAGAAAACAAGAAAGAGCTTGAGGGGAAGAATATGAGCCAGCAATTTCAAACCGGCGCTATAATCGCCGGAAAATATCGGATCGAGGGTGAAATCGGCAGTGGCGGGCTTGGCTCGGTCTATCTCGCCACCGACCTCAAACTCAAAAGAGCGGTAGCCATCAAAACCTTGCGCCATAACCGCGCTAACTTTAGCCAGCAACTCCCTGGCACTTTCGAGGAATACTTGGCACGCTTTGAGCGAGAAGCCGCTATCAGCAGTTACTTTACCGCCAACCCCAATATTATTACCGTCTTTGGGCTAGAGCAAGACGAAGCCCAACACTATTACCTGCTTATGGAATACTTTGAAGGCGGCTCCCTCTCCGACCTGCTCAAAAAAGAGGGCAAGCTTTCAATTGAAAGAGCCTGTGCTATCACCCTCGACCTCTGCCGGGCTTTAGCCGAGATCCATCGCCACCCTGCCGACATAGTCCATCGCGACCTCAAACCCGCCAATGTTTTACTCAGAGCCAACGGGCAGGCGGTTATTGCCGATTTCGGGGTTGCTCAAATCGGACATGAGAGCAAGCGAGAATCCGATATAGTTGCGCCTCATCCCGGTTCTCAACCCTACATGTCCCCCGAACAGCGAGGCAGCAGTGGCTACCTTACCCCTGCCTCCGACCTCTACTCGCTCGGCTTGCTGCTCTATGAAATGCTGGTGGGCAAATTGTACAGCAAAATCAAAAAGCTACCCCCCAGCCAGCTAACCCCTGCCATTCCTATTTGGCTGGACAGCCTGCTCACCAAACTGCTGGATAATGAACCTGAAAAACGCTACCAACAAGCCGAAGAGGTGCTTTCAGAACTACAAAAGGGACTGGACAGGCTCAAAAGCGAGGAAGAAACTGCCGAAACTACCCCCTTGCCAGGAATAGCAAAGAAAGCCGATACGCCCCTCCACGCTGAACCCTACTCTGAGCCGGTACCGTTGGCGCAACTTTTGCCCTTAGAAAAGCCGGAAGGCACTATGAGTACCCAATCCCACTTCTATATTGAGCGCCAATCCGACCCCATCGCGCTTGAGACCATCCGGCAGCAGGGGGTCACCATCACCATCAAAGCCCCTCGCCAAATGGGTAAAAGCTCGCTGCTGCTCAGAGTGAGGGAGGAAGCCCTTAAACAGAAAAAACAGGTGGCACTACTGGATTTTCAACTTATCGACAAACCGGCTCTCACCAACCCTGACCTCTTCTTTCGCCAGTTCTGCGACTGGCTCACCGATGAACTGGAGCTTGCCAGCAAAGTAACCGAATACTGGGAAACTCCCTTGGGCAACAGCCAGCGCACCACCCGCTACATGCAGCGTTACCTGCTCAAAACCATCGAGGGACCGCTGGTGCTGGCGATGGACGAAGTGGATCGCATCTTTGACACCCCCTTCCGCTCCGACTTTTTTGGAATGCTCAGGAGTTGGCACAACAGTCGGCAGAGCCAATCGCTGTGGCAGCAACTCGACCTGGTGCTGGTCACCTCCACCGAACCGTACCAATTGATCGAAGACCTAAACCAATCGCCTTTTAACGTGGGGGAGGTGATTGAACTGGCGGATTTCAGTGGGGAGCAAGTTGCCGAACTGAACCGACGCTACCAAGCGCCCCTTTCCCCCGAAGAACTGGCTAAACTGATAACTTTGCTGGGAGGGCATCCTTACTTGGTAAGGCGGGGGTTGTATCTGGTAGCCAGCGGCAGGATTACGGCGCAGGAGTTATTCAGCCGGGCTACCCAAGAACAGGGACCCTTTGGCGACCATCTCCGAAACCACCTTTTCCGCTTGTATGAGCGGGAGGAACTGGTGGAAGGAATGCGGCAGGTGTTGCAAAAGCAGCAGTGCCCGGACGAGCGGGTATATTTCAGGTTGAGAGGGGCGGGCTTGGTGAAGCGGGAGGGACGGCTGGTAGTACCACGCTGCCAACTCTATAGCGAGTATTTCAGGGCAGTAGCGCTGGAGCAGGGACAAATATCGGCAAGTCCGCTAGCCTCAGAAATAGGGTCAAATTCAGCGAAAGCGCCTTTGGCGGGGTTGAGCGAACGGGAACTGGAAGTGCTGAAACTGGTAGTGGAGGGAATGACCAACGCGCAGATAGCGGAAAAGCTGGTATTGAGCATCCACACGGTGAACTCGCACGTCAGCTCGATCTATGGGAAGTTGGAAGTGACCTCCCGCACCGAGGCAGCGCGTTACGCCATCCAGCACAAGCTGGTATAGCGCTCAGAGCAGCTCACCCCAATCTTTGAATTTGGGCTTAACCGCTAAACATTAATTCACCCGACTACTATTTACACGATTTGTGATCTTATTAACTAATAAAATAAGGTGAAAACCTCTTGACAAACAGAGCTCATTTCAGTACAATGGTTCTACATGGCAAGGCATGGCGGGGCAAGGTATGGTATGGCATGGTATGGCTTTTCAGAAGATTGCCCAAGCTCACCTATCAGTAGATAGGACGCTTCTCTTTTGAAAAGATTACCGGATGGGCGCTTCCCTCACAAAGGGTTATATCCCTAGTACGGTTTTGGAAAAAGTCGGGCTAATCCCCGGCTTTTTCTAATTCTCCGATATATTTTCTTTTCAGAACACCTGATCCAAAACTAAAAAGGAACAGCCGAGTTTACCCAACTGTCCTTCTCCTCTACCCGTTGGTAGCATCGGTCATCCAAGTTCGACCTTGGTGTAGGTATCCCACAAGCTATGCGGTAAAAAGCGAGCAGTTGCATTCAAAACCCTGAATTATTACCCCAATATTGGGTCTTCAGTATTGGCAGTCTGGTTTAATCATAGCGTGCACCTCAAGTAAGCGCCCAGGCTGTGGGCAAATCCTCCCAACTGGTGGTGTAAGGCGGAGAAACCCGCCCCCGCTTCATTTGCCATTCCTGCCCTATCCCGGCAGACCCCAGCCGTAGCGTATTCCGCCCGTAACGCCGGTTCAGGCTATCCACCGTCTCCATCAACCGTCCCTGCTGCTCGATTTGCCCCACCCCTTCCCCGAAATAGCTCAACTGCACCCCCTGCTGCGACAAACCCGTCACCAGCACCCCCGCTTTGTGGTAGCGATACCCCGCCCTATAAATCTTTTCCAGCCCTATGCAAGCATAATGCGTCAGCGCAGGCGTATAATTGGTGGGTTGTGGCAACGGCAGCGTAATATGCCCGGCGTATTGTGGCTCATCCACTCGAAAAGGGCTGGTGCGCACAAACACCTGCAACACGCTTGCCGCCGACCCCTGCCGCCGCAACTTCTCCCCTAACCTTGCCGTGTAGCTTGAAACCGCCTCCTTTAATTCCCCCACACTCTCCACCGCTTGCCCGAATGAGCGCGACGACACCAGCGCTTTCTTGGGCGACACCGCCAATTCCAGCGGAATACACCCCACCCCTCGCAACTCCAACACGGTGCGCGCTGCCAACACCGAAAGCTGCTTTCCCACCCAGCGTTCCGGCGCATACTTCAGGTCAAATGCGCTGCAATAGCCGTAATGACGCAACAAGGTTGCCCACTGGCTGCCAACACCCCAAATATCCTCCACCTCCGTTGCTGCCAGCAACTTATCCAACTCCTCCTCGCCCCACTCCGAAATATCCAGCACGCCCTCGAACCAAGGATCTTTCTTAGCGCGTTCGTTGGCAAGCTTCGCCAGCGTTTTGGTACGAGCTACCCCCACACTCACCGGAATCCCGGTACAGCGTTTCACTTGTGCCCGCACCTCTCGGCAAAAGTCCAGCCGTTGTGCTGCCGACATCTCCGGCAAACGCATAAAAGCCTCATCAATCGAATAAATCTCAAGCTCGGTTCCAAAGCCTTGCAGCGTCTCCATCACCCGCGCCGACATATCGGCGTAGCACGTGTAATTCGAGGAAAATACTGCCACCCCCTGCTCCTCCAAAAACGCCTTGCGCTTGAAATAGGGTTCGCCCATTTTCAAACCCAACTTCTTGGCTTCGTTCGAGCGTGCCACGATATTGCCATCGTTATTTGACAACACCACCACCGGCTTACCTTCCAGGCGGGGCTGAAATACTCGCTCTGCCGAAACATAGAAATTGTTGCAATCCACCAACGCCAGCGCCGGATTCATATCTCACTTCCTCCATTTTTAGAGACCGCAAAGTAAAGATAAGTAAACTCCGTATAAAACCCATTTCCAGCCTCTTAACTTAACGCTTAACGGAAAGGTTTGCAGCACTCCCCCTACAAATCGTGCACTACCGCCGTAACCACCCCCCAAATTTCCAGCGTCATCTCGCCCGTGACCACCAGCGGGGGGAATAGGGCATTCTCCGCCTCCAGCACATAACCCCCCTGCCGTTTCCGCAAGCGCTTGACCGTAAACTCGCCGTCCAGCACTGCTACCACCACGCTGCCATCACGGGGCTTGAGTGAGCGATCCACCACCAGCACATCGTGGGGATGAATCCCCGCCCCCAGCATGGACTCGCCGCTCACCCGCATAAAAAAAGTAGCGGCGGGATTTTTAATCAAGAGGCGGTTCAAATCCAGCAGGGTATCGACATAATCTTCGGCTGGACTGGGAAACCCCGCCGCTACTGCCGAGAGAAACAAGGGTAAACCCGCAAATTCAGGCAAGCGCCTTGCGCCAAAAGTCTCTGCAGCCGTGCCGCGCATACAATACACCTCCCTTAAATAAAAGCCTGACCCCTACAAACGCCCATCGTAAAGGTGCGGTGAGAAGGGGCGCGGATAACGACACCTAGTAAGAGAACTCTTAACCGTTACATACCGTCACATACCTGATGTAGCTGCCCTTTTAGCCCCAACAGCTACACGAACACATGTGCTATTACTGACATCATCATACCGACTTGTACCGCACCTTCAAATTCCAAAGCTACAAAAATGTAGCATTTAGCCCAATCGTGCAGGAAATAGTACGAATGTACTATTAATTGGTTAAATTAGGTTAAGAAACAGCTCCTTATCCGGCAAAACTTAAAATAAGATTAATAAAAAGAGCGGTTCACGCTCCTCCCGAAATGGAGAGTAAACCGCTCCTATCGCGCTAAATCGATAAACTCGTCACCCCACTTCAATTACAGGAGGAGTGGGTCAATAAAGACCGGCGCCCTTCGCTCCATCTCAGCCTTTTGAAACCCACTATCCGTTGGCATTTCGGTTTTGCCGACTTCAGGGCGGTTGAACAATATCCCATTGTATAGCTTACTTAACATAACATAAGTACTGCCAAAACTTTCCAGCTCTTCTGGGCTTGCCGGCGGTTCTTCCAGGAGTCGTCGGAGAGGGTTGAATCCAACCACACCCCTGAAATCCACTCTCCCAAAACTCTCCCCCACAGCCTCACCTCTAGCCTGTTTGTTCCGGTCAGCACTCTCTTGCAACTGAGCAGCCCAATAGTAACCCTGCGACAACGACACCACCGGTTTAGATAAATCTGCCGCCATCACCACCGATCGCAAACCCAAAGCGGACAACCGCACATCCCGCTGCCAGTGCCTTTTATGCCCCAGCGCGCCCACCCGTTCCTTGATATGCCAAAAATGGAAGCTTGGCTCGACCAGACAATTTCGGCAGTCTCGCTCAGCTTTTTTGATCACACTCCAGAAGTCACCAAAGCTGGAGTAATCCAGCAGCGGGGCTACCTCCCTGGCGTACCAGAACTCGCCCCCCCAGGGGTTTACCCGCCTGATACCGGCGAAGGGATGATTCTTTGCTATCATTGTGCCGCCCTCCCTTCATCAATCGTAGCAAGTCCCGTCCCCTCGCCATGGCGGCGCTGTGCTGCCCCCTCCAAAACCTGCCGAAATCCTGTTACGGTTCCGTAAAATAGTTCCTGAAAGCGAGGTTCACCGTTGAAAATAACCTTGAGCTCGTCAGCCAATTGCCGAAACAGCTTATTAGAGGAGGCTGCTTCAAGTAACCACGCAAACGAATCATCGGCAGGCTGGTGAACGCTATCCGACTGTAGCTCTTCGATGGCGCTAATCAGGTTCTCTTCGTGGCTCTCGGCTGCGGATCTAAAAACATTACCCGGTATGGAGATCGGTTCTGGGATTTTGTCAGGCATAGGATTCACTCCTTAGTAAAGATAAACGATAGTGAAATAAATCACAACTGGGTTTGATATTAAGAAGAAGGCAGGGAACCCACCCTCCGAATGGCAGCGCCGGCAGGAACTAGCATGCAGAGGGTCGGCTCACAAAACTGGCAGAAACAGAAAAAGTAGCTGTGATCCCAGGATAGCGAAAGTCACGAGAAAATACACCTTAGCCACAAAAGCTGAGGAGCTCACTCAGAGACTTGTACTATTTTTAGGATAGCTGTCGAGGAAGGGGGATTATGTTCCGCACTTTACGAAACATGTGGTAAAATTTCCGACAGTCCTATCCTGGTCTGATCAGGACGGGATCAGTGGTGTGCCGATGGTGCAAACATCTGCGCGCCACGCGCTAATTTGTTCTATATTCTGCGCTATTTTAATTTATCATTTAGGAATACGCCTGTCAAGAGTTTGATTGCCACTAAACATGGATTGCTTCCAACTCAGCTATATTACGCCAGAGTGCTACACCCACAAAACTCGCTCTCAAAAAAATTGCTGCGCGCTGGACGGTCATGTCCCACGCGAATTTTGAGGGAGGCTACCCGCAAATCTGGGAGGGTAGGGTCTGCGCAGGCGCATCATAAAAAGCACTTGGGGGGGTCGCAGGTCGCCTTGGTTAAACATCCCGAAAGCGCCACCAACTCTATGGGAGCGGTTTTTTGAGATTCCCAGTTGTAATTACCGTTGATCATTTTCTAAAAATCCCCATTGCTTTTTCCCCAAGGCGGAAATTGACCACACCTTTGACCTGTTAAAATAAAGCAAATCCAACCCACTATCCCGTAACAAGCTAATAGTACGCTAGTCTCTAAAAACCGGAACTTAGTTATTCACAATCCAGAGACTCGCACTTCTCAATTAGCTGATACTAATGAAAGCAAGCTCAGCCCGTTCGCCTCACTTTTCGTTTTCTTGGAAAAGTCATAAAGATATCAGAAAAGTACCGTGATGTTATTGTGGGAAAGGAATGCGGCTAATTAACGTTTGCTATATGCCTATCATAGCCTTAATATCCAAATATGTGTATAAGTCACCAGGGCTTTTCAGTGTTTAACAATTTGAGCTTGCTACCAGTTCTGAAACTTTACAGTTTAGCAAGAGGCTGAAGTTCACCAATTGTAAAAAATATTATTCTCTGAAAAGCCCTGATAAGTCACAGAAAATGCTTGCATTTCGGGTTTATGTTCTGTAAAATATTTCCAAAGATTAGCTGAGTTGCTATTAGTAGCTCACCTAGCACCATATAAAAGGATGTAAAGTATATGGTTTGGAAGCTCTGCAACCAGATAAGCGTGTACTATTTATTAGACACGTAGCGGGGTATGGCGAGAAATAAAAGAATAGTTCGTAAAACTGCCGTCAATGCACTGATGTGGGTCTGGACATATCAAAAACGATTTGATGTGTCTGAGTTTTACGCATAATTGTAGGAACCAGACAAGCGATAGTCTGGTTTTTTTGTTTTTATATTTTGTAGGAGTTTAATAACATAAAATTGTTCTGGAATCGAGACCGGTATTACTGACCAGAGTAATACCGGTTCATGGAACGGATACCGAGCAAGCGGGAGCTATACTCAGGATTACACAGCACTTAAAAAAGATGTGCTTGTTCCCTTTGTATAGGGTACCATGTTGTAGCCCAATACTACAAGAGTCTAACAGACATGTTAGATAACCTATTATCTGTAAATCCGTTCCATTTGTCCTATTTTAAGCAAAAAGGTCCCGGCTGTGGGATTTTGCTAAACATCACCGCGCGGGTGAATAACGAATGCGGAACTTACAGAATAATTATACCATTACTCAAATCTTGAGTAAATACTTCTCCCACTGTAGGAACCGCTTAAAACCAGTAGAGTTTAATTAACTATTAGTTTTAAGAGAGATTCTAAATGATACCAAAAAACTATAACCCCCTAGCACACTGTGCGCGCAAGGGCGCAATTTACATCCAGCACCAGGAAATGGTTGGACTGTTTCGATTTATACGAAACGCTCAGACCAGAGAACCGGAAGAAACCAATCTGATAACTCCTTGGCATTTACTTCTGAAAACTGAAAAGCTGGGCGTGCTTGTGGGGAGGCATAAATGAAAATTCCAACCACAATTAAGCTAAGTGTGTGCAAAACCATTATAGCCGCGCCGGGTGATAAACCTGACTTTGGTGATTCTTCAAAGAAATGGAATGAGCTAACCAGGAAGCAACAAGATACCCGTAATCAGCTCACTTTCCACTTTGAGAATGTTGAACTAACCCTTAAGCAAGTAGAGAACTACATCAACGCCGGCTACACCCTGTCAACCCAACACACCGGGGGCGAGCAGTGCAGTAAGAAAGTAAATAAAGATGGTTCCCCGCACAAGTGCAAAATGCATCGGCTTCAGAATAACTTTGTTTGCGGTCAAATTATTCAAATCGACTTCGACCACGCTGCAAATGAAGCTGAAATACTAAATCACCAACTTATTAAGTTAAATGCTGCAATCGTTTACCGGACACCCTCCTATAAGCCAGATAACCCACGCTTACGGGCGCTATTTGTGCTAGAAACACCTATTACCAATAAAGACTATTGGCGTGAGGCTGTTACCGCGCTTATGTTTGCTTTCGGGCAAGCTGCCGACCAAGCATGCAAAGATGCCGTAAGACTTTTTTACGGGTGCAAAGGAGGAGTTATCGAAACTAAGTCGGTAATTTTGCAGGACAAGGAACTCACCAAACTGATAGGGCAATGGGAAAAAGCCAAACCCGGTGAAGCGGCAATAGCCCGCATCAGAGCTTCCAGCGCGGCAGACTACCCTCAAGCTAGCGCCCGTTCTGATAATACACCCTCG
This sequence comes from Candidatus Chlorohelix allophototropha, assembly GCF_030389965.1. Classification (NCBI taxonomy): domain Bacteria; kingdom Bacillati; phylum Chloroflexota; class Chloroflexia; order Candidatus Chloroheliales; family Candidatus Chloroheliaceae; genus Candidatus Chlorohelix; species Candidatus Chlorohelix allophototropha. The sequence continues at coordinate 199,827 of NZ_CP128401.1, forward strand.
ACTCATTACGGAATTGAAGTGCTAAGCCATACTTTCAATCAATTGGTAGAAGTTCGAAAAGACTATTGGCACACCCTTAACGGGGTGTGTTATCTGATTGGACGATTAGTTGGAGGGGGTGAAATCAATTACAACGAGGCTCGCGCCGCCTTACGCGACGCAGTAGCGAATTGGCCTGAAGGAAAGTTGGGGGAAGATCACACTCACCGCACTATAGATACCGCGCTGAATGATGGGGAGGCACATCCCTATTATGTGCCTGAATTATTGGATATGCCAGCCTTGCGCCGGGATAAAATCATCAATGAGCGCTATTTGCCTGATATTACACCCACTAAGAAAGTTACCCTGATAAAAAGCCCTAAAAATACCGGCAAAACTGAGATGATCGGGCGCTTAATCCGAGGCGCTGCTGCTGAGACTTCATTTCTTGCCCTTGGACACCGACAATTACTACTAAAGCAGGTAGCGAAACGGTGGGGACTGGTTAATTATCAGGATTTTAAGAGTAATAAGGATGATAGATACGATGTGGATAAACGCGGCTTGAGTGAACAAAGGCGGCTTGCTATCTGCGTCGATTCGCTTATTCACCTTCTAAAGGCTGCTGAAAGTGATTTTATCCTACTAGATGAAATTGAGCAGATTCTTAGACACTTTGCCGGGAATACCATCAAGAATAATCGTAAGCAGGTTTTTGAAATGTTTTGTGCCCTTCTTAAAAAGGCTGAGCACATAATCTGCCTTGATTCCGACCTCAGTCCGATTACTTTTGAATTTTTTTCACAGTTGTTTGGCGTCGAAAACATCGAAGTTATCGAGAATAGATACGTACACACTGATGCCGCGCCGATAGTACGTTATCCTGATCGACCAAGTATAGAGGCTGCTCTGTTGGAGTCTATCAAGCTGGGTAAATATTGTTATGTAGCCACAAACAGCAGAACAGAAGCTGATTATATGGTGCTGATGATATCTGAAAAACTGGATAAGAAGCCTGTAGTTCTAAAAGTTACATCGTTGGAAAGTAGTGACGAATCCACCCGTAATATTCTAAAAGACCCCGCTAAGAACTTGCTCATGTATAATGTGCTAATAGCCTCGCCCAGCTTAGGCACTGGCATAGACTTTAACTTTGAACACTTTGAAGAAACCTTTGTACTCGGTTCATGGGGTAGCACAAATCATAAAGACTTGTTGCAACATGCCGCGCGTAATCGCAAGGCTAAGGTTATAAAATGCTGGATACAACCGGGTAAGCGCTACACACCAACTGACTGTAAGGTTATCGAGAAAGGACTAGTTACCAAAGCTTTAGCAGCCTATGGAAAGAGCGAAATATTCCAGATGTTTACCAGTGGCGTATTAAATAGCGAGCAAGAGCTGGCTTTTATCAAGCTGTTGACGAACATTTGGGTAGCCGAAAATGCCAGCCACAATAACCTTGAGGCTAATTTTTATAATCAGGCTGAAAAAGAAGGTCATAAAATCAGCGATGCCCTCCCGCACCCTGAAAGGGAGGACGTAAAAAAATTGCGCCAACAGGTTAAGAAAGGAATTAAGGTAGAGCAATTAACCGCAATTCTTAAGGCAGAAGATATGACGGACGAAGAAGCTCGTAAGCTGAAGAACAAAAACTACAAAACAATGTCTGACTGGGCTAAAGCTAATCGCTACAGAATACAGCAGTTTTATAAAGCTGAAGTTACAGCCGAATTGGTGGAACTGGACAATAAGGGAAAATTCATGTCCGCGCTTGTCAATTATATGATGCTGACCAGGCGTTATGATCCTCAAAAGCGTGGTCAAACAGAGCTCGATGATCCTCAAAAGCTTATTACTGATTGGAAAGCTTATACTGCCGCAAATAAGACGCGGGGCGATGTGCTGGCCGCTGCTGGGCTAGTCAACTCAGCAAAATGGACGCAAGATGTGATCGAATTTGATATCGCCGTCGTTTTATCCACTGAAGAACTAGCAAAGGGTAAGTTTGTGGACTGGTGTTTTGCTCACAAAGCCGAAATTACGCACAATTTGGAGATAATCCTGAAGGCAGATTTTGCAAAAAAACCGATTGAATTGCTCTCTCGGGTATTGCAACAGGTTGGATTGAACTTCACTTTAACGCGCCTCGGACCAAGAGGTAACCAGACTAACTACTACCGAATAAACCAAGAACGATTGCAAACGATTGAGAAATTGGCAATTCATAAAGCTACGATTATAACTGTAGATTTTGCCCAAAGTGCGGAATTCGCGACCGCTGTCAATTGGTAGCTGACACTTTTATATATATGTATATATATAAAGTGTTGACTACACAACAAGCTCAGCTCCTTGGAGTAGGTCTGGCTCTTTTCATCCAAACGGAGTGGGGGCGCAAAAGTGGCGAATCGAGCAAGAGAGCGAAAGGGAGTGAAAAATGATGGTTTTTGATATGAAAATGGAGAAAAATGGGGTGAAAATGAGGTTTTGCATTAACGGCGTGTGAATTTGGTGTGAATATTGTGTGAATCTGCGCAACTTTAGCGAAAATGGTACGATCTGGCGCTTGGGGCGAGGATCGGGCAGCGGGGAGGTTCTTGCCGAACCGGCACGAAACGAGGAAATGGCAAGAATCTGGGTGGAATCTGGACTTGAGAGCGCAAAAACGGGTCGTGCGAGAAGGTTGAAGGGCAAAAATGGGTCGATTTTATATGAAAATGAGGAAAAATATATGAAAATGGAGCGTTTTGCCCTGCCCTGCGGATTTTGGAGCGTTTCGGGCTGACCTGCCCTGTGCCGAGGGGGTGGTACGGATTCTGTACCACCCCCCTACCTAGGTGGTACGGATTCTGTACCACCCCCTACCTAGGTGGTACGGATTCTGTACCACCCCTTACCTAGGTGGTACGGATTCTGTACCACCTGTAGTACGTTTTTCGTACCACCCCACCCCTTGTTCGCCAACCCTTGCATAGGAATTCTATATCCTATTGTAAAACAGCGGCAAACCCGGCAAAATAGGGGTAAGGGAACATTATCCCTTACAGGAAAGTTTCCTAGTTGTAGCACTTGAAAAACCAAAAATTGAAAAAGGATTACTGAAATGACTAAAGCATTAGTAGCGACTACCCGAACAACAGGGACAGGAGGCAGACGATTTCAATAGCACCCCTGCCGAAGGGGAGGTAGTGCTGTTTCCAATCGTATGAGGCAGGGGAGAAAAATAATACCAGACACTTGTGGCTGTGGTCACAAGTCTGTCAGGTATCACAAATCGTGTCTGCACCACCACAGTAAAGGTTGTGGAGACGGAGCTGACAGCGGCAGAGCTTTACCAAAAGATGAAATTCTCTGACGAGAAAGCGTGGGAGAAGTATGACCCGGATGCACTCCAAAAAGAAGCGGGAACCTTACTGAGAGCCGCATACGCTCTAGCTGCGAGGCAAAGGTTGGGATGCGTGACACATTTTCAGCGCTCTGGTAGCCGAAAGCTGCCCCTCCGGTTCGGGGAAATATTTCTAATACCCCTAGCTATGCAAATTTTGCACCTCCAACTGGTAGCAAGGCAGGAGTTGCTACTACTTCGCTACCAGAGCATCACGCTCTGCCATTCCTGGCTCAAACGAGTTTCTTGTAACACACAAGAGATTCATATCCCACTTGGGCTTAGACCAAAATAAAGCAGTAGCTTACCTATCTTTCCCATAGATATTTTCTGTCTAGCGCCTAAAGCTAACGAATGTTAGTCACCATGAACCTCTAGCGGGCAAGCAAAAAAGTGACAAATGCCCACTTGCCAGATCATCTTCCCCTTTGTATTTCGGTACCTTCTGAAACCGCTGATCCAGCAATAAGCGCTCTAACCTTCCGCAGGTAACCGGCTAATAATATCGCCCCCGTACTTATATTGTTTTTTACTTGCTTTTTACCAAAAGTGGTTGTGGGATTGTATATAATAATTGTAGCCAAAACAGTTTAACTTTAGTGTGTCTAGTCGGTAAAATATAGTGAGATTAGTTTCAAAATAATTCCAGCCTGCAAGGAATAAATGTTTAAGCTAAATCCCAGCCGTTTCAGACTAATTCTAGTAACAGCAGCGTGGGACATTACCAACGCCGGAAAAGCAACCGTTTCATCCGGCTTCGCAAAGCCTTTTCCCTCTCAAAACTACAATACTAATCACTAATAGATTTAACTTACCAAGGAAGGGTGGTCTTGTGTGGATGCGTTCAAGTTGCGGGGTGAAGTTGTCGCAAACTATTCGGATTACATCAGCAGTTTCCTTAATATCTTAGATGACAGAATAAAACTATTCTTAGATACTAAATTGGCCGAAGGAGTGCTCTGGCCCGAACCCCTCCTGCAACTAAGTCCCGCCTACGAGGCAGCCGGAACCATCGAAGAGTTGGTAAGCCAAAATATACTTCACCCCCTTTGTAGCAGACTATTCAGGGCTGATGGCAAATCCTTGCGTCTATATAAGCACCAGCGCACCGCCATAGAAATTGCCGAGCAAGGTCATAACTACGTAGTTACCACCGGCACCGGCTCCGGCAAAAGTCTCACCTATCTAATACCCATAATTAATTACATACTCCAGCACCAGCCGGAAAAGGGCAAAGTCAGGGCTATTATCGTATACCCGATGAACGCCCTTATTAATTCACAGGAACAAGCCCTAAATAACTTTGTAAAGAATTTAGGCTCAGATAACTGCCCGATCAGGTACAAGCGTTACACCGGTCAGGAAAGTGACACTGAAAAGCGGGCAATCCAAGAAAACCCCCCACATATACTCCTCACCAACTATGTAATGCTGGAACTAATGCTTACCAGACCAGAAGAACGCGCCTTTGTGGATAGCGCCAGTAGCGCTTTGCAATTTCTGGTACTGGATGAACTGCATACCTATCGAGGAAGGCAGGGGGCGGATGTGGCGCTCTTGGTCAGACGCTTGCGAGAGCGCTGCGGAAACCAGCAGTTACAATGCATTGGCACCAGCGCCACTATGTCGAGTGGGGAAACTCGCACAGAAAGAGCGCGAGCGGTAGCCCAGGTTGCCACCAAGATATTCGGGGCTGCAGTCAGTCTGGAACATGTAGTGGATGAAACCCTGCGGTGGGGAATTTCCCAAGCCACCGACCCAACATCCCAAGAACTAACTAAAGCCCTCAACAGCCCCTTGTCCCCCTCTTTGAACTGGGAGGAACTCAAGCAAAACCCCCTCGCCACCTGGATCGAAAAAACCTTTGGTCTGCGAGAGGATGCCGACGGCAAGTTGCGGCGCAGAGAACCGGTTACCCTCTGGCAAGGCGCCCAGCAGTTGGCAGAGTTGACCGGATTAACAGCAAGTACTTGTGCTACTCGCTTACAAATGCTATTCAACTATGGCAGTCAGGTAAAAAGCCCTGAGAACAATCCCGGCTTTGCTTTCAAATTGCACCAATTCTTTTCGCAAGGGGGGGCAATCTACTCCACCATCGAAGCGCCAGACAAACGCTATCTAACCCTCGAAGGACAGCACTATGCGCCGGGAGAGGACACTGAAAAGCTACTGTACCCGATCGTATTCTGTCGGGAATGTGGGCAAGAATATTACCTTTGCACCTATCATACCGATAAAGGCGCCGTTATACCGCGTCCCCCCTTTCCCCGGGATGAACAAAATACCACAGAGGTAATAGACGGCTATTTGCTGGTAGACGCTGCGGGCGTATGGTCTGAAGAAAATACTGACCTGCTACCCGAAACCTGGTTCAAGGAACTAAAACGAGGGCGTGAACTAAAAAAAGAATATGCCGCCTATAAACCGCGCCGCCTAAAAGTGAGTACCGCTGGAACTCTGCTGGCGAATGAAAATCAGCAAAACCTAATCTCCTGGTTCATGCCAACCCCCTTCCTGACGTGCTTGCGGTGTGGAGAAGTCTATACTAAAAGACAGGTCAGCGACTTCGGAAAGCTATCCCGTTTGAGCAGTGAAGGGCGCAGCACCGCTACGACCTTGCTGGTTTTATCGGCGGTCAAGCAAATGCAGCAAGATGGTAGCCTTGACAAAACCGCTCAAAAACTGCTGAGTTTTACAGATAATCGCCAAGACGCTTCCTTGCAGGCCGGACACTTTAACGACTTTATCGAGGTTGCCCTGCTCAGATCGGCCATCTTCAAAGCGCTAACCAAAAATACCGTAGGGTTGGATCACACTCAGGTAGCCGGTGCAGTCGTCACAGAACTTGGACTAACCGAAGAAACCTATGCGGTGGAAGCCAGTCCGGGTGGGATTGGTCCACTGGCCCGCCGCAACCAGAAAGTGCTACAAGAACTAATAGAATACCGCATATATGAGGATTTAAGACGGGGTTGGAGAGTAAACCAGCCCAATCTGGAACAGTGCGGACTGCTGTTGGTGGACTACGATAGCCTTGAAGAGGTCTGCCAGAGTGAAAAATTATGGCAAGGGCATGCCGTGCTGGCAGAAACCACACCGGAAATACGCCTGGGAGTTGTAAGGGCAATACTAGATTATATGCGGCGGGAATTAGCAATCAGCGCCGAGTGTCTGGAACCGGATAATCAGGAAGCGCTCAAAAAGCGGGTGCGCATAGCATTAAAGGAACCATGGACTTTTGACGAAAATGAATTCCTCTACTCTTCCACTCGCTTTGTCCAGCCGGGTGTGCCAGTTTCCGGCCAAGGAGAGCGGAGCTTTGGTCCAAACACTTCACTTGGGCGCTATCTGCGCTCTTGCAACACGTGGCCAACCCTGACCAAGAATCTCGACACCGCCGAATATCTAATACTGGCAAAAAGCCTTGTAGAAGTGCTGCGAAAGACCGGGTTTCTGGTAGAAGTAGCCGGGGCAGAAGGCAAGGCGGTTCAATTGCGCAGTGATTCGCTTATCTGGAAAGTGGGCGATCGGAATGCACTAATGCGAGATCCAGTCCGCACCAGACGGATGAATTTAGCTTACGAGCGGAACTCCAATCCCAATCGCTTCTTCGCGAAATTCTATCAGGAAACTGCCGCCTCGCTACAGGGAATTGAAGGCCGAGAACATACCGGGCAGGTTGTCCAAAAGCTCAGAGAAGCGCGAGAACAGAAATTTCGGGAAGGTAATCTAGCCGCCTTGTTTTGTTCCCCCACCATGGAACTTGGTATAGACATCTCCAATCTCAATGCGGTACATCTCAGGAACGTACCGCCAACACCGGCCAATTATGCCCAACGTAGCGGTCGAGCCGGACGGAGTGGGCAACCGGCTTTTGTGGCCTCCTACTGCTCTATAGGAAGTGGGCACGACCAGTATTATTTTCGCCGACCGGAGCGTATGGTAGCGGGAGTAGTGGCGCCCCCGCGACTCGACCTCGGCAATGAAGAATTGGTGAGCGCGCATGTACACGCCATTTGGCTTGCCGTAACCGGTTTAAAATTGGGGCGTTCCATGATAGAAGTGGTGGATACCGCTGCTCTAACTAATAACTTTCCACTCCGCTCGGAGGTAGCCCTTTCCATCGAATTAAAAGCAGAGCAAGTGGAAAAATGCCTGAAAACCTGTCAATCCATCTTGAGAACCGATGAGCAAGATCTGGCACAAACAGGCTGGTATTCCGAAGAATGGCTAAAGAATGTCATTACCGCTGCGGCACAAGCCTTTGATCTAGCTTGCGAACGCTGGCGGGAACTTTATACGGCGGCAGAACGACAATTACAGGAAGCCAGAGCAGATATTGATCGGCGTTACCAACAGCGTACCGCCGATAGCGATATCGAGGAAGCAAAGCGGCGCGAAAGTGAAGCCCTCAAACAGAAAGACTTGCTTTGCAACACCGGGCAAGATGGTGAGACCGATTTCTACCCTTACCGATATTTTGCCAGCGAAGGCTTTTTACCCGGCTATAACTTCCCGCGCCTGCCGGTACAGGCTTTCCTCTCCACCGGTAAAGAAAGCGGCACTTTTCTATCTCGACCGCGCTTTTTGGCTTTGACCGAATTCGGCCCCCGCAATGTAATTTATCATGAGGGTCGAAAATACCGGGTAACCCGCACCATTCTGCCGGCTGGAAGCGCTCAGCAACGGCTTATTACAGCCAAGCTATGTAATAGTTGCGGTTATTTTCATGACAGCCCCACTACCGTGGAACTATGCGAGCAGTGCGGCACCCAAATGGATGGCAGCAATAGTCTAACCACCGACAAACTGTTTGAAATGACCACAATGGCAACCCAACGCATCGAGCGCATCACCAGCGAAGAAGAAGAACGAACCAGGCAGGGCTACCACATCACCACTCATTACCGCTTTCCGCCGGGTAATCGCAGTATACATGCGACGGCTCGAGACGAAGGAGAAGAAGCGTTAATCCACCTGTGTTACGCCCCGGCTGCCACTCTTTGGCGAGTCAATCACCGCTGGCGCCGTTCTACGGTACCGGGTTTTACCCTTGATCTAAAACGAGGTATCTGGGCTAAAAGACCGGGCGACGAAGACGACGAAGCGCTGGGCACCGATCAGCAACAGGTGCTAAGTGGAGTACGGGTGCTGGTAAGGGATACCCGCAATTTGCTGTTGGTTAAACCAGAAGATAACAGCGAAGATAGCTTTCTGGCGAGCTTGCAGTACGCCTTACAAAGGGGCATTGAGGCTATTTTTCAGGTGGAAGAGCAAGAATTAGCTTCCGAGCGCATCGGGGAACGAACTCATCGGCAAATCCTATTCTGGGAAGCAGCCGAAGGAGGCGTTGGGGTACTAAACCGGATTGTCAAAGACGAGAAAACGCTGGCGGAAGTGGCAAAAGCCGCGCTGGAAATCTGCCATTTCGACCCGCTGACCGGACAGGAAAAACCTGAAGAGGTCAAGGATTGCGGGAGAGCCTGCTACCGTTGTCTGCTCTCGTATTCCAACCAACCGGATCACCCCTTACTCAACCGCTATCTGGTTAGGGACTTTTTACTAAAGCTGGTAAATGGTACTACCAAGGATTCTGATAGCCAGAGCTTAACTAGTTTTGAGGGGCAACAACTAGGGGCTTTTGCGGCAAAGGTTTATGCTCATCTAAAAACTTCTGGGAGAAAATTACCTGACAAGTACCAGCCAATTTTAGATGGTGTTGGTATCACGCCGGATTTTTATTACAGTGGGGCTTATATTTGCCTGTTTTGTATCGATGATTACACACCTATTGATCTTAAAGTGGTAAAGAATGAATTGGAAGATTCAGGTTACAGGGTGCTGATTATCAATCAGGCGGATAACCTAGAGTCACAATTAACCCAGTTGGATACCTGGCTTGGATAATTGGGCGTTATTATTCTTATCAAATTAAGGGAGACAAGAGAAATGCAACCATTCGCCGGGTACCTGCTTGAAAGAACAATAAGTCCTGAGCTAATTGAAGGTCTTAAAACGGGTTTGTACCAACTATATGGTGGCACCGTGCGGATAGCACCCGGTTTCGAGGGAGCAGGACAGATCGTGCGGCATCTTATTCCTATATCTGGCGATGTTTCAACCTATGCTTCAGGCTTTACTCATATGCTTCCGCTTGGAAGCAAGGGGTTTACTACTCTTCTAGCTAATACCAATTCAGCTAACCAGGCAACCCAATTATTGCTGGGCTACGGAAGTCAGCTTATGACAATGGCCAGCTTGAATCTGGCTGTAACTGCTGTGGGTTTCGCAGTTCTTACTTATAAATTGGATCAATTGAGTAAAAAACTAGAAGAAATCAAAAATGATGTAAAGGCAGTCCGACAACTTCTAGAACGACAGGAATTAGCAAAATTGCGCACGGCATTGGCAGATCTTGAGAGGTTGCCTGATTTTAGTGGTTCCGATCGCCTTGGCTTTATTAATAATGCCAGGGTAACCTTGTCACGGTTGGCACATCAATATGCGGAATTGCTTGCTCAGGAAGAAGAAGAACATCGTGACATGGCATATGAGGAATTGTTTTGTATAGCAAGTCTTTCCCATGTTCGCTGCTACGCCGAGCTTGGCGAGTTTCAGTTAGCCCAAAAGGAAATGGCAAAAACACTGAAAACCTGGAGAACAGAAGCAAGAAAAATTGCCGACAATCTATTAGGAAAAGATCCTTCCAGATATTTGCATAGCGATTTTGTAAATGAAATACCGATCACCACTGTAATTGATTGGTTGAATTTTGCCAGAGAAGAAGAAAAAGGTTTTGAGTGGCTTGAGTATTTACGAAGTAAAATGCCCCCGTACTACAAGCAAAATATTACGCTATCCCTGAATTTGCCCGTGCAGTTTCCTGAACAGGACAAGCTGGAGGCGGAGAAGAAATTTGTAATACCCTCATTAAATAAGCTAATCACGCGTGATAAAGTTTTGGAAGGGTATGTGACCCAATACGCTTTACTTGGAGCGCTAAAGGTTACACCCACGGAATTCGAGAAACAAATAGCCGCTGCGGCTCCAGAAAACGCTGTAGATGGCTACCTAATCCTTGAGCCGGTCTCTCAGCCAACCACAGAACAGAAGGGATAGCATGAGCGCATATTCAGTAGGGTCACTGGTACGCTGTCGAGAACGGGAATGGGTAGTGCTGCCCTCCGAATCGGATAACTTGTTGCTGCTGCGGCCATTAGGTGGGTCAGAAAAAGAGCAGATAGGGATATACTTGCCCATCACCGAGGCGTTGGGCATAGATAAAATTGAACCGGCTACCTTCCCCGAACCGGACATAAACCTGACCGGCGATCATACTTCCGGTCGCCTCTTGCGAGATGCTACTCGCCTGACCTTCCGCAGTGGCGCTGGTCCTTTCCGGTCGTTGGGCAGGATCAGTGTGCGTCCCCGCCCCTTCCAGCTTGTGCCCCTGCTTATGGCGTTACGCCTCGACCCGGTGCGGCTACTAATTGCCGATGATGTCGGTATCGGCAAAACCATCGAAGCGGGACTAATTGCCCGTGAACTGCTAGACCGGGGGGATGCCAAAAGATTGGCAGTGTTGTGTCCACCCCACCTGTGTGAGCAGTGGCAAAGAGAGCTATCCGAGAAATTTGCCTTGGAGGCGGTGGTGGTGCGTTCCGGCACTTTGGCACAACTTGAACGCACTTTGCCCCCCGGCGATATCAGTGTGTATGAGCATTACCCGGTGCTGGTGGTCAGCATTGATTTTGTGAAATCTGATAGGCAGCGAGATAGCTTCATTCGAAGCTGCCCTGAACTGGTAATTGTAGATGAAGCCCACACTGCTACTCGCTCTAGCGGTACCGGCGGTACTCAGCAACGACACGAGCTGATGCGTGAATTAGCGAAAAACCCGGAACGGCACCTGCTGCTGCTTACTGCTACCCCTCATAGCGGGGTGGAGGATGCTTTCCTCTCCCTGTTGGAGCAACTGGACGAAACTTTTGGGCAGATGGATTTAACCCATCTGACAGAACCGGAGCGGAAAGCGCTAGCTCGCCATTTTGTGCAACGGCGGCGGGCGGATGTGGAGCGCTGGTTGGGGGAAGATACTCCCTTCCCGCAGCGCAAATCGCGTGAAGTAACATATTCTCTGGCTAAATCTCCTGAGTACCGCAAATTATTTGAAGACATCTACGATTTCGCCCGTGAACTGGTGAAGGATACCGGCGGTGGGATGTCGGGCTGGAAACAACGCGTGCGTTATTGGGCAGCATTGGCGCTGTTACGCTGTGTGATGAGCAGTCCCGCAGCGGCGGAAGCTACCCTAAAAGCCCGGTTAGGACGTTTACCGGAGCAGGGGCTAGAAGGACAAACAGCGGCAGACACAGACACGCTCTTTGCCCAGTATGTGCTAGACCTGAGCGAACAAGAAGTGACTCAGGATTTTGAACCAACCACCGTGGTAGAAGAGGGCGCACCGCTGATGGGGAGCAGCGAGAAACAGAAATTGCAGGCTTTTGTGCGACGTGCCAAAGGGCTTTACGGAGATAGCGACCCAAAAGCGGCAGTGGCAGCCCAAGAAGTGGCGGCTCTAATCCGGGGCGGCTACCAACCGATTGTATATTGTCGTTACATCGCCACTGCTGAATACCTTGCCGGGGAATTAAAGCGACGCTTTGGTAGGCAATGGTCGGATTTGCAGGTAATTGCGGTAACGGGCGCCAGTTCTGAGGAGGAAAGAGAACAGCGGGTAGCCGAACTGGCGGAAAGCCCGCGCCGGGTGCTGGTGGCAACCGATTGTTTGAGCGAAGGCATTAACCTACAGGAGAGCTTTAACGCGGTAGTACATTACGACCTCCCCTGGAATCCTAACCGTTTAGAGCAACGCGAAGGACGGGTAGATCGCTATGGACAGCCTTCCCTAGAAGTGCGGACTGTGCTGCTGTTTGGAGACGACAACCCGATTGATCAGGCAGTGCTGAAAGTGTTGCTCAGAAAGGCGGTCACTATTCACAAGAGTCTGGGTATTACCGTACCGCTGCCGGTAGATAGCGAGAGTGTGGTGGAGACGGTAGTGCGCTCCCTCTTTAAAGAAGATTCGCGTCCAAAGCAGCTTACCCTGTTTGACACCGATAGTCAGTTGAGCTTTGAGGATGCGGAAGGGTTCAGCGTAGATGAACTGCACCAGAGTTGGGATAAGGCGGTGGAGCGAGAGAAAGAGAGCCGTACCCGCTTCGCCCAACACTCTATCAAACCGGAGGAAGTGGCGCAGGAATTGTATGAAACCGATTTGGTGTTGGGAAATGCTGCGACGGTTGCCACGTTTGTGCAGAGCGCCTGTGAGCGGTTGAATGCGCCACTGGTTCAGGTTAAGCAGGGTACTACCCTCAAAAACACCCTCTGGCGACTGCCGTTCTCGCAACTACCGTTGCCGGTGAGGGAGAAAATAGGCGCTAGCTTTGCCCCCAAACGTGGGGCAGCTACTCCTGCGGAAGTGTTGCTTACCTTTGATATACCTGTGTCGGAAGGGGTGCATTTGATTGGGCGTTTGCATCCTCTCACCGAGGCATTGGCTGAATATTTGCTGGACACCGCCCTTGAAGGCGCTACTCCACCCTTGCCTGCCAGTCGCTGTGGGGTTATCCGGACGGCTAATGTCACTCGGCGCACCAACCTTTTGTTATTGAGGATGCGACTTTTGATTGAGTCTCCCGGTAAGACTCCGATGCTGGCGGAAGAACTGGTGGTGGCGGGATTCGAGGGACGCCCCGGCAACCTGAGTTGGTTGAATGAAGAAACCGCCCGTAAGTTGCTGGATGAAGCCATACCTGCCGGAAATTTGGCAGCCTCTGAGATTAGCGAACGGCTGAGTGAGACTTTAAGCTGGATAAGAGAGCTTAAGACAGAGTTGGAAGCAAAGGCGGAGAAAAAAGCAGGGGCGCTATACGAGTCGCACCGGCGAGTGAGGCAGGCTACTCGAACCGGGCGCGTCACGGTGCGTCCGCAACTGCCGCTGGATGTGCTGGGGCTTTACGTTTACTTACCTGTTCCTAAGGGGGTTATGAAGGATGAAGGATGAGCGATGAATTATGAATTTGGAAGCAAGTGATTTGAGGAAGCGCACTAAAGCTTTCGCGCTCAGAATCATCAAATTATATACTACGCTACCTAAATCGGTAGAAGCGCAGGTTATTGGCAAACAGTTGCTTCGTTCTGGCACATCGGTGGGAGCGCACTATGCGGAAGCATATCGAAGTCGTTCAGATGCTGAATTCATTAGTAAGCTCGAAGGTGGCTTACAGGAGTTAGAAGAAACAATTTACTGGGTTGAATTGTTAGTAGAAGCTGAAATTATCCCTGAAAATAGATTAAGCGAATTGTTATCAGAAGCTAATCAGCTAATCTCAATCTTTGTTGCCAGCGTCAAAACAGTAAAGGATAAACACAGGAAATGACAGTAGTGAGAAATCCTGCTTTACTCATAATTCATAATTCATCTTTCATCATTACAACAGGTTGGAATATATGAGTTTCAGTTGTGTCACATCCGAAGGAAATTTGATACCCGCCGATCTGCTGGAGCAGATTGCGACGGGGGAGGCGAAGGCGCAGCTACCCGCCGATTTTGGGCTGGATAAGAGCCGCCGCCTCACCGATGAGATTGCCACCGCTTGGGGGGATGCCCGCGCTTATTGGGAGGCTTTCCGGCGACGCTTGCTGCGCTTGAAAGAGCAAGACCCCGGCACCAGCGATACGCGCCAATATTGGGTCACGCCTCTTTTGGAGTCGCTGGGCTATACCGTGACGTTTATGCCCACTGCCAGCGTGGTAAACAACCACACTTACGCTATTTCCCACCGCGCCGGGAAGGACGAGAATTTCCCGCCCATCCATATTGAAGGCTTCCGCCGTTCGTTAGACCAACGCCCTGAATCGGGCAGACCGCGCCTGTCGCCTCACGCTCTGATGCAGGAATACCTGAACAATACCGAGCATCTGTGGGGGATTGTTACCAACGGGCGACAACTGCGACTGCTGCGCGATTCTTCCCGTACCACTCGTCTGACCTTTGTGGAGTTTGATTTACAGGCGATGCTGGAGGGGGAGAAGTTCAGCGAGTTTGCTTTGTTTTATCGGCTGTTGCACCGCACCCGCTTGCCCGAAGGGATGGACGATGCCCCGAAATGCTTGTTGGAACAGTATCATCAGCAAGCGTTGGAGGCGGGCGGTAGAGTGCGCGAGGGTTTGCGGGATGGCGTAGAAACGGCGTTGCGGGAGTTGGGGAATGGCTTCCTGCGTCACTCCGCTAATTCTGCCCTGCGCGAGGCGGTGGCAAGCGGCAAATTGTCTGCCCTTGATTATTATCGTGAGCTTTTGCGGCTGGTCTATCGCTTGTTGTTCCTGATGGTGGCTGAGGAAAGAAAGCTCATCGGCGGCTCTGAGCAGAGCTTGAAACTCTACATGGCGCATTACAGCGTGGCACGTTTGCGGAAGTTGGTGGAGCAATCGAGTGTGGGCAGAGGGCGTTACGGCGATTTGTGGCTAGGCTTGCTCACTACTTTCCGGCTGTTGCAGGATGAGCAGGGCGCGGGGGCGTTGGGAATTACTGCGCTGGACGGCGATTTGTTTGGAGCGGAAGCCTCCCCCCATCTGGAGAATACGCAACTACTGAACGAGCAGTTGGTGAAAGCCGTTCGCGCCCTTTCGCTCTACCGCGATTCGCAGACCAAGGCTTTGCGCCGGGTGAATTATAGCGCGTTGGATGTGGAGGAATTGGGCAGCGTTTATGAGAGTCTGCTGGATTTCCGCCCGGTCATTGGGAATTATGAACTAGGAATTATGAATGATGAACGGGGAAAGGGGAGCGATGAAAAATCAGCCTCCGTAAAGCATAATTCATCGCTCATAATTCAGCGTTTTTCGTTTGATTTGGTGACGGGGACTGAGCGCAAGACCACCGGCTCATATTACACTCGTCCGGAACTGGTGCACGAGTTAATCAAGAGCGCGTTAGAGCCGGTGCTGGAAGAGCGGTTGAAGTCGGCGGGGGCAGACCGAGCTAAGCGTGAGCAGGCGATTCTGGACATTACGGTGTGCGACCCGGCGTGCGGGTCTGGTCACTTTTTGCTGGCGGCGGCGCGGCGGTTGGGGCGAGAACTGGCGCAGGTACGTTCCGGCGAAGACCAGCCCAACCCGGAGCAGTTCCGGCGAGCGGTGCGCGATACCATCACCCGTTGTGTGTATGGGGTGGACTTGAACCCGCTGGCGGTGGATTTGTGCAAGCTGGCGTTGTGGCTGGAAGGGCATAACAGCGGGATGCCGCTATCGTTTTTGGATAGCCATATTCGTTGCGGCAATAGTCTGGTGGGGGCGAGCGATGCGCTGGTGAAGCAGGGCATCCCGGACGAAGCCTATACGGCGGTGACGGGCGACAATAAGGCGGTGGCAAGCGCGTTCAAGAAGCGCAACAAGCAGGAGCGCGAACTTTACCTGAAGCATGAGATGGTGCAGTCGAGTCTGTTCGAGCGCAGCAAAGAAACTGGCACGCTGGACACGCTGGCGGGTTTTGCTTTGCGGTTGGAGAAAATGCCGGACGAAGCGGTGGCACAGGTACGCGCCAAGAAAGAGGAATACGAGCGGCTACACGGTAAAGGTACGCAGTGGTGGGACAAGTTGACCACCTACAACCTGTGGACGGCGGCTTTCTTTACCAAGCTGGAAAAGAGCGATGACCTGCGTATTCCCACTACCAACGATATTTTCCAGCCGAGTACGCGGCACGGACTGGCGATACAGGGGGCATACGGACTGGCGCAGGAGTTGCGCTTTTTCCACTGGGAACTGGAGTTTCCTCACATTTTTGCCCAAAGGGTCAACGATGAGCGAGGAAGGGGAAGGGGGAACGATGAACGAGGAATTATGAATGATGAACGGGGAAACCAGAATTCATCCTTCCGAAGCGGTTTTGATGTGGTGCTGGGCAACCCTCCATGGGAGCGCATCAAGCTACAGGAGCAGGAACACTGGGTAGATGACCCCTATATCAGCAAAGCCGCCAACAAAGCCGAGCGCGAGAAGCGTATTAAGGAATACCGCGAAAGTCCTGACAAGTTAAAAATAGCGCGTGTGGCAAAATTCGATGCCGCTAAATACCAAGCAGAAGCAGAGAGCCGTTTTATTCGCGCATCATGCCGCTTCCCACTAACGGCGGTGGGGGATGTGAACACTTACGCCCTGTTTGCCGAACAAGCACGTAACTTGTTGCACCCATATGGACGCGCCGGAGTGATTGTGCCAACTGGAATCGCCACCGATGATACCACCAAAGCTTTCTTTGGCGATTTAATTGAGAAACAAAGCCTTGCCCGAATTATTGGTTTTGAGAATGAGGCATTCATTTTTTCAGATGTACATCATGCTTTCAAGTTTTGTGCTTTTACGATTAGCGGCTCTACTTCAAAAATTGAATCAACCGATTTTGCATTTTTAATTCGATATTTTGAAGAAATAGAAGAGCCAATCCGACATTTTATCCTGTCTAAAAAAGAAATAGAGAAGATAAATCCAAATACTAAAACCTGCCCGATATTCCGAACAAAAGTGGATGCTGAACTAACCAAAAAAATCTATTCACGAGTTCCGGTGCTTATTAATGAACGAACTGGCGAAAACGCATGGGGCGTTTCATTTTTGCGAATGTTGGATATGTCCAACGATAGCCATTTATTCCACAGTATGCCGGGGGTGGGGTTATTGCCATTATATGAAGCCAAGTTACTGCACCAGTTTACCCATCGTTGGGGAACATATGATGGCATAAGCGAAGAGGAATTACGCAAAGGTTTAGTACGCAACTTCTCTTCTGAGGAGTTGCAAAACCCGGATTGTGTAATAACTCCTCGTTATTGGGTTGCTAAAAAAGAGGTTGAAACTCGCCTGAAAGATAAATGGAAAAAAGAATGGTTATTGGGATTTAGAGATGTTACAAGTAGCGTTGTAGAGCGCACTGCAATTTTCAGTTTTCTACCTAAGGTAGGTGTAGGTCACACTATGCCAATAGTATTTATTGGTGAGAAAACGGAAATTGTTAAGATTTGTTGTTTCTTATCTACTATAAATAGCATTTCTCTTGATTATATAACCCGACAAAAGGTTGGTGGTATTCATTTAACATATGGCTACTTAAACCAACTCGCTGTCCTTCCACCTTCAGCCTTCAGCCCGGCGGATGTAGTTTTCATCAGCGAGCGGGTGCTGGAACTGGTCTATACCGCGTGGGACATGCAGCCTTTCGCCGAGGATGTCTGGCAGGAACTGGACGCAGCCGGGCGGGAACGGGTGTTGAGAAGAAATGATGAATGCAGAATTATGAACGATGAACGGGGAAGGGGAAACGATGGGCGAGGAATTATGAATGATGAACGGGAAACCCCAAATTCATCCTTCATCCCTCATAATTCATCGTTTCCCCTTCCTCCTTTCCTCTGGAATGAGGAACGTCGCGCCCATATTCGTGCCGAACTGGATGCACGTATCGCTCGTCTGTACGGACTCACCCGCGACGAGTTGCGCTACATTCTCGACCCGCAGGACGTGTACGGGGCAGACTTCCCCGGTGAAACTTTCCGCGTCCTCAAGGAGAAGGAAATCAAGCTATACGGCGAATACCGCACCCGCCGCCTCGTGCTGGAGAAATGGGACGGGGAAGAACAGGGCAAAGCCTAACAATATCTTACATCATTAAATATATTCTTATTCTGACTTTAGAGGGGTTGACGCATGATTCCTGCCTTATCAAGAAATGAAATATTAGCTGCAATGTCCCGATTTGATGAGAAACTGAGAAACAACAAAGATTGGAGAAGAGCTGAAAATAATAATAAGTGGTTTATTGAGCATGTTGCTCTTCTATATCCTGTAAGACCTATAATTAATATGGCTAAGGGAGTTGATATATATACATTTATCGACGAGGATGAGGCTATTGAGTATCTTCATGGTAAAGGGTTTACCGTGTTGCAGAACGCAAGTGAGAAAACTCAGGATAGTACGTGGCTATTCCAGTCTAACCCGGATATTTATGACCTCGTTGGTGCTTTGAAAAAGCTAACCGAAATGACATGGGTAGTTCGCCAGTACGCCGGTAGTATCTATAGCGGGGACACGGTATATTTATGGGAGTCAGGCACAAACGCAGGGGTAGTGGCAATTGCTACAGTTATTTCCTCGCCCCAAGAAATGGAACAAGATGAATTAGAAGAATCATTTTACAAAGATATTTCAGGTTTTGAGGGAAAACAACTGCGCGTCCGCTTACATATCGAGAAAATATTGCCGGAACGTATTAAAAAAAGCGCACTACAAGCTGACCCAATTCTCAAGGGTTTTTACTTTCTAAAATTCCCACAAGGCACGAATTTCAAATTGACACCGAAGCAGGCGGCTGCGCTTAAAGCGTTGGTCTCGTCAACTCCTGTAACTGAGGAATACACTTCAGGGAAAAGCTTGATTGAGCGATTGGCGAACGCCTCCAGAGCGACTGAGGAGACTAAAGTCGAACCGGAAGCGTCACAGGCAAAGCCCGTTGGAGAAGCTGATTTGATAGAGCAACTAAAAGCAACCTTTGAAGAATTTCGCGCTGACCCCTTAACCAGCCTACGCATCAAGGTACGTCGCAAACGGGCTGCTCAACTGCGCCAAGCTTTGGCAACTTCGGGTAGAGTGGATGTTATTAATTTCTTTAACCACGAGGTATGGGTATTCGAGGATGATACCCGTCTGGGAGATGTATCAATCAAGGGGACAATTTTCGGGAATAAAGCGCTTGAGCCTGCCCGAATAGCCGAACTTGAAGAAGCGCTTGAGAGCGACAAATTGACGCTAAGGGGCAATTACATCTGGGGTTCAGGGGCGCGTGTTTATGGTTCAACCATGGTAAGGCAAGAAGATGGAACTGACTCTCGCGCTGAGAATATCGGGCAAGCCTTACGAATACTCCTCTCAACCGGAGCGCTCACACCACTGGAAAAAGCCGAAGGCATCCTGAAAATTAAGGGTTTTGGTCAGAATATAACCACAGGCTTGTTGATGGTTTTTTACCCTGATGAATTTGCGATCTATAACACCATTTCTCAGGAAACCATGCGCCTGTTGGGATACCGCACCAATACCCTGCCGATTTTTCAAGAAGAATCGCGCAAACTAAAACAGCTATTAGGGGCAGAGGATTTTCTGGAACAGGATTGGTTCTTGTACTGTTTAACCCATGAGCTGGATGGAGAGATTGAAAGTCTGAAGGAGTTGCGCCAGCTACTAGAGGTTAACCCCGATGATGCGCTAGAGGAGGAAGATGATGACGGCGCAGTTTTATCTCTTCGAGAATGGCAACAAAGCATAGTAACTGGTCCGGCTTTTATAGAAAGGCTTGTAAAAGGTTTTCCGGAGTGGTTAACCACTACCTTTGGGGAAACCATCACACTTAAACCTCGCCCACGTCAGAGACTCAGCATACTTATATCAGGACGAATACAGTTTATCCTTGCATTTAACAAAAAGAATGGCTTGTATGTGCAGATACACAAGCCAAGCTCAGAAATCCTAAATCTATTAAAACAAGACTTGAGCAAACCGGAAACCTTAATGACCTTTGGAGATAATCCTGATATATACCGGTTTATCATCTATAATGCGAAAGATTATGAGCTACTACAGAAAATTACCAGTTTGCTGGCTAATAATCGACTAGAGTTATGGCCGCCACAGCCTTTAGATGGTGCTGCTTTTGTGGTGATTCATGGTTCCGATTTTGAATCCCAAAAATACGGAGAAAGTTACACTTTTACAAAAAAAGCTGCCGGGGACTCGAAGGAACTAATCGAAGCCATCAAGAAAATAGAGCAAACGCCTGTTTACCTTATTATATATCGACCTGGCCCTAAATACGCCTTTACTGCTTGGGCAAAGGTAAATAAGGTGAGCGAGGAACTGACTGAACAAACGGATGAGGTCGAATATAAATTATCACTCCAGCAATTTGAATTTCCAGAGGCTTTGAATCTGCAAGATGCTGCAAATCCTTTGCGCAAACAGATTGAATGGCTTGGTGGCACTCTAGTACAAGCTTTCAATTTTCATTCCATCCGCAAAATAAGTAATGAAGATTTCAGCAACATCATCAAGGCAGCGCGAGGAGAAAAAATAGCTATGAATGATGCTGCTTTTACAATTTTGAACGAGATGGAGAGCAAAACCAGTAGCCTCCGGGATATTCTGGATAAAGCCAAAGAGCGCGGTTTATTAGACAAGCAAGTGACTGCTACAGAACTAGCCAGCGCACTTTTAAGAGACAACACCCGCTTCATAAAATTGGGTAGCGATAATTGGAAAATTCTTGAGGCACGGAGCATTGACTCGAAACCGCCCGTACAGGTAGCCTTTGCCATCTACAAACTGGGAAACGGCGCGAAATTACAGGAATATTATCTTACCACCAGTAACTTCAAGCTGGGTTACCAACCCGACCCCGCCCTCACAATTGCACCGGGAGTTAGCCTGCTATTAGCCAGCCCTGACGGCTCTATTCTTCCCTTGCAAGCTAAAGTTACCGCTATAAATGCAGGGTCACTTGAGGTGGAAGCCCAAAAACATTTCAACCGGGCAGTATCTCAAGCAGAGGTAGCGCAAATAATCGGGCAACCGCTCGAACAACAATTGCTGGATTTGACGCAAGCGAAATACGAGGAAATAGCGAGGCGCATGGGGAACAAGCGAATGGAAGAACCACTATTGTTGGATTATGTAGTTCGCTATATTACAAATAGCGGCTACTACTTTGATAAAGAAACCATCTACAATTATCATATCTGCCTGAAAACCCGCCCCTTTGTGATATTGGCAGGCTTATCCGGCACAGGCAAATCAAAGCTGGCACAACTCTACGCGCAAGCTCTGGGAAGTACGGTGGAGAATGGACGCTATCTGCGTTTGGCAGTTCGTCCTGGTTGGAATGATGACCGCTATCTGCTAGGCTATCTAAATACGCTTACCGGAGAATATGAGACTGAACCGGCAGTGGATTTTCTATTGCAGGCGGCAGCAGACCCTACCAACCTTTACTTTATGTGCTTGGATGAAATGAACCTAGCGCATGTTGAGCATTATTTCTCACAGTTCCTGAGCGCCCTCGAAGAGGATAAGCCTGAAAACCGCATTATCCCCTTGATCGGGAAAAGCGCATGGAAAAGGTTGGTAGCCCAACATGGTCACGACAAGTTGGCTGTGTCACAGCAAGTCTCTATTCCGGCTAACCTGCTCTTTATCGGGACTATTAACGTGGACGAGACCACCCAAATGCTTAGTGACAAAGTGATAGACCGCGCTAACACCATAGAGTTCTTCGAGGTGGATCTGGATAAAATACCCGAGCCAAAGGCATTACCTGAGTTAGTTGACTTGTCTTCGGTAGGCTGGTCTAGCTACCAATCCCGTCAACTCGACAAAACTTACCACGACCAGATAATTGAGATTGGTAAAATTCTGAATAAAGCTGATTTAGGTCTGGGCTACCGGGTGTTAAAAGATATTGAGCTATATCTGTCTAATAGCAAAGGCTTGCTGGGCGCTAAAGTAGCTTTTGATTTGCAGATGAAGCAACGCATCCTACCCCGCGTTCGAGGCAGCGATACCGAAACCACCCGCAAATTACTGGAAGAGTTGATCAATTTCACAAAACAGCAGCAACTTCCGCGCTCCCAAAAACGCTTGGAAGAGATGCAAAGAAGGTTGAAACGAGATGGCTATACCGGCTTCTGGCGCTAATAGCTGGCTTACAATAAATGGTAAGAGTGTATCTTTCGATCCCCGGAGTGAGAATGAAGAGCTTACCCTGGTAGAGGAACTGCGCCATGCTATCCGCAGTACCACTTCTGCTCCAGCTGAGCTTGAAGTAGCAATTGTAGATGGGGAAAGTCCGCTAGATAATCCCAATTATAATTTATGGTATTGGAAGCCGGATAAATTTGCCGGTCTATATGAATTGAAAGTAACAGCACCCGGCGTGCCGGAACAAATCGCCAGAGTACGAATTTATCCTCGCAAAGTCTCGTATGATGAATACCGTAAGATGCTGGCAGATATTGCGGCAATATCCTATGACCTGTTGTTCAGAGTAGGCTCTCCTTCTTCCGAAAAAGCAGTGGCGCAGAAAGCCGAAGGACAGAGTTCCGCCTTACGCCAGTACGAACTGTTGCGGAAAATTGTAGTGGAGATGGAAGGAGTAATGGCGCAAATCCGTCGCAATCCATATAAAGTATTAGGGCGTAAAGATGGCGAAAAGTTGCTACAGCATGTGGGATCTTTCTCAGGTGAGGTTCAGCCCCGCAGAGGAGAGTATGTAAAACTACCTCAACAAGCGGCAGTAAAATGTCGCAAGGAACAACTCCCTCGTATCTGGAACGTACCGAATTGGGAGTTGACCTGCGATGTCTATGAGAACCAGCTTTTGAAAAGTTTTCTGTCCTACCACCTTGTACCTCTTTTCAATGCCATCCACGAGAGTGCAGAGAAAGAATTAGTCCGTCTAACCAACGAATATAATATTTTCAAACGGCGGGAATGGAAGACCGATGAACTTGAGTTGCAGATACGAAAACTCAAGGAAATACTACCTGAATGTGAGGGGTTCAAGCAGCGGTGCCTTAGCTGGTCTGGGGAGCCGTTTTTACATGGTGTAAAACATAATACCCAAGCAATTAAAGCTACCCAGGTACTGCTAAAAAACTTTGCCTATAGCCGTTTCTTCCGGCTTTACCTTCAGCTTCGTGCTGAGTTGAAAATCAGACTGGATGCTCAGCAATTCCTGACAGATCTTTCCCTGCGTAAAATGGCCGATATATATGAGATGTGGGCAATATTTTATATAACTGAGGCACTAATCGATTCTCTGGTCAATAGTGGCTTTCAAATCACCCGCAATAACTTTTTCATCGAACTGGAAGATGGACGTTTTCAGGTTGATGTTACTCGCAATTTTTCAAGTATTATTCTAGTCAAAGAGGGCTTGCAGGTAGAAATGAAATATGAGCCAAAGTATTTGAGACTGCATAATACGCCTGGCATAGGGATAGATAGTGGAACTTTTCTAACACCGGATTTTGCTCTAGAAGTATGGCGTGGAAATGAAGCTGAAGCGGTAATATTATTTGATCCTAAGTATCGGATTGTAGTGCAGGATGGCATAAAGACATATCCTTATGATGCTTATGGCAAAATGGCTGATTATCAACAGCGTATTAGGTATCTACCACTAGGCTCTAAACAAGTGGTGGATATAGTAACCAGCGCCTACATTCTTTATCCCGGTGAAACCTTCCGGCATTCCTCTAAAAAGCCAGGACTGGGAGCGATACCCCTCCACCCGAACATGAGCCAAATTGATAAAGGTAATTTTCAAACAGCCATAAAAGATATTTTGACTTACGCCGGCTTGGGATGAACAGGTGTTGTAGTCGGATCACTTTTAATAACCCATCATTGCGGCGATGGTTTAATTAGTCGTAAAAAAGCGGAATTTATAGCTTATGACAAGATGGGTTGTCAAAAGTAACGTGGGAATGTGCTATAATTAACTCCATCACAGAGGGAGAATCGCCTTATAAGGAGGCGTGGACTCTCTACCTTCTACCTATTAGATAGAGGATATTGCGATACAGTTAACTTGCTGGATTGAGCAACCGAAAGCGCCCTATTATGCCAGAGCCTGATGAGCTAGATACCGAGACCATTATCCTGCCTGCACCAGATTCCATTTAGATCGCCGAAACTAAACTGGCGTGAATCACTGTTCAGATATGCAACACGCCAAAACCACAGCTAATGCAGCAGATACCCCCAAACGCTTTGGGAGCGCTCTCATTTCTTCAGTATATACCTATCCAGTGCTTCCGCAACGCCGTCCTCTTCGTTTGTAGAGACAATTGCGCCTGCCACTGCTTTTACTTCGGCTGCCGCATTACCCATCGCTACTCCAAGTCCCGCTGCTTTTAGCATGTCCAGATCGTTAGGGCTATCTCCAATCGCAAGCGTTTCCGAAAGCGCAATGCCATAATGCTCTGCCAAGGCTGCCAACGCGATCCCTTTCCCCACACCCGGCTGGATGAAATCAAAACCGTGAAAATCCGCAAGGTTCTTACTCAGCAAGGGATAGCTGAAAAGGCTGCATTTGAAACCATTATTCAGTGAGCCAAGCAAGCGGGACATCGCCGCTCTCGGTCCAATCCCTACCACCGTAAGCGCATCCTTTACAAAGGCCAGTTCATCATAGCTACACCGCTCTATTAAATCTTGGCGTTGACCGCTGTCAGCATATTCCCGCATAAATTGGTCATCCTCGTAGTTTTGGCTGAGGAATATGCGCTCTCCACTTAAAGGGCTTTGCAAAATGGCAGGTTGATACCCGGATTGGCGAATTATAGCAATTGCTTCCTTTATAAAAGAGGGTGGAAGCGGTTTGTGGTAAAGCGCGCTGCTAGAGTGAATATCATAAACAAGTGAACCACAATATAGAATCAGTGGCACTTCTAACCCTAGTTCATCAGCCACTGCACGTGCTCCCAAATGCCGCCTTCCGGTAGCCAGTGTTACCACCACACCTGCCCGTACTGCCGCTTGTATTGCATCTTTTACACGGGGTCTTATCTTTTTTTGTTCGTCCAGCAAAGTGCCATCGAGATCAATTGCGACCAACTTGTAGCTCATTCTAACCTCCTACAATAATTATACTAGGGTTGGGACAGAAGAGGCTACAAATCAGGGATAGCAACTATGGCTCCCCACCGCTGCGGTGGGGAACTATGTGCCATTAAATCAGATAAATCAGGCAATATCCTCCTTGGAAAGATTAATCTGAGTATAACGCTTCAGACGGTCGATCACTCTCTCATCGTACCCGCGCTGTGCCAATTCTGGAATGGTGAAACTGGTGGTTACTAGCGTCGTGATCCCTCGGTTAATTCTCCCGTTCAAGAGGCTAAACAGCCGACTGAGCGACCAGGCGCTGATGGTTTCGGTGCCCAAACCCTCCAACGCCAGCACATCGATATGCAACAGAATAACCAATAACTGCTCCTCGACCAGCTCGTGGGGATTCTTCCCCTCTCGTGCCCGATCCAGCAAATCAAGTAGCGCTGGCATGGTTAAGAACACCACTACTTTCCCGCTTTCAGATGCGCCGTTACAGTACGCCGCAGCTAAATGGGTCTTGCCGCCGCCTTTCGCGCCGGTGATTAGTAAGGAGGCGCCTTTCTTACAGGCGCTTTGCGCTTCATGCAGAGCATTTGACCTTGCATAGGAGTCGCCTTTGAAATTCTCAAAGCGCAACTTGGTCAGTTCCCCTACCAGCCCACCGGACTTCACCACTAGGTTAGCCAGATGGGATTTGAGCTCCCGCTTCGCCCTGCCGAGCTCCCCAGAGATTATAATCCCTTCCGAGCAATCGGGACAAGGCATATACTGCGTCCGGTTATGGATCTGCACGGTTAGCCAACCGTACTGACAAATGCATTGGTGTTGCGTTTGCCAGTTCGCTAGTTCTGAAACGGCGGCTAAGCAGCCCTGTTGCGGGCAAGGAGCCGTCCGCCAGGACAACTCTTCCAGTGTCCACGTATCCCAGCCCACCGAGACAGCGACAGGCGCCTTGATAATACCGTTATCAGCACAATAGGTGCAGTGCCAACCTCCTGGTGCCAGGTTCGCTGGCTCGGGGTTATTTTGTTCCATAAAAATCCCTCTTTTCGTGTAAAGGTTAAAATAAAATTAGGCTCTCCACGCCCCAAAACCAATAAAGAATTGGTAATGGCTTTGGAAAGAGCCTGTTTTAATTTTGCCGACTTTTACGAAAGGAGCCAAGAACCTGTCGGGATTTTCTTCAGAAAAATGTCAGGGATTTGCAGAAATTGACCGATCTGCTACTCTCGGCAGGTTTGCTATCTATGTGATCTTAGCCTGAGAAATTCTTTCCGTTGCGGTGGGTTAGCTGTAACCAGCGTATTTAGATTACTGATGTTGGCTGGCAATACGGGGTTTATGTTGCAACCGTTGCAAGATAGAACGCAGCTTATTCACGAATTCATGACTAACTGAACGCCTCGCAGCGATCTCCGAGTTAATCCCCTGCTAGCATTCCTCCTCGGTGAGGAGAATTTCAACTGCCCTGCGCTTGATACCTGCAACCACTTGCTTGATTAAGGTATAATTACACTTGGCGGAAGATATTTTGTTCTAATGAAAGGGGTTGCTAGTTTTGACACGGCACGGGCAAACACACCGCACCAAAGGGCATATTTTGCATGATCGGATTAAGATTGGTGAGCTTTACATCAAGGGTTGGTCGCAAGCTCGCATTGCCGCTGAACTGGGCGTGTCGCAAGCCACCGTTTCCCGCGAGATTAGGCGCATCTCCACCGAGTGGCAGCAGAAGTATCTAGAGGATTTCGATGCCATGGTGCGGAAGCAACTGCTCGAAATCGACAATGTAATCGCTGAAGCTTACGCAGCTTGGGAGCGGTCGCAGCAGAAGCACGCCAGCCAAACCCGGCAAGTGCTGGAGTCTACGGGCGAAGCGGGCAGTGAGGCTAACGGTAGGCTGCAGCAGTTCGGGACGCTCAAGGTAACCGTTTCCGATGAGGTCGGGGACGTGGCTTTCCTGCAAGTGATCCGGGATATGCTAGCACAGAAAGCTAAGCTGCTCGATCTAAATTCGCCAGAGCGCCACTTGATCGGCATTAGCGCCCAAGTGCAATATAGCAGCGATGTAGCTTTCAAGATTCTGCACGACCCCCAAGCTGGGGAAATGATGCGCCAGCTAATGGAACACGTAGCAGGCAGCGATATAGTATATCCAAATTGATTCCACCAATTTTTTGCCCCGCACATTGCGCGGACGTGCCTATTTCGCCCTGCCGCCACACTTTTTCACACACTCTTTGCGGCAATACGCCCCAACCGGTGGCTTGCAGTTTTTGTACTGTGACTGACGGCGCACGCACTTTCCCACCCTTCCCCTTTTTGCAAAGCAGCGACTTGCGCTGGTGGGCGCGGCTTTAGGAGAGTGTTTGCCACTCTACTCAACTCTTGTTTCAAAGTGCCCTCTCTAATGTGCTGATTAACAGTGTGTTAGCAGCAGCGAGGAGAACAAAGGAATAGGAAGGGTTACGCTAGTTGAAGTGGCAGGATCTGGGATATGTGAATCAGTGGAGAGGTTAGCGCTTTGCTTCTGTGGGCTAAACAAGGGATTGGTGGCTTTTTGGTCAGAAGCGCGAGCCTAAAGCAGTTGCTGGTGCTGGAGGTCGGGCAGGCTATCCTAGGCAAATGTCTGTCCAGCGCTATGGGGCGCGATTTTTAGTTTGACGCTCAGACAAAGCAGGACAATTATTTTGAACCGGTAATTTCGTACACAATGAACGGTTAATTCACCGCATGCTAACCATTTGTAAGTTCAAACCGCCTAAAATGGAGGGGGCAAAACCGGGTACTTTCGTAGTGTAAATCTTGTACAAACGGGGGAGAAACTGGTATATTCTGGGATTTTCGCAGCATTTATGGAGGTTTTATAACAGAAAACATTTCTGCGATACCGGGTCAGTAAGCTTGTTCTAAGCCTGTCCCTGCAGCTTAAACTTAAATCCACTAATATTTCCAGCAAAGAACGAATAAGTCGCTATTACTGCTTTCAGTTGTAAAATACTAGAGCTATTTAGCCCATTGCGAAGCCTTAAAAATAGCCACGCATTATAAGCCGTTTTAAGCCCGCCTATTTCACTGAGAGCAGCCATTTTGCCTAATTCTCGCGCGAGCCACCTTAACAGGCTTCGTGGCATGAGGCTTTTTTGCCGATCTGGCTAAAAATGGCTGGCTTCCAGACCTGTTGCACTGTTTGCCGGAAGATATTATGCAAAACTCCGGCTAACCAGCTTGTTACAAAAGACTCAGTGGCATTACCTGAAGATAAGGCGAAGATATGGAAGTAAGTCTAGCTTTTTCAGGCGCACCCAAAGCCACTACCAGTTTTAATTGCCTTCCTTACCACCTACAAGATGAGAAAAGTCTCATTTGGTTTCAATCCCCCTCCAATCTCCACACTGTAGAATCTTATTATCAATATAAATCATTCTTTTGAAATGTCTTTATCCATTTCCGTCATTCCGGATTTCACCAATCAGAATTAGCAATTTGCCTTTGTCCGGTCGCTTTTTTAGGAGATTATTAAATGTTAGCTTCATCTAAAATCCAAAATATTAGCGCAAACAGTAATCCCCGCCTCAAAACCCACGCGGTTATGACCGGGATTACCTTCGTTGGTTGCCTCATCGCTGCCATCTTTGCCTCTCCCGCCCAGAGTATCTTGGAAACTCTCTCGGTAGGCACAGGTTACATCGGGCTGTTGTTAATTATGGCAACCTTGTTAATCGGCCCAATTAATATGCTTAAAGTCCGTAAAAACCCGGTGAATATTAACTTGCGTCGAGATGTCGGTATTTGGGCTGGAATTACCTCACTGGCGCACGTCTTTTTCGCTGCCGCCCTTCAGCTTAGTTGGGGAAGTAGCCTTTTAGGGTTTTTCTTTAACACTGATGGCGCTTTCAAATTTAATCTTTTCGGTATCAGCAGTGTTTTCGGACTGATCGGCACATTGGTTATTCTTCTCTTGCTGGTTATTTCCAACAATCTCTTCCTGAAAAAGCTAAAGGGCAAGAATTGGAAAACTATGCAACGCTTAAATTATCTGCTGTTTGTGGTGGCTTTAGCTCATACCTTTACCCAACAGGTAAATATCGGGCGGAATGCGCTTTTGATCTTTGGAGTTATGGCGCTGACTGCCGGAGTGGTACTGGCACAATCAATCGGCGCTTGGGTGTACCGACAACGGGCACAGCAACGCAAAGTTACGACAGAAGCGGTAGTCGCTTCTAAAGCAGTAGGGGCGAGAAGAGCAAGTGTAGAATTAGCCTCAGGCAAAACCCGAAAGTATAATGTGGTAAGCCGCAATTCTTTTGCAAAGGTAATCAGTTCTGTGGGAGTGGGTGCATTGGTGCTGTTTATGGGTTTTATGATAGCCAAAGAGGGGACG
This sequence comes from Candidatus Chlorohelix allophototropha, assembly GCF_030389965.1. Classification (NCBI taxonomy): domain Bacteria; kingdom Bacillati; phylum Chloroflexota; class Chloroflexia; order Candidatus Chloroheliales; family Candidatus Chloroheliaceae; genus Candidatus Chlorohelix; species Candidatus Chlorohelix allophototropha. Next base: position 229,307 of record NZ_CP128401.1, read on the forward strand.
CAGGTCATCAATTCAATAAACAATACCGCGAACTCTAACGGTTACGTCACCAACTCAAACGGCTCTACCTCCTCGAGTAGCAGCAGTGGGGTTCAGGTAAATTCAGCAGCGGTGTCGCAACCGCAAGTAGTAAGCCGTCATTCTTAGGGATGGCTGGAGCGACTGACCTCGCTCATTCTAAAAACTCTTTTATCTGGGTTGAGCCTGCTCACTATAACGAACAGGCTCAACCCATTTTAAATAATCTTGCAATCAGTGGAATTTTGCCTCAAAGCATACACCAATCAACCACCAGAACTATCTTTGACAATGTAGAAACAGCAGTGACCACGCATGCGGCTTTTGCCCACTTTGTTTCATCTGCTTTTCCCACCACTTTTTTCTGGTCGTCTAAAACCACCAACCAGTTTATCCAAGTGCAATTGGACCACCAGAAACCTGCCACTTTGCTGCTTACATCACCTATTGTTTAACTTTACAACTCAGAGCTTAAAGCTATTTCAATTCGTAGGTTTCTTCTATTGTATTACCTGTAGTATCAAACTTACTATAAAAATGGCTAGAGTTTCAATTCGCCAACAATGTCCAATGTGTATGAAACCCCCTATAGGACTTGGCAACATCGTATCTAAATTATATTCAACGTAATCTTCAGAGTTGGAATGGCAGAGATTAAAACAAGCCGTTTTCACGGGCATAGATAATGGCTTGGATGCGGTCACGTAAACCCAACCGGGATAAGATACTTGAGATATGGTTTTTGACCGTACCTTCACTGATGGAAAGAGAGCGAGCAATTTCGCTGTTGGAAAGTCCCTGAGAGGTTAGCTTTAACACTTCCAGTTCGCGTTCGGTCAATCCAGCATTAGTCGGAGAAGAGCTTTGTAAGGCAAGTGATTGCAGACGGCTGCTTGCTGAAGGATTCCCGAGTGAAGCCACAACTTTTAGCGCAACTGCCGGGTCAAGCTGGTAAATTCCTTTGTGAGCGGCTATTACCGCTTGTGCAAGATCATCTTCTGGGATGGTTTTGAGTAAATAGCCGCTAGCTCCTGCCTTCAAAGCTTCGATTACATATTCCTCATCATCAAAAGTAGTCAACATCAAAATCTTGCAAGTTGGAAACTGACGCTTTATTAGAGCGGTAGCCTCTACCCCAGCCATTATCGGCATCCGAACATCCATCAAAATAACTTCGGGATTAAGTAATCGGGTTTTTTCTAACGCTTCCTGACCGTTAGCAGCCGTTCCGACCACTTCAATTCCAGCTTGCAAACTAAGTAAAGAAGCAATACCCTCCCGTAGCAAGCGTTGGTCATCGGCTATGAGCAATCGCACCGGTGAGTTTTGATTTAGATTTGAGATTGACACAAGTTTATCTGTTCCTCAAAAATTAGCCAAGCTCTCCTGTAGCTGCAGCTGATGTTTTACAAACCCTAGCAACTAGACGAGTTCCTTTTCCGGGTTGGCTATCCAGTAGAAATTCGCCTCCTGTGATTTCGAGGCGTTCCTGTAACCCCAGTAACCCGTAACCACTACTCTGCCCGGTTGACAAGTTTTGCAAATCAAATCCCTTACCGTTATCCTCAAGCGTCAGTTCAGCCACGTGTACCTCAAACTTCAATTGCAATCTAGCTCGACTAGCGTCGGAATGGCGTTGCACATTGGTTAGTCCTTCCTGTGCCACCCGATAAAGCACCATCAAAACCTGTTTTGAGAAACCAGCTTCGCTTCCGCTTATTTCAAGCTCAATTTTTAAATGTTCATTTTGCAGATTTGCTACTAATACCGGCAATTTCCTTTCAAGTGAAAAGAGTTCCTGACTGGTACGCAATGATTTTATCGACTCGCGCACATCTTGCAAAGCTTCGTTTGCCAAACGGCGCGCATCGGTCACGGCTTGTTCCGCTTCGGCCGGATTCTTTTCTTTAAAAGCCCTAGCTTTTCCGAGTAGCACGCTTATAACGGTAAGATAATGTCCTAAGCTGTCATGAATATCACGGGCAAGCCGATTACGTTCCCTTGTAGCAGCAAGTTCCTCTACCTGACGTTGCGATTGCTTTAACTCTTTCAATAGTCGCTCGGCGTTTGTCCGGCTGCTTTTTTCACGGCGAAGGGTGTAAGCTGTGGTCATAATAAAGATGAGGCAGATGGTGAAAATATTTATAAACGGCAAGGGTCTGGGCATTTCAGAAGCGATTGTCGCAAAGAATAATACTCGAATTGCAAAAATCAGCCAAGTTAGTAACCCAACCCCGATTCCCACCCCACTTCCAAAATATATTAACGCCGAGAATGGGATTATCAAATACATAAAAAGGGTTATTTCATTTGGATTTACTACTGAAATAAGCGCAACTAACCCGACCCGCAGCAGAAAATAGCCGGTAGCTACTCGCATTGGCATTTCTTCGCCCCAACGCCAATATTCATAACGGTCAATTGCCAGCAGAATAAAGGTAGCTACAACCAACGCCGTTATTTGCCACCACTCAAAAACATGGTAACTACTGCCGTAAAAATTGCGATCATAAAAAAGGCTTAGGCAGGCTCCGAGGTAGATTGGAGTAGAAATCCAGTCAAAGGGTTTAGAAATTAGCCAATTATACCAGTGTCGGGAATTCCTCCCAAGGGGTATATTTTTCTCGTCGGGTTGAAATTCTAATTTGGTTTGGGAATTTTCCAAAAATTTGCTACCTAGCATATAACAAGTACCTCATCTGGGATTTAACTATAGCAGAGGAAATCGGAGAGAACAATATGCCGTAAGTCACATTACTACAGACATATTCAAAATATGCCGACAGCCACATCAAAAATATCGAATTTACTATTAAGCTCAATACTGTAAATAAATTCCAAATCTAGCTTATGGCTATCAATCAGAAAGGGAACCGATGTATAAAACTGGTATAAAGCTTGTCTTATTAGCGCTTTTGTTAAGTACCATGGCTCTTAGCGCTTGTGGCGACAATACGGCTACAACCGCAGCCGTCGCAACGACGCTTGCCACCACCACAACCTCGCCTGCTACAACCGTCGCATCTACGACAACTATGGCAACAACTGCTGCTTCATCAAAACCGTTGCGCAACTCTCGCTATTGCGAGGTGATACCGGTCTTTCAGGAATCTGGCAAACTGGTTCAGTATGTGTATAACACCCAAGGGTTGAGTGATTGCCCACAAGATGCTTGGAAAGCTTTAAACGCAACTGATTTAGCAAAAAATCTTGGCTCGTTACAAGTTACGCTGAATGGTCCACGCTATTGGATGATGGATCAGGTTATTGCAAGCGGTGATAGTGCAGCTGGAGAAGTAAAAACCTTTGGTGACCTGAAAATGCAATTGCGGGCAAAAATCGAAATTCCGGCAGGTACTACAATGGCAGGTCCCTATTCCGAAAATATCATTCAGCGCAATACCGAATATGTGTTTTTAAGTGGCAAGCCCACCTTTCAACTTGTTTCTCCTAATGGAGACACCTATGTTATGCAAACATATTCGCAAATTATTGACCCTAAGCTTTCTATAGATGATTTAGCAAATCTCGGTACACGGCTGAAACTGCCAACAGGCTGGCAATTCAAAGTCGTTACTCCTGATCAAGACCTGCATTTGGTGGCAAAAGGTGCGGCATATCTTATACAGGACGACCTCACCAATTCTTATCAGAAGGTTACAAAATAGGCGCAGCGCTTCAGAAATAATAAAATCCATTAAGCGGCACAGGATATAAAACGGTGTCGCTTAATATTTCATATATAGCGGTAAGAGTGTCACTACAATAATTCGATCATTTTAAAACTATAGATTGCGAGGAATTTAATGAGAGTTTTTGGCAGGATTGCAGTAAAATTCCGCTACTTGGTGGTGTTAATCTGGGTAGGTGTAACAATTGTATGTGTGACGTTTTTGCCCTCACTCAGCAGCGTTCTTAACAGCGATAACAGCGCATTTTTACCATCAGACTCGCCGAGTTTACACGCTTTGCAACTGGATAACCCCTTCCAAGCTACCGGAGGTGCAACCACTTTAGTAGTGGCTTCTCGTAATGACACTCAACTAAGCGCCGACGACCAAACGGCTTTCACCACCGTACTCAATTCCATAAAAGGTGTGGCGCATATTAAGAACGTGCGCGATCAAGGCATTTCCAGTGACGGAAAAGCACATAAAGCCTTGCTTGAATTTGATATTGGTACGGGCAGTCCTGATGCGGAAAATATAATAAATACTATCCGCGCCAAGTTTACATCACAAAATCTACCAACCGGATTAAGCTTCAATCTGACCGGGCAATTAGCTTCAACAGTGGATAACAACAAGGCATCAGCCGATGCTCAACGTCTTACCCAGACCCTTTCAAATTTGGCTATTCTAATCATGTTAGTTCTGGTGTATCGGGCTATACTAGCGCCGATACTTACCCTCCTAGCGCCTGTTTTGGTTTTGATTTTGTCGGGACCGGTAATTGCCGGGCTGGTGACAACCGGAATCATTCAGGCTTCCAGCGTGACACAAGCCATCCTGACAATTCTGGTTTTAGGCGCAGGTACAGATTATGGCCTGTTTCTAACTCTCAGAATGCACGAGGAATTGCGCAGAGGGTTAACACCACACGAGGCAGTAATCGAGGCAGTTGACAAAGTAGGCGAATCAATCAGCTTTTCCGCCGGTACTGTTATTGGGGCGATGTTATGTCTTTTGCTGGCTTCCTTTGGTATTTATCGCGGTTTAGGCCCAAGTCTCGCTATCGCGATTGCTCTTATGCTTCTGGCAGCTTTAACCTTCCTACCGGCACTGTTGGCAATATTTGGCAAATGGCTTTTCTGGCCCGCCAAACTAAAAGTTGGTGTGGTAGAAAAACCGGGCGCATGGGGACAGATAGCGGTTAAAGTAGTTGAACATCCGATAATAACGCTGGTATTAGGAATTGTTGCCTTCGGAGGACTCTCCATCGCCGTATTTGGCTATAGCCCGGCAGGCTTTGGCGGTTCTAACACCGGACCTAGCGGCTATGACTCGGCTAACGGTACCGCAGCTATTGCGGCACACTATCCGCCAGCCGTGGTCAATCCAACAACAGTGTTACTTAAATTCTCTGACCCTGTTTGGAGTGATTTAAGCAAGGTACAACAGGCTGAACAAAGTTTAGAAAAAACACCCGTGTTCCGTTCGGTCAGCGGACCCCTTAACCCTAACGGTACTGCCATAACTACGGCTCAGCTACAATCGCTTTACAGTCAGTTAGGTTCACCTAGCACTTTAGCCGCTACCCCTCCGGCTTCCTCTCAAATCTCGGCTCAGACCTATAATGCTTATCGGGCAATTGCTCAGTTTATCAGCCCGGATGGGAAAACTGTGGCTTTTTACACAACCCTTTCTGCAGGAGACCCTACCAGTACTCCCGCTTTAAATGCTGTTCCGTCAATCCGTAAAAGTGTAAGCGATATTGCCGGACAAGTGGGAGCGGTGGATAACGGAGTAAACGGTATGGCTGCTGTCGGTTACGATGTTAGCACTGCTTCTGATAATGATTTATTTCGAATAGTACCGATTGTTATGCTACTCATTGCACTATTATTGGCGCTGGTTATGCGGAGTTTGGTAGCGCCAATATATCTGGTTCTGAGTGTAGCATTATCTTTTGGAGCTTCCTTCGGCATTGCGGTACTGATATTTATGACCTTTGGAGGACAATCAGGCTTAAACTTTGTCTTACCATTCCTGATGTTTGTTTTCTTGATGGCGCTAGGAGAGGATTACAATATTCTGGTGATGAGCCGGATTAGGGAGGAAGCTCAGAAATTTTCTTTGCACACCGCTATTACCGATGCTTTGAATGCTACCGGTACAACTGTAACCTCTGCCGGATTAATTCTGGCGGCAACTTTTGCAGTGTCGGGTATCTTCGGCGCAACCGACCAGATTCGCCAACTTGGTACAGGTATCGCCATCGGAGTAATTCTCGATACATTCTTGGTGAGAACCCTTTTAGTGCCATCCGTAGTGGCGCTGGTGGGGCGTTGGAACTGGTGGCCCTCTGCTTTATATCGTAAACAAGAAGTGGTTGAAAGGGCAATGGATTTACAAGCAAGATAAATTGGGTAGGGAGGTCGACAGAAACGGGATTGAGTAATCAGTTACCGCGCTGGTCGCCTACCCTACCGAACTGTAGAGTCGCTGATTTAGTGGTATTCACCACATTGATATAACTCCGTGTCTCCTCCCGGTCTGAGACCATTTTGATTGTTCTTATTTGCAGAGCTATTACCGGGTTGGTTTGCAGTACTGCTGGATGACCCCATATAGGCATCCCTACTCACAACCTGACAATGCTGCTGCAGGTACTGATTGACCACGTTATCCTGGCCACCATCAGACTGGAAGAAGCGAACCTTATGGCTGGCGACCAGTTGGGCAACCTGCTCGGGGGTGGTTACGATCCTGTCATTGCCCAGAAAACCACCCAGTGACATAACCGGCAAACCGGTTTGAGTAATAAACGGGGCAGCCTGGTTGGAATTGTCGAACGCTACCAGGTAGTAATAGCCATCCCGGTTATTCACTAGATACTGAAGCAACCTTTGATCGTTTTGCCCGCTACCGCCTTGGGGGTCTCCCCCGGGATTATTGACCGGCCGGTTAATTGCAGTGGTAGTCTGGGCCTGGGCTGAATATATCCACCATCCGGCGCTAACCAACAGGAAGACTGCCAGCAGCAACCCGGTCATAACCGCCGGGTTTAATAACCTGCTTATTGAACGGCGGCTGAAAAGACCGCTCAGGCCGAATATAATCATAAAGACAACTCCCAGCGCTAGGAGCAGATATAACTGCCCGCCTATATTGGTCCCAATAAATTCCAGCCAGGCCTGGGAAATACCACCGTTGTTTGAGGAACCCGACCCGGCCCCTTCTGGAATAGCCGAAACGAGTGAACCGGAAAGAGCGGAAAAAACTGTCTGAAATGACCAGGAGAGCGGGGTTGCCAGCAGGATCGCCACCATTACCCCGATTACGCCCCGGGAAAGGTAGCCCCCGAAACGGTCAGTTTTATTGAACCGGCCAACCCCAAAGGCGATTAAAGTACAGATCCCTGCTACCAGCAGCACCGGACTTACCCATTTGTTCCAACCGGGATAGCCGGCCAGGATGTAAGTCTGGTAAACTGCGGTTGCGAACAGACCCTCAGGTAAGAACCAGGCCCGCCAACCGCCCAGGCGGTAGCCCTGCCACAATATCACCAGTGCTATACCGGCCAGGGCTGCCTGGGCCGGAGCCATAATATTCAGGTAGTAGCTATGGTTGATACCTTTCGAAAAACTAAAAACAAGGCCATAGATCAGCCACCAACCGCCCCAGAGCAGGATAGACTGCAAACGGCGTGACCGTGCTTCCCCTTTTGACATAGTAAAAAGAATATAAGGGGCAACCAATAACAGGCCCGGTAATGCCAGCGGGAAGAACCAGTTGTATTCACCGGCAAGTTCGGGAGTGAGCATCCGGGCAACGCCGTATTGACCAACAAAGCCGCTGGGTGCGCCACCCCCAGTTCCGCCCGGCCCGGCAGTTCCGCCCCCGGGGTTATGGGGCATATTTCCATCAACCCTTCCCAGACCGTTGTAGTTCAGGATCAAATCCAGTTCTGAGTTGGTGGTACTGTTATCCACATAAGGCCTTTGGGCGGCAGGGGTTAGGTCTACCGCCAGCGCCCAGGAAAAGGAAACTGTCAGGATAACTAATCCGGCCAGGGTCAGGTGCAGGAGGCGTTTTTTCCAGCCTACCCGGGCTGTTAAAAAATACATCAGGAAAAAAGCCGGCAACACGACATAGGCCTCCAGCATTTTTACGTTAAAGGCCAACCCAACCAGAATGGCTCCCAGCAAAAGCCAGCGCAACTGGCCTTTTTCTGCCGCCCGCAGCATCGCCCAGGCCGCCAGTATCAGGGTAAATACCAGGATGCTCTCAGGGTTGTTATGCCGGTTCATTACCACCCAGATTGGTGTGACGGTCAAAAACAGTGCGGAGAGCAAACCGGCCAGCGACCCGAATGAGCGCTTTACCATTAGGTACAACAGAAAAACGCCGCCTACCCCTGCCAGGGCTTCGGGTAACAATAAAGTGACTCCGCTGTAACCGAATACTTTCACAAAAGCGGTCTGGATCCATAAAGCTACCGGGGGTTTATCAACCGTCACAAACCCACCCGGGTCAAATGAAACGTAAAAAAAGTTGTGCCAGCTCTGCGCCATACTTCTAACGGCAGCGGCATAATACTGGTTAGAAAAACCGTTAATGCTCAGGTTCCAGAAACCCAGGTAGGTAGACAGCAAAAGAATAAGGCTCAAAGCCAGGTGCTCCAGATTCCAAATCAATTTAAATCTGGAAAATCTAAAATTTATCTTTAGTTTTTTACCGTTATACCCTCTAACAAGGTTTGAGATTGTATTCATATAGCTGATTAACACCTTTTTGTAATTATCAGGCAGAGTAAGTCATTTAAGGCCAGTTCTTGTGGAGATGATTCTATACTGCTATCCTCTCTCTTTTTCTTGCCGGGAATAACTGGCGTTTAAAGTAGCGCTGGCCAGAGTGATGTCCTTTATGGCCACCAGCAAGGTATCCCTGTTGACCTGAGCGGGTGGCACACTCAGCCTGGGTGGTGACGAGAGGGCATAAATCGTATAGGTATAAACTTTTGGCCCTGAGCCTTTGGAGCATGGGGGTGTATATTCGGTTTTACCGTTGACACTGTTATTTCCAAGCGTTCCAATACCTGTAACATTACGCGGCAAACTGGTAACAGTGAGCGGAATATTATACAGTACCCAGTACCAGTGAATATCGTCCGGTCCGGCAACATGGTGCATAATCAAGGCAAACTCCTGCGTGCCAGCCGGAGCACCACTCCAGGAAAGCGGTAGGGTGGCGCTTGTCCCATCGCAGGTATAATCTTTCGGCAATAGTCCGCCTTCCACAACCTCGCTACTTTGCAGGACAAAAGATGAGGTTAATTGTGGAGTCGCCGCAGATGGGGTGGTTATTACGTTGGGCATGCTGCTTGTAATAGTATTGTTGTCCGTGCCACACGCACTCAATATAATTATTAAAGAACTTATTAAAAGAATTGTCTTGACCTTTCGCATCTGCGGCAACCTTCCTCCGGTACTTAGCTGAAAAGGAAATCAGTATTTGCAACTATGGGCATATTAATCATGTCCGAATAGAGATAAGCTTTATTGTCGGGACAAGGATAATTGTCTAAATCCCTGATTCCCATAAGCTTTTGCTTCTGAGTTGCGGTTAGCGTCTTGCCCACCTGAGCAAAAGCGGTGGCGTAGTAATACGAGATTTCGCCGTCCAATGCGCCGTAGCTTCTAGAAAGGGTAATGACGCTGGCTTCATCTATTGTTCCCCCTGCCAGAGCTTTACGTAATTCAGTAGCGATTGCACGCCTCGTGCTCACTATTCCGGTAAGGGCCGGTTTTTGGGTGTTCACTATACTTGTAATGACCGGCTTCTGGGTGCTATCCAACGTATCAATAAATTCCTGTCCTTTGTCGCCGGTAATAGACTCGTCAATCGTGTAACCGGCATTTCCTATAGCCGGGGCATCCTTGATATAAAATCCCCCGAAATAATCGCCTTGCCTTTCCGGGCAAAAATAGGTGTCTGCTTCTACGTTTCCGCCGTACCAGCTAAGTATGTCGCTGGCATATGACATTACCAGCACATCCTCATCATGACTGAGACTCTTTTTATCAACCTGATCGGCCAGAGCAGGCCACGAAGCAAATCCGCCTTTGAGCATATTATCGAGGTAAGCAGTTTGTTGTGAACTTAACGACTTGATTATTCCCGCATACAACTCGGCTCTCTGGATGCTGATTTTTGCATCCAGCTCATACAGGTCAGAAGAGTACTGTATTACGGCAGATTTGCTTAAGCCGGAAGAGCCTGTAGGAATATTCCCAGTCAATTGGCGTCTGAACGCCACCATCAGGGGAAATCTTTTATAGGCAAAATCGTTGACTAAACTGGTCTGGGTTTTGGCAAGCGCAATCAATTTTGCTTTTTGCGTATCGTTCAAGGTATATAAGACATTGTTAGCAGCATTGGTGACAAAATCAGTGCTGTGCCCCTTGCCTGCCTGGGTAACGTCACGCAAGTACTGAAAGCCGAAAAAATCTGCTACCTTACCCGGCGGTAAGAAAGAATCGGTGCCGGTATTTCCGGTTAAAAATCCGAGACCATCAAAGGCAAGCGTTGCTAATTGGGCATTATCTGAAATGGCTTGTTCTATGCTGTAGCTGTTTCCTCCATTTCCTGTAGCGGCAGGAGCTTTGTTACTTGTGGGGCCATTTTTGATTTGTTTGCCCAATAACCCCAGGAGTATGTCATAGGGTTTCTGGTTCTCAGGGTGATACTCAAAGCGTGCCCGCTCAAACCATTGCACCGTGAAAGTTTTGCCGGTCTCCGGGTCCGTCTCTTTAAGCTCTTCGCTGATAGGAATGCCCAAGCGTTCCACTCCCCCGTTTTCCTGCCAGTATTTTAGGAAACCACCGCGCAGGTTATGGCCTGTTTCATTGAAATACCACTGCTGATCCTGGGGAAGAGAAGCGTCGTTCAGTTTGGTGGCCTTTTGGAAGACCGGGTCAGTAGCCAGCCTACTGCGATTCAGGTCTTTACCCAGAAGACCCAGTAACACCTCGTATTTAGTTCCGGCATTTTCAGAGTGCAATTCCATTCGATTGCGCTCAAACCACTGCATGGTAAAGGTTTTGCCGGTTTCCGGGTCTACCTCGGCTTGAGCATCGGTGATGGGGTAGCCATATGTTGCCAAACCACCATTAGCCTGCCAATATTGGAGAAATTTACCTGCTACCGTATGGCCTGTTTCAGGGAAATAGCGACTAATATCTGCTGCTAACAATGGTGTCGTAAACAGACTCAGAGTTAGTAAGAGCGCCAAACTACAACTTAATCTAACGTAGCGTGTACCGAACTTCATTGTTTCTACCTTCTTTCTGTCACAAGGGGAGACCTTCTAATTGTTTTATAGCGAGGTTTTCTGGTTGCTTGACCTTACTTTTTACCTAGATAAAATTAACAAACCAGGCTTAATTAATATTTAAAAGTTACTGACAGAATAATTTAGTCGTATTTCTGATTGGCCCAAGTGCATAGTAAAATATCTTTGTGAAATGTCAGTGAAGTCTTCAGGCTGTTCTTTTCGGGAATGGTAGAAAAAGCTCTCTCTGAAACCAGGCTCTCAGGGTTATAATAAATGCTAAAGCTGTCCTACTTCGATCAAGTTAAAAACGAGTGAATTGATGCTAATTAAAATTCTGGTGGCAGATGACGATTCGGTTTTTCGTGAGCTGGTGTGTGATATCGGGGGTTTTGGTGTTGGTGTTCGATTAATAATTAAGAAAGATCAGGATCTGCGTAAAATTTAGTGGTAAAAGATAGAAAGGCAGACAGAGGTGGTCAAACAGGCTATGCCGCTTCCGCCCCTAAAACCATGAGCTTCAACAAATCAAAGCTTGCTCTCCCATAAACAGGGAGTCCGACCACTCGCTAAAATCCAGTGAAATAGGGTGAAACAATGCCCCTTACTTTACTAATATACGAAAAAGGGCTTCCTTTTTTCTTTCTTTTTGCTTTACCACTAATTTTTACGCAGATCCTGATCTTTCTTAATTATTAATCGAACACCGGGATGAAAACCGCTGGATTCTGGAAGAGCCTTTGGAAGATTTAGAAGATGTGCTATGGTTGGAAGCTTTAGGATTGGAAATATCCCTAAGTCAGCTATATGAGCGCGTAGAATTTGAGGAATAACCCGTGAGTTCAATCGCGGCACTTGCCACCTAGAGTTCGGACTCGGCCAAATGCGGGTAGGAACACTGATTGGACAAAATGATTCGGTAAGCCTTGTTTTAACTTACCCTTGAGTTCAAATCGTCTTTTTAGATTCATTTGGCTTTTACAGCTAAGCCAATTCTCCGTAGCGACTCTTTTGTCCGACTCGTGTTCCTACCCGAGTTGCCATACCCATCACCCTCCAGCTTTGCCCAAAAAGAAGCTAAAAACCAACACGAAAAGCACGAACAGGCTAATCAAGCTGAAAGCAAGATCACGACTCCGAATAAACATTAAGGCAGCCAACGCTACATTAACCACCGGGGTTAAAATCAGAAAAATGAGACCGAGCGTTATTATGGCAAAAGGTTTAAGGGTCAAGACACCCTCCCAGATTTTCTGCGGCGTGCTTGGAAAATATTCTGCGCTGGTATTCTCCAGAGTCATATAGCGCCCGCCATCATTGGGATTTAGGTCATCGTAAGCATAACCGCTTTTGCCAGTAACGAGGAATAGGCACAGCCCCAAACTAATCACGATTGCACTCAAAATTACGCCTGCCCGTAGCACCACACTAAGGGCTGCGCTGAAAAGGTTTCCTTTGGGGGGTGGGATTTCAGCCCTTTTTTCGCCCGAATCGGTTTTCATAGTTTCCTATTACTTCCTTAAATCCCAAACGCCTTTAATAGCATTTGCACCGTTAAAACTGCCAGAATGGCAATGAACAGCCAGCGGATATGCGTGTCTTTCAGTACCAGCAGTAGGCGAGTGCCAAGTGTTGCACCGAGCAGTACGCCCAATGCTACCGGAGCGGCAAGAAAGGGATTGATATAACCTCTGGTGAGATATACCCCTGCACTGGTGGCGGCTGTAACGCCGATCATGAAATTTGAGGTGGCAGTGCTAACCTTGATGGGCAATTTCATGGCGAGATCCATCGCCGGTACCTTCAAAGCGCCACTGCCGATTCCGAGCAAGCCCGATACAATTCCGGCTATGTACATCATCCCCAAGGCTGGTTTCGTGCCTTGCACCTCATACTGAACTTCCCGCTTCAATACCCTATCATAATAATGGCTTCCCAACTTTAGCTTGCGACTCCAAAGGTCGGGTTGCACATTCGCCGGAAGTTCCTGATTGCGCTTTCGCCACATCATTAGAGCGGATAGCCCTAACACCAGCCCGAAAACGAAAAAGAGATACGAACCGGCAAGATAAACACCGATGTAAGCCCCGGTAAGTGCGCCCACCGTGGTAGCCATTTCGAGGAATAGACCCACCTTAACATTTGAAATATTGGCTTTAATATAGGTAGCCGCCGCCCCGCTGGAGGTGGCAATAACCGATACCACACTTGCGCCGATGGCATAGTGGACGTTGATACCGAAGAAAATGGTCAGTATCGGTACAATGATTACGCCGCCGCCTAACCCCGCCATAGCCCCGAAAGCACCTGCCGCCAGCGCTACCGCAAATAGGGTCAACAGAGTTATTACCAGTTCGAAATTCATTAGAATTATTTCTCCAATACAGCCAATTATATGTACGGACATATATAGTACGCTCGATTTAATTACGAGTCAAGGAGAGAGCCTTTTAGTTCCTAAAATTGATATTCCCGCTTTATTGACAAACCCATGCGACTTAGATTAATATCTTATGTACGTACATATTATGCTAACTTTTTTTGTTTTTTGGTAAGAATGAAGGCATGAAATTTATGACAACTGAAAATAAAGCGTTATCTCGACTGAAAAACCTTGCCTTCCCTGAAATAATACTCAAGTGGTATGCAATTCTGGGAATTTACGCTACTGTGTTGTTTATATTTTTGTTCCTACGGTTGCAGGGTGGAAACGAACCGAATCTATTGCAACTAGGACCCTTGCGCTTCCGTTGGTATGGGATACTAATAGCTTGTGGAGTGGCTTTGGCTACGCTAGTAACTTCCTATCTCGCCGAGCGACGCGGGGAGGATGCCAACCATGCTTGGAGAGTGCTTCCGGTGGTGCTGGTTTCTAGTTTGGTAGGCGCAAGGTTGTGGTTTGTAGTTTTTACATGGGAAACCTATTCTCAGCACCCTGATAGAATTATTGCCATCTGGGAAGGTGGCATTGCCATTCAGGGCGGCGTTTTAGGTGGGTTAGCGGGAGGGCTGATTTATGCTCGCTTGGCAAGTGTAAAGGCTTGGCGGTGGGCTGATTTTATCGCTCCGGGATTGGTGCTGGCTCAAGCAATCGGACGGTGGGGTAACTTTATGAATAATGAAGCCTATGGAAGCCCTATCAATTTGCCGTGGGGAATAAAAATACCTTGCCAGTATCGTACCGATGGACATCCCGGCACGGTGGATACCCGTTGCGGAGTGACTGGAAACCCCGGAGTTGACAGCACTTTCCATCCCACTTTTCTATATGAATCGCTTTGGGATTACGGCTGTTTCCTTATATTGCTTTTCCTATCTCTTAATCCCCGCCCTACTTGGTTTGAGCGAAAACTAGGATGGTGGCGGCGCGATGGCGATCTCTTTCTCATATATTGGATTATCTATTCTATCGGACGCTTTTTTACCGAAAGTTTGCGCACTGACAGTCTGACCTTTGGGGGCTTTCGTACTGCTCAGGTAACGGCAATAGCGGCTATCTTGGTTTGCTCGGCATTGTTGTTCTGGCAGCACCGGCACGATCGGAAAGAAAAAACCGGTATTGTCGCTTGAGAGCTTTTTCTAAGAAGCATTAGAATAAAATCGAATCGAATCGATTCATTCAAGGAGTATTATAGAAGTACAGAGGGAATTTCCGGATGGTTGAAATAGACTCACAAAATGAGGCGCTTGATCGGAATAGCTCCATTCCTTTGCATCGCCAACTCTGGCAGATTTTCAAAGATAAAATTGACCAGGAGGAGTGGCGTTTGGGGGAAGTAATCCCCAAGGAATTGGATTTGATGGAAGAATACGGGGTTAGCCGCTACACCATTAGACAAACTCTAGATGATTTGGTGCAAGCTGGATTTCTGATTCGTACTAAGAAGCGAGGAACTTTGGTTCGCCGCCCAAAAGTGGAACAAGATCTCTCCCGTTTTTATAGCTTTGCCCGCGATATGTCCGAACAAGGGTTGGAGCCTACCAGCATTATTTTAAATCTGGAAGAAATCATCCCTGACGAAATTACAGCCGCAATCCTCAAACTAGAGTCAGGCAATCGCGTATACCATTTGCGCCGACTGCGCTTGGTGGCAGGCGAACCGCTTGTGTTAGAAAGCAGCTATTTAGCCTTTGGCAGCAGTATAAATCTCAGTGCCTACGATTGGCGAATACAACCCCTTTATGAAATTCTAGAAAACCATTATGGACTTAAGATTGAGAGGGCGGAAGAGTATCTTGAACCGGAAAACCTAGATCCGGAAACCGCCGCCTTGCTTGGAGTTGAAGCAAATACCCCGGCTTTCAGAGTAGAGCGCCTGACTTATAATAGTGAGGGGCGTATATTTGAACGACGCATTAGTTTGATAAGGGGCGACCGTTACCGTTTTCACATCAATTTACCGAAAGTAGAGTTAGTGACAGGAAATTAGCTGGCAAGGGGGGTACGCTTATGTTTGAGCTCACAAGTGCCGCTTGATACATTGCTGCGCTTCCCCCTTTAGTGTAAATGACCTAACGACTACGTACCTGTTTACCCATAAAAGGTGCTCCGAATAGTGGCGCGAATAGGCAAAAATCAAAGACCCCGGCAGCAATGGGAAGCAAGCCAACCACCGCGATAATCCAACCGACAGTGCTGCCAATCAAAAAGATTCCTAACGCAACCAACGCCAAACCCGCGATAATCCGAACCGCACGTCCTGCTGTACTAGCCATAAATGAAGCGAATGCCATCTTAAATACCTCCTGTTTTTTATAAATTATTTTTTATTTTCTAAATTCATCTTAACAATAAGATATGAGGAATAATTATGGAAACTATGAAGTAAGTTTAAAGAGTTGGTCTTTTCTTGACCATTTCTTGATCTAAAAGCCACCGTTTACTTGATCTTTCCCAGCCATAATACAGTTGTAAGGACGGGGATGACCCCGAAAGAGATAAAAAAAGCAAGTTAAGTCAGAAAGAGGACTAAAAATGAAAGCGAAATGGTTTATGGGATTGGGATTGATAGTCGCCCTATTAGTTGGGCTATTTGCTGCAGTGGTTCCGTCCGATGCGCAAGCTTACGGATCGGGCGGCAGGGGTAACGGTACTGGTACTACCACGCCGGGAGCGCAAAACGGGGGCGGTTATGGAATGCAACCCGGTACAGGCATGGGAATGAATCAGGGAATGGGACAGATGCGCGGCGCTGGTGGCGCTCGGAACGGAATGGGTCAGCAGGGTACGGGTGCTTATGCTACCGTACTAAGTGAGCAAAGCGTAAATGCACTAAATCAGGCAATTCAGGAAGAATACCTTGCTCGCGCCACCTATCAAGCCATCCTAGCGAAATTCGGTCAGGTGCTACCTTTTTCCAATATTGTTAATTCGGAAAACCAGCATGTAACAGTCTTGGCTCGCCAGTTCACCAACCATGGGTTGGCAGTTCCGGCGGATAGTTGGGCGGGTAAGGTTACTGCGCCAGCTACCTTGAGTGAAGCCTTTAACGCCGCCATTCAGCTTGAAAAGGACGATGCTGCGCTGTACGACACTTTGCTGAAACAGGTCAGCGAACCGGAGTTAACTAGGGTCTTTACCCAATTGCAAAGCGCCTCGCTGAATATGCACCTTGCAGAATTGGAACTTTACAACAAATAACCCGAATTGAATAATCAGGAAAGGTCTGGTAGCCACAGGTTGCCAGCCTTTTCTCATTTCAGATCAACTATAATAAAAGTAACCGTAGTTAGATCATAATAACCAAAACTGAGAGAAGAAGATAATGACCAAAGTGCTGGTGGTGGACGATGAGACAAACTTGGTGGAACTGGTGCAAAGTTACTTGGTGCGGGAAGGCTATGAGGTATTGACTGCCTTTGACGGTCTGGAAGCTCTGGAATTAGCGCGTGCTAATCCCCCTGATTTGGTGGTGCTGGATTTGATGCTGCCGGGCTTAGATGGCATTGAGGTTTGCCGCCAACTTCGCCAGTTCTCCGATGCCTATGTCATAATGCTTACCGCTAAAACCGAAGAAATAGATAAAATTGTGGGACTATCGGTAGGGGCGGACGACTACCTTACCAAACCCTTCAGTCCACGTGAACTGGTAGCTAGAGTGAAGGCGATGTTAAGGCGACCTCGTAGTGGCGCTGCCGGATTATCCCAGCCTGAAGTTACTCCCCCTCACAAGTTAGGAGATTTGGTCATAGATGAATTGAGGCATGAGGTTAGGCGACAAGAAGAAGTAATCTCACTTACTGCTCGCGAGTTTGCCCTGTTGGTAACTCTCAGCGCACATCCGGGTCGGGTCTTTACTCGCTTCCAACTGCTGGAAAGGGTGTGGGGCGATGAATATTATGATGACCATGTGGTAGATGTTCATATCGCCAACCTGCGCAAAAAGCTAGAAACCGAACCCGGCAGCCTACAATATATTGAAACAGTGCGGGGAGTGGGTTATCGTTTTGAAGTTAGGGACATAAAATGAAAGCCGCGACATTCAAACGTCCTGTGATTGGAAGATTATCCATCAAATTGTTCCTTTCCTACCTGATAGTAATAGGGCTAGGCACTCTGACATTGCTGATGGCAGTAAATCAGGTAGCAATCGACTCCTTTACCGGGCGAATGCGCCAGTATCGGGGCGGAACCACTATACCAGGACAGGGGCGTGGCACTGCTCAGCGTGGGTTGGGGGCGCTCGATCCAGCGGTGGCGGATGCCTTTCAGGGCGCTATTAATGATGCGCTGCTGGTGGCTGGTATAGTGGCAGTGGTGGTGGCGGTCATAATCAGTTTGGTAGTTACGGGTAGGATAACGGGACCGGTACGCCGAATGTCAGAAGCCAGTCGCCGAATTGCTGCCGGAAAGTACAGCGAACGAGTGGTTACCAAAAGCAAAGACGAACTGGGAGAACTGGCATATAACTTTAACCAGATGGCGGAAACGCTAGAGGAAACTGAGCATCGCCGCATGGAACTGATCGGAGATGTAGCGCATGAGCTAAGAACCCCGGTTGCCACTCTGGAAGGTTACTTAGAGGGTTTGCTGGACGGCGTAATTGAATCGAACGAGCGCACTTGGGCGAAACTCCACGATGAAGCCGGGCGATTACGGAGATTGGTAGACGATTTGCAGGAACTATCGCGAGCGGAAGCGCGGCAAGTACCGCTCAATATAGCTTCGGTGAACCCGCTTGAAATTGCACAGGTAGCGATTGAGCGTCTATCACACCAATATGCCGAGAAAGGGCTGGAGTTTTCCACCGAACTACCTCAAAATCTGCCCACAATCAAAGCCGATCACGATCGGACGGTGCAAGTGGTGACCAATCTGCTGACCAACGCCTTGCGCTACACCCCTGCCCCCGGCAAGGTACAGCTTACACTAAGCCACAAAGGAAATGAAGTGGAATACCGAGTAACGGATAATGGAGTGGGCATTGCTCCCGAAAATCTACCTCATCTGTTCGAGCGGTTCTACCGAGTGGATAAATCCCGTAGTCGGGCGTTGGGCGGTTCTGGTATCGGTCTGACCATTGCAAAAGCGTTGGTAGAAGAAATGGGCGGGACAATTCAGGTGAAGTCTGGCGGAGCAGGCAAGGGCGCTACCTTCAGTTTCACCTTGCCGATAGCCCGATAGCTCTTACTTTTGCGCCACCAGTAAGCTATCTCGCTCTTGACCGGGAAGCGCCAATGTCGTAGGCTGCTGAAAACCCGCTTCCTGTAGCCAAGCAATCATTTCTTCGACCGAATGGGCTTTGCCACTATCGCTCGAAAGTAAAAGATGCAGGTCAATAAGGGTTGTCTCTACAGTACCGCTACCGTCGGGTTTTAGATAAAAACCGCGTATAGCCACAATTCCTCCGGGAACGAGCGCCCGATAAACCTCAGCAAGCAAATTTCTAGCTGTAACGGCTGTCTCGCTTGCCAATACTCCAAATAACAATACTAGATCAAAATTATCACCCAGTGAATCTACCCTAAAATCCCCACTTTGAACGGAAACCTGCTTTTCCCTATTGGCGGTGGCTATAACTTCCCTTGCTACTTCTGCTGCCGCCGGTAGTTCAAATACTACCGCTTGAAGTCCTTTAAAATACTCCGCCAGAGCAATACTATATCCTCCATGTCCTCCCCCCACGTCAATTACTCGTAAAGGGGGTTCAACTCTTTGTGGTAATAGCGGTTCCAGGACTTTTGCTACCAATGGACCATTGATACGGGCTGTTTCGAGAAGAGCTAACTCGAAGTTTCGCACCCAATTCGGGTCTTTCTCATCCGTAGTATTCTCAGTAGGGCGCTGCCCGGTACGTACCGCTTCAGTAAGATGAGACCAGCGCCGATAAAATGCTGCTTCGCGTTTAACTTGCTTGCCCATATAGTGGGAACCCTCTGGAACAAGACAAGCACAGGCTAACGGACTAGCGTGATAATATTGACCATCCCTTTCAACCAGTCCTAAAGCTGTAGCAGAATTTAGCAAGCGGGTTAAAGCTGCAATATCGACATTAAGACTTTGCCCTAGTTCGCTCACTGAGGCACGCTCATTTTTAAGTTGCTCAAATATACCCAACTCAACACAGGTAATCAGTGTTTGTGTTATCCGGTAGCCATTTAGCATTTCCTGAATACGTTCTCGATATTCTGACATCTGCTTGCCTCTTTATATTGCAATCACAAAATTATACTAGGAAAAGCTTACTGGTTTATGCTATGGTCATTTCATCTAATTGATCAATGAAAGCAGATACGCTTTTCAGCCACCAAAATTTGCCATTGGGCAGGTACCGGTCGCGCAACTTGATTCGCTACTGGCATTAACGCTGCGGCTGTCATTTTTGTACCAGCCTGCTCCTTTAAAAACCAGACCAGTAGGTGAAAATACCTTCCGCAACGCTTCAGTGCTGCATTCCGGGCAAACCTTGAGGGGAGATTCGCTCATACTCTGAGATTTTTCAAAGCGGTGACCGCAATTGTTGCAGGCATAATCATACATTGGCATTTTAATATACCTTTCGGGCTTGAATAGCGAATTTTAAATATAGTGCGGTATTATCCGATCAATTCCTAGCGTTAGGATAACAAACTAATTTGAAATAACTTTTAAGAAATATTAAAGAAAGTTTGAAGATATGCCCGATCGCTATTCTACCGTTTCCAGACCTCTCCGGTGCGTATTCCTGTTACGGTACGTATTGCTACGGTCAGCCAAAAAGCAACCAGCAGCAGGAAAAATCCCACTCCCAACCATTCCATAAAATCCACCTTCCACTGTCGAGCTAATGCAAGAGTGCTTACCGTAAAAGCTCCCACTGGAAAGGTAAAAGCCCACCAGCCCAGAGTAAAATGTAGCCCACCTTGGCGCAAGTAACGCACCAGTAAAAGCCCTGCCATCGGCAGCCACCATAACCCAAAACCCCAGATAGCGGTTGCCGCGATTGAAGAAATTGAGAGAATAACTTGACTCTGATCACCCCAGATTACCGCCCCTTTTTGTGCCAACCGTACCAAGTCAATACTACCCACACCGATGGGAGCCAGACCGATCCAGAGTGAAGGAGCGAAATGGGCTGCCGGAAGGGCGTGATAAATCATGCGGGCATACAGTAGTGCCGCTACTAGAATGAACAGGAAAATGCCAATACCCCAAGCGGCGTAACTGATAACCAGTAGCACGCGCGCTCCATCCTTGCCTGCTGTTTCTAATAAAGGAGCCAACGCCAAAGGTAGCAGAATATTTACCACCGGCGGGATAAACCAGCCACCTCCTACTTGTTCAGCATTAATGCTGGGAGTTGTGAATAGGATGTAAGTGAAAACTAAGCTAATCAGAAAAGCCAGAACACCACCCAGCATTGCCAGAGTGACGATTATTGTATTTGCGATATCCTTAGAGAAAAGCAGCGATCCAGCGTTAGCAGTTGCAATTGCCAATACCAAGAGTCCAGCCGGAAAAGTGGCGTACATTGCTCCTAGTATGGGGTGACGTAGGTCTTTCCAGGCAAATGCTGGATGGCGAAACCAACGCCAAAGATATGGTACTCCCAGCAAAACAGCCAAAATATAAGCCAGCATCAAAATTGCTACTGAAAGAGGGTCGGTAATGGGTTTAAGCTCACTTATTCCGCCAGGGTTCTGGTAAATGGCTACCGACAGTACGCCGGTACCCATCACAGCCGCGAACCAAGCAGGGTGAAAAGTGTGTAATACCCCGGTTTTTGTATCCGGAGCAATAGTTGGAGCGGGTGAAGTAGTCATAGTTATCTTGGCTCTAGTCTTCCTTTACTACGCTACGGTAATACTTTAAAGCCTCCTCGGCTTCGGGAATACCGTTGTTGCGCATGTTTTCGATACATTTTTCAACTTCTGGTTTGACTGTCTCCCAAGCTTCATTTACGTTCTGGGAAGACATGGTGCGACCGAACAGGTAGTAGCAAAAGAGATCGATATTATCTACTTCATCTTGATTGACTAGTTGGAACAAGGTTGCAGAACAAGCCGGACCAAGCTCCTTATTGTTATCCCATTGCTGGTAAAAGCGCTCTTTGACCGAGTCAATTGAAATCATAATCGTATCCATAAGACTTCTCTCTTTCTTCCGCCTTTAAAGACGGCTCTGGTGGAGTTATGAATTAAACCGAAAAGGTCTGAAAAACATTTATCACAACCTCACCATTCTCTATTTTTACTTCGTAACTGCCCAGCGGGCGCGGAGCAGGACCTTTAATGTTTTTGCCATCTTGGTCGTAATAACTGCCATGACAGCCACAAAAAATATCTTTTGTACTAACCCGATAATCCACCGAACACCCAGCGTGGGTGCAGGTAGAGTCAAGCACCAAGAAATCCTCTGGTTGGCTGGCATTTGGTTTAAGCGCTCGAACAAATACTTTCCGGTTTATAGTGGACGGTTTAAAGGTATCGGTGTAGGTAATATCTCTAAGCATGACCGTTTTTAGTTCGGTCTGGTTGGATAAATCGGCTACTTTACCGACCGCTACCTTTATCGCTGATCCCTCTTTATTGGTAGCTGGTGCGATAAAATAACCCATAGTAGGCACAGCTATCACCAGTCCTGCCCCGGCAGCCACCGCATAAATTCCTGTTTTAAGAAAGGTACGGCGGGTGGGAGTTGGATCGACTAGGGGGGTATCCAAGTCATTTGTATTACTTAGTATCACTTTTGTGTTTTACCTCTAAGAAAAAGGAGATTTATAAAATCCACCTTTATTGCCTGTTTCGGCAACAATGATGTCCATTTTCAGATTCAGTTTCTTCCGTATTATGCCGGTGGCAACGCTCGTCCGAATCTTGGTTAATAGAGGTTGTTGTTTGAGTCTGTTTTTTGCACTGGTGTGTACCTTGCTCCCCCTCACCTTTTTCGCGACAACAAGTATGTTCTTTAGGGGTTTCAGTTGATTGGTTGGTCATTGGGGCTGTCCTTATCTTAGTATCATAATTATAAGTATCACAAATAAGATGGTAACAAACTAAGCGTATCTTAGTCAATGTAAATTCGGTAAAAATCTAAGAATCGTGCATATTAGCCATATTATAATCGGTTAAACTATTCTTATGTAGAATCTCTTGACTAAGATTAAGATATCTGTTATTCTTAAAAACTGGAAGAAGTTTTTGTTTGATTGGGAGTAGGCTATGTACGATTTTATGAGGCGGTTTTGCGATATTGCGGAGAAAGGCGCTGGGGAAGACAACCCACTCACTCTATCCCGATTAATTGGGCAACTGGAGATCCTAGCCGAGTTTTGTTCCAGCAATTACAAGCTTGAGGGCTTGTGTGAAATGCTAGCCAACGAAATGCTTAAGTTGCAGGGAAAGTTGGATGGACTTGCGCAACTTCAGAGTATGGCTGCTACCTCTGCCGCTACTCCGGCAGTGAAAACCATTTTTAAACAAGAGTATGTGCGTTGTGGTAAGACAAACTGCACCAAATGTGCCGATCGCCAAGGACACGGACCTTACTGGTATTCCTACAACTTTTCAGGTGGGCAAAGTCGGAAGCGCTATATCGGTTTGAAACTCCCGGACGATATAACGGCGGATAAAGCGAATGTACGTTACGCTCTACCACTCGCTACAGCAACATGCCAGCAGCATTGCCAGCGGGATGGTGGAGAGTTGAAAGAACCCTGCTGTCGTAAAGGGCATAATGAAGATTGAACACACAGTTACAAGCTACAGAGGAGATACTTATTTATGAAGGTTGCAGCAGTTTCAAATAATGGTACCTCAATCAGTGCCCATTTCGGAAAAGCCCGCTATTTTGTAGTGCTGACCATTGAAGCGGGCAAAATTGCTAATCGCGAAGTAATAGATAGAGAAGCGGTAGTGGAGACTCCTATTCAGAGTGGCACTAACGGTCGCGCCCTTAATGTTATCAACCAACACTCACATGAGCATGAACACGATAGCAAAAACCATACCGGCAATGGTAAGCATCACAATATTGAGCCAATTGCAGGTTGTGAAGCAGTGCTGTCAAGGGGTATGGGAATGGGCATGCTACAAAGATTGGAACAGGCTAATATCAGGGCTATTCTAACCGATGTAATGAGCATTGATGAGGCAGTCGAAGCTTATTTGGGTGGAAAATTAGCCAATCATCCTGATCTGGTACACTGATACTTTACACAAAAAAGCGGCTCTATCCTAGAAAAGGACAGAGCCGCTTTTGAAAATCTTTATACTTTCCTCATATTTATCTTAAAGATTCTTAAAACGTCATTGGTAATATGACAACAATCAACGCAATTAACTTTATATCAGAAAGATTTTACCAAATACTCTATAAAGTTTTGCCCGACCTTCTCAGCCTAAGACAAAGCGAACGCCACTTCACCACTATCTAGTGTAAATAGCCTTGATACAGTTTGAGAATCAGGGAAAACTTTAAATAATTGTGGGGCATTTCCTGACTCAAGCCCATTGCTCGGTTCCTCCATTGTAGGTTTGGAGTAACTATTTAACTATGATGTCCATATTATTTATAACATACATTTAAAAAAGGAGACTCTGTGATGCAAGGTATTACCTTCACTAAGGAAGTGGATGCGCGTGGAACCTTTTGCCCCGGTCCATTGATGGAAATGATCCGCGCAGTAAAAAGTTGTAGCTTGGGTGACGTAGTGGCAGTTATCTCAAGTGACGAAGGCAGCCGCAAAGATATTCCGGCTTGGATTGAAAAAGCCAAACAGGAATTTCTGGGCGAAGAAGCAGTTACCGGCGGTTATCGTTTGTATTGCCGCAAAATAAAGTAAGAGCAGAGCTATTTCCGGGCGCATTGAGTCTCACCCGGCTATATGAGAGAAGGAGCAAGGATGCTATGAAAAGAATACTCGTACTGGGCGGTGGTATCGGTGGGACCTTAGTGGCAAACCTGATCGCCCGGAAATTAAAAAAAGAAGAAGCAGAAATTACCCTGATAAGCGCCAGCCAGCGCCATATTTACCAACCCGTCTGGCTTTATATCCCTTTCAGCATGGATGATATTCGTTCCGCCAGCAAACCCCTTAAAAATCTTCTTAACAAAAGAATAAAACTGGTGTTAGGTAACATCACACAACTCGATGCCGGAATTCAGAAAGTTACTTTGGAGGACGGTCAGCAAATTGATTACGATTTCCTTGTTGTAGCCACCGGTTCTCATCCTTCACCAGAAGATGTACCCGGCTTCAAAGAAGGCGCACACTTTTTTTACACTGAAGATTCGGCAAGCAGATTGCGGGTAGCGTTGGAGGAGTTTAGAGGTGGGAAAATCGTGGTGGGAGTAGGGGGATTACCTCACAAATGCCCGGTTGCCCCTCTTGAATTTACCTTTCTAGTAGAACATTTCCTGAACAAACGAAAGTTGAGAGACAAAACCGAATTAACCTACACCTACCCCCTAAATCGGGTCTTTACAATCGAAAGCGCGGCGGGCTACGCTCAAACTCTACTGGAACAACGCAATGTCCAGATAGAGACTTTCTTTAACCTAGAAGAGGTTGACCCGGAAAATAAAGTTATTCGGAGCATGGAAGGCACGGAACTGCCTTATGACCTATTGGTGATGATTCCACCACATCGGGGCGCAAAATTTTTGCAAGGAAATCCTATCGCCGATGAACAAGGTTGGGTTAAAACAAACCGCAATACTCTACAGGTAACAGGCTTTGATAATATCTGGGCGATGGGCGATACCACCGACATCCCGATTAGCAAAGCTGGGAGTGTCACGCACTTTGAGGCTCCGGTAGTGGCAGAACGGCTGGTGGCAACACTACGCAAAACTACCCCACATAAGAAACACGCTGAATACGGTGGTAAAGTGCTGTGCTTTATAGAAACAGGGTATGGCACTGCTACCAAACTAGAGTTCGATTATCAGAACCCACCCAAAACCCCGAAGCCAAATCGAATGATTCGGTTAGAGAAAATATTGTTCAATAAGGCCTATTTTTTCTTGGTTCCCACCGGGCGAATATAAGCGTTGTGTATCCCGTTTCTGGAACAGAAACAGTTGGTATTTTTCCGCTGGTTCTGTTCCAAATAGCATAACAGATGCCCAATCGCTTTTCCATGCTGTCTAAATCTTCAAGTTTTCTTCATATTTATCTTAAAATTTCTTAAAATTTGTTTGCTACCCTATTTTACAGGGGTAGTACCGTTTCTTTCAACGGATGGTTAATTTTATGTTTAATATATTTGGCACAAAAATATCCCCATTTAGTTTGATTTCTCCCATGCAGGTAGAAGAACGGTTGCAAGGTGGCGCAACTCTAGTCATAGATGTACGTGAGCCTTACGCATACGCTGAATGGCATATCAAAGATTCAAAACTAATCCCGCTCGGGCAGCTTAATAATATAACCAATCTGCTTTGCTCGAAATATCATGAAATCATCGTAGTTTGTGAGAGCGGAAATCGTAGCCATTTTGCTGCCGGACAACTTGTGCTCCTTGGTTTTACCAAAGTAGCGAATTTGAAAGGCGGTTTACGTAACTGGCTTAAATCAGGATTTCAAGTAGAGATGTGGATAGATAAGGAGCATGTAAAGTAAAATGGGAGAAACAATTGTACATACCACCCCAACCTGTCCATATTGTCGCTATGTAAAAGATTATCTCACCCGTGAGAATATCAGCTTTCTGGAAAAGAATATAGCAGCCGACCGACAAGCAGCTATGGAAATGGCCATGCAAAGCGGACAACAGGGAGTTCCAGTTACCGAGATTGCCGGTGAGACGATAGTGGATTTTGACCAACCAGCTCTGCGGGAGGCTGTTTACAAACTGCGCTAGCAGGGTAAAGGCATGAGCGGGATAAAACTGGGAGTGCAAGTAGCCGATGCCGCAAAATTGCTGCCAAAGCAGGGTAAAACGGCTATCAAGGGCGCATTATTAGGTGAGATCAAGCCCGACTCACTAGCAGCTAAATCTGGTATGAGGGAAGGCGATATAATCATTGCATTGCAAGGGCACTCAATTCACGGGGTGGAAGACCTGGCAAAAGAACTACAAAGGGTAGCGATTGCACATTTGCAAGAACCCACTGTAACTATCTGGAGGGAAGGGCGCGAGGAGTTATTATATCTAGAGGTGAACTAAACAGCATCTGGCACAGTGTGGCTAGTAACTTTCTTCGGTCTGCTGTGACATGGGGGAAAGTTTCTGTGTCTCAGCCAATCGCTTCAGTAGAATTTGCATAGATGACGCGCACGGACCCTTACCACCGTTGTTTCGGGTCAGTAGCATATGTTTTGCCAGTAGGTTTTCCATTAGTGCCACGCCGATTTCGCCCAGGAATTAATACTGTTCCTCAACTTCCTGGTCGTAGGGTAGTACCGGACGAACTTATAAATTTGCCCGGTAGCCTACTTGAAACTCCGCGTTATTTCACTTTGCGGACGATAAAACGGGTAGCGCCTTCCGTCGTTTCCATTCCCAGAAACTCCTGTTTGGCTTTTTCAATCCATGCTGGAATATCCTTGCGACTACCTTCATCGCCGGAAATCACCGCAATTACATCTCCCACCTGAGCGGCTTTAACCTGCCGAATCAGTTCCATCAAAGGTCCGGGGCAAAAACTGCCACGTGCATCAGACTCTTTGGTAATTACTACCCCTTCCATAACAATCACTCCTGTTGAATTGAATATCTTTGAATAAACAAAAGGCTCACTAGATAAATAGAATAGTGCCGCCTTCGGATTCGTTTATAAAGCTGGCAACGCCGGTAACTTCACTAACCACTGGCTCCATGTCTTCCAACTTAATATCAAACAAGTCCATAGTCATCCCACAAGCCTTAATGGTAACATCTCCGATCTCCATAACTTCCTGAAGGGTCTGCATCCAGTTAGGTACTTTCTTAACCTGCATCATCTCCAGCGTTTGTTCGGTGTAATCTTCAAAATCCTTGCTAAATCTGATATTTTTCTGCCAGTCATCCTTGCGAAAACCCATCAAGCCCCAGAAAGTAAGAAAGATGAAGGTTTTCTTACCCATGGCAGCAGCGCCTGCGGCCAAGGTAACAGCACCCATAATCTTATCAACAGTGCCGGAAAAAAGGACGATTGAGAATTTGTCGGTGTCTTCACTCATATTGAATCTCCTTTGCTGATCACAAAAACAGCATGAAATAACTTGTTATATTCGTGTATTTATTGGTTAATCAATACAGTAATATTACCTTGGCGCTACTAAATTCATTTCTTCTCTTTCCGCCACCATTTCAAAATATTTTTCAGCATCAAGCGCCGCTTTGCAACCGCTTCCGGCAGCAGTAATTGCTTGGCGATAGCGATAGTCAAATACATCCCCTGCTACAAATACACCCGGTACGTTGGTTTCACTTTCATTGCGGGTTATTAGATAACCCTGTTCGTTCATTTCCAGCCAGCCCTTGAATATATCGGTATTGGGTTTGTGCCCGATAGCTACAAATAGACCTTGCAAATTTATATTCTTTGTCTGTCCGGTTTTGAGATTACGCAGAATCAGACCTTCGACCTTGCTTTCCCCCAACACTTCCTCTACCGCGCTATCAAAAAGCATTGATATTTTTGGATGGCTTAAAATACGATCCTGCATAATCTTGGAAGCGCGGAGTTTGTCCCGTCTATGAATCAGAGTGACTTTCGAGGCATATCTGGTCAGGAAAAGGGCTTCTTCTAAAGCGGTATCACCTCCGCCAATCACTGCTATCTCCTTGTCCTTAAAGAAGAAGCCATCACAGGTTGCGCAGCCTGAAACTCCACGCCCCATCAGCCGCTGTTCGCTAGGCAGGTTAAGCCACATTGCGTTGGCTCCAGTTGCCACAATTACCGCATTCGCTTCGAAGGTTTCATTATCAGTGAAAACCTTATGGAGAGTACCTGAGAAATCTACTCCAGTAGCGTCCACATCTACTATCCGTGTGCCGAAACGCTCGGCTTGCCGACGCATATTATCCATCAATTCTGGTCCCTCTATCCCTTTCGGGAAACCCGGGAAATTTTCAATTTCGCTGGTTATCATCAATTGACCACCCGGTTGGTATCCCGCAATAAGGGTAGTGTCAAAATCAGCACGACTGGTATAAATAGCGGCAGTTAGACCGGCCGGTCCACTTCCGATTATCACTACTTTTTTGTTCTTTTCATCCTTCATTTGTTGCAAAGACCTTTCTAATTAATGTGAAATCTTAATATAATCATTTTCAATAAATAGTTAAAATATGAATCGGCTTTGACTCATTCAGGTCAGGCTGCTAGCTGATGTATTACTCTGGAATATTAATTGATTAGTTGTTCTGATTGTAATATCTTAGCAACTAGGTTTTAAGAAACATTAAGACAAATATGAAGAAAGCTTAAAGGTTTGGATTGGAGACAGCATTTGTCCGTTACCTGCTTAGAAATAGACCTAGATACAGAAATGAATCGGCTTAATCGTGACAAAGTACAGTACTTCTCTTTTGCTAACTCAATCAGTCTGAACATTTATCTCTACCGAAAGGCAGCGGATAACAATCTTTAAACATTCCTTATATTTTCCACAAATACTCTTTATATTTTGCTGTTAAAATTCCAAGTAGTTGTGTTACCCTTTAGACCATCAAAAGAAAGAGTTACATTAAAAATATGTTATTAAAGAAGCTATTCGGCTTTGGTCCGCCTCCTTATACGGTGCTTGGTCCTCAAGAAGTTGCCGAAAAATTAAAAAGCGCCCGTCCTCTGATTGTGGATGTTCGGGAACAATATGAATATGCTCAGGGGCATATTAAAGGAAGCAAAAATATACCCTTGCGGCAGTTACCGGAGCGAATTACGCAGCTTGGCTCTCAAGATCAAGAAATAATTATGGTGTGTGCCAGCGGGAGCCGTAGTAGTTCTGCCGCGAACTATCTGGTGAAAGAGGGATACACCAATATTTGTAACCTTAACGGTGGAATGATGTCCTGGCAAAGAGCTGGGCTTCCTGTCAAACGCTAATAATTTTCCCTATATAAAAGGCTGCCTCATTGTTATGATAGTAGCCTTTTCCCTGCTTTGTCTTATTGCCGATAATTTCTACTTACTGCCAAACTTGACCAAAACTTGATATTTCTCCCATCTTGCCTTGATCTTTCTACCTCATACTGAATGTAGAAAACATTCCAACTCCTTATGATAAGGAAAGGCAAGCAGATTATGACTACCGCAAGTACAGGTACAGACAAAAAACATCCCTTCCCAATTCGCCGTAAACCCGAACTGGTAAAAGACACCAAGCGAATCCATCTTCTTCGGCGAGCATCGCAGGTGGGCTTCACCACATTAATCGCTTACCACGTAGTGGGCAATCTAATCAACAGCGATAACGGCGCTATCGCCAATCCAGAAGCTTATTGCCCCTTTGGGGGTCTCGAAACCGCCTACAATTTCATTTCTACTGGCGGCAAGTACGTAGCACACACCCACCTTTCCAACGTAGTGTTGCTAGTAGCAGTGTTAGGTCTGACATTAGTGTCAAAATCAGCTTTCTGCGGCTGGATTTGCCCGCTTGGTGCAATTCAGGATTGGTTGCACAATTTCCGCCGCCTCTTCTTCAAGAAAGACCTAAAGCTACCCTTCACTATGCCACGCTGGCTGGATAAAGCCCTTCACAGTGTCAAATACTTAGTGTTGGCTTGGTTGCTGTGGGAAACCGCTCAGGCTGGGTATATGGTGTTTCGCGATTATGATCCTTGGTCAGCCCTGTTAAACCTGGGTAAAGAAGCCGCGCTGGGTGGAACTATTATCTTATTCACCACTCTGGTGTTATCGCTGTTCGTAGAACGACCTTGGTGTACTTATGCCTGTCCACTTGGTGCAACGATTGGGCTGGTGGGAAAAGCTAGTTTGCTGAAAATCAGACGAGATGAAAGCACCTGCCTATCCGGCTGTACCATCTGCAACAATGCCTGCCCTTCCAAACTGGAAGTAAAGAAAATGAAGAGTATCAGCAGCAGTGAATGTGTGAACTGCATGAGTTGTGTGGCAGGTTGCCCGACCGGAGCGTTGGCAGTGCGTTTGCCGATGTTACCGACTTTCAAAAAAGAAGAAAATGAACCGGTAATGGCGGGAGAAGCCGCTAAGAAAGAACTGTAGAGGAGGTGAAATTATGGGAACGACTACAAAGCGGCGACTGGCACCGAAAGTAAACCATTACGTGTATGGGGTTATGGCAGTAGTTATCTTTATGGGAGTAATTCTAGGAGCCCAAGCGTTGGGCGTGTGGACTACCAGTGGCAAAGTGGATACCAGCGGTAAGGCAGTGGAGCTTACGGGCAAAGACCCGGCTGAGATAAAGGGCTGGATGTTACTGGGAGATATCGCAACGGCTTACAATGTACCGTTGGCAGACATAGTAGCGGCTTTCAAGCTACCGTCTGACACAACAGCTTCTACAGCAGTAAAAGACTTGGAAGGGAAGGGTGAGAACTTCTCAACTACCACCCTTAAAGTTTGGGTAGCCCAAAAGATAGGGGTAGCAGCCCCACCAACGGTTTCTACACCAAAAGCCGGAGGGGATAAGACCAAACCATAACAATCTGCTTGTTTTTCAAAGAGCGGTAGTGGGAGAGAAATACTCCCACTACCACTTTTTGTTGGTAAATATTCTTTAACCTTTCTTCATATTTGCCACAAAGATTCTTCACTTTTTCTTGTTAACATATTAATGTGACAGCCGGATGAGAAAATACCGACTTCAAAACCGCTATTAAAACTAGAATAATAAGGAAAAAGAAACTAAATGTTCAGTTATAAAGCCTTACCTTTTGAGGAAATAACCCCACAGCAAGCCGAGCAGCGGATGAAAAACAGCAAGTCACTGGTAATTGATGTGCGCGAACCGTATGAGTATGCTCAGGGGCATATTGAAGGCTCGAAATTATTATCACTAGGTAACTTGACGGCAAATATTCACGAACTTTGCTCAAAAGATCAGGAAATTATCTTGGTTTGCCGGAGCGGCAGTCGGAGCGGCTTTGCTGCCCAACAATTGAGCGCCATCGGTTATAAGAAAGTCTATAACTTGAGTGGGGGAATGCTATCGTGGATGAGGGCGGGGTTGCCAACTACTAGGTAACTAAGCATCTTCATAATTTATTAAAAACAGACTCTATATTCAAAAAGCAGAGGATAAACATGTATTTCAAACAATTCAAACTGGAGGGAATGGGCTGCGCCAGTTACTTGATCGGCTCCACCAAAAGTGGCGAAGCAGCAGTAATTGACCCTGCCTGGGAAATAGAGCAATATCTGGAAGAAGCGGCTGCCCAAAACCTCAAGATAACTCAAATATATGAGACACACCTGCACGCTGACCATGTTTCCGGCAATCGTCGTTTGGCGGCAATTACCGGGGCACGGATTTATCTCCACAAGATAGCCGACGCCGCTTTCCCATACGTGGCGGTAGAGGGCGGTACTGAGATAAAATTAGGAGAACTGAATCTCAAAGTGCTGCACACTCCTGGTCACACTTGGGAGTCGATTAACCTGCTTGTAGAGGACACCAGCACTCCAAACTTTCCTCCTCACTTGTTATCCGGCGATACCTTGTTTGTCGGGGATGTGGGTCGTCCAGATTTTGCCGGGCAGGAAGGTGCTGGTACTCTTTTTGACAGCATCCAGCGCGAGATTTTGCCCCTACCTGATAACACCGAAGTCTATCCGGCACATCTGGCAGGGTCGTTATGCGGAAGAAGCCTCAGTACCGCTACCGTCTCCAGTATCGGCTACGAGAAAAAGACCAACCCAGCGCTTCAAATTTTTGACCGCAATCGGTTTGTAGACTTTTTAACTGCGGATTTACCGCCTGCTCCACCCGATTTCAAACGCATTGTAGGGTTAAACCGGGCTGGTTCACCAGAGGTGCAAACGAGGCTAACTGAACTAAAGTGGGAAGAAGTTCAGGCTAAAATTCAGACGGGGGCAAAACTTCTAGATATTCGCGAACCGGAACAATACTGGAAAGAACATCTCCCCGGTTCACAAAGCGTACCGTTAGGACTCAGCCAGTTTGGGGCAACCGCTGCAATGTTTGTGTTGCCAGAAAACCCTATTATTATGGTTGCAGCAGACTTGGCGGCAATTCAAGCTGCACAAAATGGTTTGGGGGTAGTAGGGCGTTACAATGTAGCAGGCTATGTGCTATTTGATAAGGTAGCAGAACAGGCTCAAAGTGGGCTGCACAAGCGGTTGCTGGGTGAAGAACTGGCTTCAAAACTTACAGATGATACACCGATAATTCTGGATGTACGTGAACCGGGCGAGTTTGCGGTTGATGGGTTATTCGGTGCACTCAATATCCCACTGCGAAAGCTTCCGGTGCAATTATCCCAAATTGAGCAGACCCGTGATAAGTTGGTAGTGGTGCTCTGCGCTTCAGGATACCGTTCCAGCGTGGCTACCAGCTATCTGGAAAATCAAGGTTGGAAAATGGCACGCAATCTGAAGGGCGGGATGGATGCAATGAACGCCCTTAAAGTGAAGCAGCCTGTATAAAAAAGATGGTCACTATTGTTACACTCGCAATCGGGTTGATAACCGGCTTACTTTTAGGTTTGGTGGGTGGCGGCGGATCAATTCTGACCGTCCCCGCCTTAATTTATTTGTTGGGCATTGGAATTAGCCCGGCAACAACAATTTCGCTTTTTGTAGTGGGCACGAATGCGGTTTATGGGGCAGTCCGACAGCGAGGTTCCAATCTCAATGTGAGTTACGCCCTCGCACTGGCTTCGACCGGGTTGGCAGGTGCACAGATCGGAAACTGGTTGAACCGAACCCTTCCAGACCGACTGCTGATGGCGGGTTTCGCTCTATTGATGCTGCTGGTAGCAGGTCTCATGCTTCGTCCGCCTAAGTTGAGCAATCTGAGAAATGAACCCGCACCGCTTAAACTACTCTGGTTCAAGGTAGGACTCATAGGGTTGGGACTGGGCTTTTTGACTGGGCTATTCGGAGTCGGCGGCGGTTTCTTGATTGTGCCAAGTCTGGTTTTATTGTTAGGTTTTCCGATGAGGAGTGCGGCTGCTACCTCTCTTCTGGTAATAGCCCTTAATTCATTCTCGGCATTGGCGGGAAGGTGGCCGCTGGTAGGTTTTGACCCTGCGCTGGCTTTTACCCTACTAGCTGCTGGGCTGGTTGGTACTACCGTAGGAGCAAAGTTGGCTAAACTGATACCGGATAAAACCCTCCGCTTTATTTTTGCCTGGGTAGTAATTGCCATCGGGATTTATATCGCTATACGGACATTCTAGAAAAAGAGAGGGAGTTGCCCTCTCTTTTGTTTTATAAGGTTTTCCCCTGCCCTGCTTGCATAGTTGCAGATTAATTTATCTAAACCGGGGCGTTGGGTACTTTGCCATTTTTGTTAAGTTTGTAATATTTCTCCCAAGCTAGCTTAGACCAATGCGCCCATTTGCCAGTAGGCGCCATTGCCCGCTTTCTATCACGGTAGATAAAAGCCGCTTCCTTACCCAAATCCATCACGCACATAATGTTAAGATGCTCGCTGAAAGTTGCGGTTTGCTCTTTGCCTTCTTCCCGAAGCGCAATGTTTTTAGCGGTATTTCGAGCCATTGCTTCAGCCAAGTGACCCTGTTTAGCGCGCCACTCAGGTCCATCGAAAGCGGTGTTATCCCCGATGGCATAGCAATTTGAAGGCTTGTGCTGCGCTGTGCCGGGAAATTCAACTTGGCAAAAATCGTTAATTGGGATAAACCCAGCATCAGTACGAGGCAAATCGCCATTCGCGAGAACCGGATTACCTTGCATACCGGGAGTAAAAATGGTGAGGTCAGTCTCTAATTTGGTACCATCTTCAAATAATACTCCGTCTGTGCCAAATTCAGTTATTTTCTTACCCATAATCGGCTCAATTTGGCGTTCTACAAATAGGCTTTGTACCTTTTTAAGTCCAGGTTCGCCGAGGCGTTTACCTGCCTCTTCTGATGGGCTGAAAAATACCAACTTGAAATTCTGGCGAATACCTTTCTCTCTGAGGAAATGATCAAGGTTAAAAAGCACCTCGAAAACCGGACCACCTCTAACCGCAGTGGGGTCTTTGGGGTTGCCGGAAAAACCACAGGCGATGGTACCGCTGCCCTTCTCAACCAGTGCATTAAATCTGTCGCGGATTCTGACCGCTTCATCCCCACCGCCACAAATCGAGAGAGTGTTTTCAACCCCTTTTGGTTTCAACTTGGCGCCACCGATGGCAACCACTAAATAATCGTAGCTATGTTCTTTGCTGCTGGTAATAACCTTGTTTTCAGCCGTCAGTATGCGTTCAACCTTTTCTTGAATAAAATTGAACCCGCGTTTTGCTGCAATTTCCGCAATTGGCATCGAAACATCTTCTGGGGTGCGCTTACCAACCGGAATCCAAATCGAGAGTGGGTAGATAAAAAGGTCTTTCCGGTCAGAAATAAGATCTATCTGGTAATCGGTTTTCTTTTTGAATTCTTTTGCCAGAGAGATAGCGGCTTCAACCCCACCGATACCTCCTCCTAATACCAATATCTTTTTCAAAATAGGCTCCTATTATAGATTATGCCGATTTTTGTCGAAGTTCGGGACAGCCCCATAACCCCCGCGATAAGCGGCACAATAAATAGTCAAAAGTGTTACCGCTTAAATTCCCCACTCGGATAGTTTTTAATGCCAGTTCAATCAGTTCTGCTTTCTCCACACCGTAAATTCCAGCCAATTCATCATAGGCTTCCTTATCAGGGTAGCTATTATTCTCCGCCCATTGGCGGGCATAAAGAAGCGCTGGAATTTCCTCTGAAGGGCAATCCTCGATAGTTCCCTCTAAAAGTTCCGCTATTTCGGGATGGGTTAATCCGGCGACAAGGGAAACCTGCGAATGGTAGGCAGCACAATAGCGGCAACGGTTAACGGAGGTTACTACCAACATCAGGCGTTGCCGGAAAGCACCTGAGATAGTTTCGCCTTTTAGAGCGTGTCTCAGGTTTTTTCGATTCCTCAGTAAATAAGCCAGTTCAGCGCGGAACTGGCTCAAATTATCATATTTTCTCCGCCTGAATGGTTTGGTTGGCACAATTAATCCTATAAATATGCAGGCTTTTCCCAAGTTATTTGCTACTATACACCTAACAGACTGGAGAGCTTTGGTTTGTCAAAGCCGATAATATACTCGGATTCTCCGTTCTCAAACAGGATTTCAGTTACAGGAACTCCCATTTGACCGGTTTTGTTTACCATCGCCTTCGCTTCCTTCTGGTCATTGTCGACATACACTACCTGATGTTCAATCTTATGACCCTCTAGCCAGTTCTTTTCCATATTGCAATAGGGGCAAGACCTGGTGGAATAAAGCTTTACTCCGGTTGGTTTCAGGTCGCTTACTCCTGCCGCCTCGTGGATTAGTTCTCTGGTTTGGCTTTCCGCCTGTCCGGCAAGTTCGGCTATATCTTGGCTTTGGGAGAGAGCTTTGATAATAGTGGGCTGTCCGGTGCCGACTCGCACTTCCCCTTCTCTCTCGAAAATTGTGATAGCGCAGGGAAGGAAGCCCAACAGGTTATAATCCTCATTAATAACAGTGCTCAACCATTCGGGGCGGCAGATCAAAAGCATCTTGCCGCCCTGATCTGGTAGGTCAACTTCTCCTAGGATTTTCCAACCTTGTTCGCGGGCTTTCCGGTTCACGTTTTCAACAGTCTGATTTAGGGAGTAGTTGCTTTTTCTAAAATACGCGATATTCATATGCCGATCCTTTTTAAATAAATGGTTTTGAATTACACTAACTTCATAGACATTTTCTCAAAATATAACGCTGGATAATTTTTCAAAATAAAACACTGAAATACCAACCTCGTATATACATCCTAGCAGACAGATTTGAAGTAACCTTATTGGAAAGTTAAAGAAAGTTTGAAGCTTTGAAATGTGGTAGGTAAAAAAAGAACCTTGCTACGATAATGCAAATGTTCTCCCCCCTTGCGAACAGGGTAATTTCTGCTCAAATTGAACTCAATACCACCTATAGTAATTTGCCTAAAATTTGTCAGAGGTGTTCTCTTGACCATATTCAGTATTTGGAATATAATTAGACTATGAGTGAATATAATCACAAAGAAATAGCGCAACTGTTCAAAATCCTCTCAAACCCCGGCAGAGTGGCAATTCTTGAGGCTTTAAGGGATGACGAACATTGCGTCTGCCATATTGAGAATAGACTTAAATATCGGCAAGCATACATCTCCCAACAACTAATCTTGTTAAGAGAAGCGGGTCTAGTAGAAGACCGTCGGGACGGTTGGAACATTTATTACCGGGTTACTAGCTCAGAGGTTTTCGGGCTTATCGATACCGCCCGTACCGCGCTTAAACTACCCACAGATTTCAAGCGGAAAGTAACAGCATCCGATAATTGTCCTTGCCCAAAGTGCAATCAGTTGTTAACTAATGTCAGTGGATAGTTTTTGCCAAAGGATATTCTAAATTCAGAATGTGATACAGGAGGAAATAATGCTTAATGTAAAAGTGCTTGGCTCTGGGTGTGCCAATTGTAAGAAACTTGAGGGATTGGTTCGGAAAGTGGTGGACGAGCAGGGCTTGGTAGCCGAGGTTGAAAAGGTAACCGATTATGCCGAGATTATGAAGTGGAATGTTATGTCCACGCCCGGTCTGGTGGTTAACGATAAGGTGGTTTCCACCGGGCGCATCCCCAAAGAGAGCGAAGTAAAAGCTTGGCTTAACTCATGATTTAGTAGGGGCGATTTTGTCGCCTCTCTTTTGGGTAAATAACATTCGCTTTTTTGAATATATTAAGGAGTAGCTATGTCCGTTCCTACAATTTCTACCAAACGCGCCGGATTACATCCCATCCTGATTCTGGGACTAGCTGCTATGGTTTGGTTAGTCGCTTACAATATTATTGAACCACTGGCGAATTGGATTGCCTATAACCTGCTTGGGCTGGAGCATGGCTCGCATCTGGGAGAAGCACTTGCCTTCTTTCTGTATGATGTGCCAAAAATCATCCTGCTTTTAGGAGGGATGATATTCGTGATTACCATAATTCGTTCCTTTTTCAGTCCAGAACAAACCCGCGCTTTTCTGGGTGGGAAGCGCGAAGGGATCGGTAATGTACTGGCAGCCTCTCTCGGAGTGGTAACCCCTTTTTGCTCTTGCTCAGCCGTACCGCTTTTTATCGGGTTTGTAGAAGCGGGCATTCCACTGGGTGTCACCTTTTCCTTCCTTATAGCGGCTCCACTAGTAAATGAGGTAGCGTTAGTGATGCTTTTTGGTCTTTTCGGTTGGCAGGTAGCCCTTTTATATATGGGTTCGGGGTTGGTAATCGCGGTACTTGCCGGGATTATTATCGGGCGGCTAAAGCTTGAGCGTTACGTGGAGGATTTTGTTTGGCAGGTCAAAATGGGCAAAGCCGCTTTGGATCTAACCAAACCAGCTTTACCGCAGCGGTTGTCGATCGGTTGGCAATCCACGAAAGAGATTGTAGGCAAGGTCTGGCTATATGTGATAATTGGGATTGCGGTGGGAGCGGCGATACACGGCTACGTGCCGGAAAGTGCCTTAGCGGATATTATGGGCAAAGACGCTTGGTGGTCTGTACCAGCAGCAGTAGGATTGGGAGTGCCACTCTATTCGAATGCAGCAGGAGTAATGCCGGTAGTGAGTACCCTTATTGAAAAAGGGGCGGCAATGGGAACAGCGCTGGCATTTATGATGGCAGTGGTGGGACTGAGTCTGCCGGAAATGATTATTCTCCGGCGAGTGTTAAAGCCACAGCTTATCGGGGTTTTTGTTCTGGTGCTGGCATTGGCAATTACGCTGACCGGCTATTTGTTCAACCTAGTGCTTTAGGGTTTGCCAAAACTAATGCACCTTATGAAATTATTTCATATGGATTTCACATAAATTGTATAGTATGAATAATTGTCTAAAAGGACTTTGTCGTATGGATAAATAGGAAATGAATATAAAAATCCTTGTTGCGGATGATGACCCGGTTTTTAGAGAGCTTGTATGCGATATTGTAAGAAAACAGGGCTACAATCCGATTGAGGCGTGTGATGGACAACAAGCCCTTGACCTTTATTTTAGCTCTAACGATTTCGACCTCTTATTATTAGACGTAATGATGCCCCAGTATAATGGTTGGGAGGTACTCAGGGAAATAAGAGAACATTCGGATGTTCCGATTATTATGCTGACAGCACTAGGCGATGAGGTGCATGAAGTGCAAGGGCTTAGAAAAGGAGCGGACGACTATATTTCCAAGCCCTTTAGTTATGAAGTTTTTGTCGCTAGGCTTAATACCCTTTTAAGAAAGATAAAAAAAGAAAGATTTGCCGAGATAACTGTGGGAGAATTAAAAATTAATCAGGCTGCCCAAAAAGTAACGGTAGGTGATTTGGAAATTGATTTACACCGCAAAGAATATAACCTTCTGTTATATCTCCTGAAAAACAGAAATCGGGTACTATCCAGAGAACAGATTTTAACTAGTATATGGGGTTATGATTTTGAGGGTGATGCTAGGACTATTGATACACACGTAAAAACACTTCGCGCCAAGCTTTCTAATTGTGGCGAATATATTAAAACCGTTCGGGGTAGTGGGTATATGTTTGACGTGAATGAGCCATGAGAACAATTCGCGCAAAGTTGGCTTTAATATTCGCCCTATTCATGTTTTTTTTGATTGTCTGCGGAATACTTTTAAATGCATTGTTTTTAGAGCCATATTACATTTTCAAAAACAAGGATATTTTCATCTCTACAGATGCGGAAATCAGCAAGGAATATATAAGTAATAAACGAAATGTACCTAACTTAATAAGCTTGATTGATCGGGTGGAGAGCATAAGCTGCACCATTACCGATAAAGACTTGAATGCTCTATATAATTCTTTCCCCCCCAATCCTGACACCAATGATACCCGCTTACCAAATGAGATTGAACAACTTATCCTCAATAACCAAAAACAGTTGTCAGAAAATTATATCTATACAGTGGTTGAAAGACCCAATGATCAAGCCCCCAAATTAGTTTTTGTTTCACGAATGGCTGGTGGAGAACTTATTATTCTTAGAAAACCGATGAAGGGTATCGGTGAAAGTGTAGCGATTGCGAACCAGTTTTATTTTATTTCGGGGTTTATCTCCTTAATTTTAGGCGGGGTGTTTATATTTATTTTTTCAAAGAAAATCACCAGACCTATTATAGAAATGAGCAATGTGGCAGTAAGCATCTCAAATCTTGACTTTAGTAAACGGGTTCTCAGCGATTCGCAGGATGAGATTGGGAATTTGGGAAGAAGTATCAACAATATTTCTGAAAAATTAAGCGCCAGCATGGATAGCCTTAAACTGGATGTTGAGCGCAAAAAACAGCTTGTCAGGAATATATCACATGAACTAAAAACACCGATCGGTGTAATTAAAGGCTATGCGGAAGGGCTAAAATTCGGTGTGGCTGAAGATAAGGAAAAGACTGATAGATATTGCACAGTTATTGCAGCAGAATGCAATCGTATGGATAACATGGTAAGAGAACTTCTAAATCTTTCGTTACTAGAATCCGGAATGTTCCAGATACACCTTTCCCGATTTGATGCAGCAGAATTGATCGAAAAGGTATTAGAAAGATTTGAACCTACATTTCTTGAAAAAAATATAACTCTCGATTTGAATATCCCAAAGAATTTAATAGTAGCTGCCGATTATGAATTACTTGAAAGAGCTATAAATAATTATATTACAAACGCTATAAATCATTTAGAAGGGATGAGACTCATCAAAGTAACGGCGGAAAAGAAAGAAAGTGGAATAAGAATAGCTGTATATAATACCGGCAAGCCTATACCAAAAGACGACTTGCCCCATATCTGGGACGTTTTTTACAAAGTGGATAAAGCTCGGTCACGGCAGTATGGCGGGCATGGGCTGGGTCTTTCGATAGTGCAAATGATAGCGGAGCTTCATGGCGGTATTACAGGAGTAGAGAATGTAAGTGAGGGTGTGTTGTTCTTTATCGAGATACCTTAGACTTCACCGGGATTTCACAATAATATTTTAGTATATACCTGTCGGCAGTTATCTCTGCAATCGCAGGTATATTTTTTTTG
Organism: Candidatus Chlorohelix allophototropha; assembly: GCF_030389965.1. Lineage (NCBI taxonomy): Bacteria > Bacillati > Chloroflexota > Chloroflexia > Candidatus Chloroheliales > Candidatus Chloroheliaceae > Candidatus Chlorohelix > Candidatus Chlorohelix allophototropha. Next base: position 269,933 of record NZ_CP128401.1, read on the forward strand.
AAAGGAAGGTGTCCTTTGAAAAAGCGTTTTATTCCACTTTTAATCATCACCCTTATGCTGAGTTTGCTATTAATAACCGCATGCGCATCCTCAGACAAAACGGCTCTCTCCGCCAGTTCTGTAACAACTACAGAGGCTGTGCAAAATGCGCAGTTGGCGCAACCAACCAAAACGCGCTCTGTTGAAGCTCCAAAAAACCAACCGACTCCGAAAGCAACGCCTCAGCCGCAACCTTCGGAATCTCCCAAAGCTGGTGACACTGCTAACCAATACACATTAGAGCAGGCAATGAGCGACAATGCCCAACTCTCTACCATTGCTTTCAGTGGGCTTGCCTTTATCACCGGCAGTAGTGGTGCAGATACCTTTATGCCTCCTGGAAAAGTAGCCGATTTTTTTGGATTTCAGTATATGAGAGATGTTGATACAGCAGGCTACGGTCACAATACTACTTTTCTTAGCAAGGCAGCAAACAACGTCCTCTTTATACTGAATGACCAGCAGAAAGCAAAGCTTGTCGCGCTGGCGAAAGAGCAAGCGCCCCTTTATACCAATTTTGCCTATAACCGCTTCCCAATTATGGATGCTTTTCGAAGAAACCTAGAAGGTAAAGTCCCGACAGGCTCAAACAGTCTGAATATACAGGCGGTGGCTAGTTATACGGCAAGCCTTTACCAAACAGATGCAGACCTTAGCTATAATCGTGCAATTGTGGTGGGGTCTATAATCAGTTCGTTTACTGATGAGCAAAAGGCATATTTGGCAAAAATGCAGTTTAATAACTCGGCAACTTGGGCTGAAGTAGCTGAAGATGAGCAACTCAAAAAGAGCATGACTAATACAGAATTTGTTGCGGTAATGACCTATGCCAGCGAGTTGTTTTCTTGGTACAAGGGCAGTATTGATGCAGACGTATATTTCTGCCCTGAGCGTCACGGCACTTATTTTGGCGGGTTCTACATGAAAGATTACCCGGCAATGAACAATCCAGATTATTTTATCAGTACTTCTCTTACCGGAGATAGTGGGCAAGGGTTCTTGAATGTTCTGAATACTGAGCAACGTGCTTTGATTACTGGGATTATTGACGAGCAACGCAGCGCCCTTCAGGAAATTGCCCAAATTCGCACCACTGTTTCGACTGAACTGCGCAAGGCAATGACCGGAGGCAGTGTTGATAAGGAAATGGTTTATTCGCTCATCAAACGTTATGGAGAATTGGATGGGCAGATGTCCGCCCTTTACGCCACACGTTTCTCACAGGTCAATAAGACCCTTACCGAAACACAACGAGCCGCGCTAGTAAAATTACGGGATTTAGATGTCGTACCACAGGGTGCGTACATGTTTTCAACTCCAACGGCGATGCCGCAACTACCAAACACAGACTATATGTTTGGTATGGGTAGCGCCCCTGCAAATGCAGGACAACTGACTGCGCCTGCAAGTTTTGGGAGTACAAATGAGCCTAAGAACGCAGAAGACCCCAATAAGCCGCCACAGGGAGGTAACAAAAATACTGCTGAGCCTAAAAACACTCAAGACCCTAATAAGACACCACAGGGAGGTAATAAAGATACTACGCCCAAACCCAAGCCATAAAAAGAGCCTTTCCCTCAAGAATTGAACCCAACTTGGGGAAAGTAAACTCACGGAAGAGTCGATGATTGAACTGGCATGGTAAAACCTCAATCTAACAGAGATTAGAAGCGAGACAGAAATCATGGGGACAGTCACCGACTCTATCCATTCAGTTTTGGATGTAAGATACTAGGGAGACTACCGCAAATGCGAATGATGAGCAAAATTCTTGCAATCTGTATGTTAATAGCAATATTGAGTGCATGTGGGACGGAAAGCAACGCTACTATAAGCACATCCAATGCACTCACTAATCCTGCTACGATATCTCCTGCATTATCCTCATCTTTTGTCCTGCAAAGTAGCGAAGTTGTAGCGGGTGGTATATTACCGAAAGATTATACCTGCGATGGGACAAGCGCCACATTGCCGCTTTCCTGGAGCGGTGTACCAAATGGAACTCAAGAGTTTGCACTGATTATGCACCACATTCCAGCGACGGGCGATAGCCACTGGTACTGGACACTCTATAATATTCCCTCCACTGTTACCAGCTTAGGGCGTAACGTCATCGGTATCGGAACGCTTGGAAATAACAGCGTCAATCATAAAACTGAATATGCCCCGCCCTGTTCTAAAGGACCGGGAATGAAAGTTTATACCTATACAATTTATGCTCTCTCAGGGTCTCCCAAACTGACTGTGCCACCCGCGCAAGTCAACAGGGATACCTTGCTGGCAGCTATTAAAGACAACACCCTTGCCAGCACTACATTAAATGTCAGTTATTCCCGATAAAATAAGGGTAAAAATAATTTTTCAAACGGACAATATTTATTTTTCTGAACTAATTAATATTTGAAAGCAAGGTTACATTGATGTCAGACAAGCAAACAAATACGTGGTTGACTCGCCGCAAATTCGTCAGGATGGCGTTGTTAGCTTCTCCTGCTCTTGCGCTAATAGCGTGCGGGGAACAGCCCACCGCCACACCTCAGCCACAAACACAACAGCTACTAAATACTCCAACCTCAACCCCTCAACCTCAGCCGCAGACACAGCCTACAGCCGTATCTACTGTACAAAAATCAGATTCAAAAAAGGCGCAAACCCCCACAGCCGGTATTGTATCGGTTAATCCGGCTTTTGCTATGCCAGAATTACTAGGGCGACCAACAAATAATTCAATTGCGGTCAACATTGTACCGGTCAAAAAATTGGAATTATATGTTGAATATGGTACAGAATCGGCGAAATACACCGTACAGACCAAAACGATAATCGGCGAAGCAGCAACGCCGGTTGAAACGTTACTTGAAAACCTGCAACCTAATACACGCTACTATTACCGTGTAAGATACCGCGAACCCGGCGCAAGTTCTTTTTCAGAGGTTTTGGAAAACTCATTTGTTACACAGCGAGCTCCGGGTAGCGCCTTTATCTTTTCTATTCAAGGCGATTCGCATCCTGAGCGTCCCCAACAATTTGATGCGGATTTGTATATGCAGACGATGAAAAATGTTCAGGCGGAAGGAGCCGATTTTTTCCTTACTATAGGGGATGATTTCAGTGTAGATAAATTAAGTCCTCCTACTAAAGAGGGTGTAGAGCAGCTATACATCTATCAAAGGCAATTTCTAGCTCAAATAGGAAAAAGTTCGCCTGTATTTCTGGTAAACGGTAATCATGAACAAGCGGCAAAATATCTTTTAGATGGTACGCCAAACAATGTGGCGGTATGGGCACAAAACGCCCGCAACAAATATTTTTCGCAGCCTGCGCCTGACAACTTTTACAGTGGCGATACCCAAGCGGTGGAATTCATTGGACAGCTTAGGGATTATTACGCATGGACATGGGGCGATGCGCTGGTTGTTACGATTGACCCCTACTGGCATTCCGCTGTTCCGGTAGATAGCGTGCTTGGCGGCGGGGGCGATAAAAATATAGACCTATGGGACATAACTTTAGGAGATGCTCAATATCAATGGCTAAAGAAAACTCTCGAAGAGAGCAAAGCCAAGTATAAATTTGTTTTTACCCATCATGTGCTTGGCACCGGGCGCGGCGGAACTGATATGGCGAGTCAATATGAATGGGGCGGAAAAAATAAAAAAGGCGTTTGGGAATTTGATAAAAAACGTCCCGGCTGGGAATTGCCAATTCACCAATTGATGGCGAAAAACGGGGTTACTATCTTCTTTCAAGGGCATGACCATGTGTTCGTAAAACAGGAATTGGACGGCGTAATATACCAATCACTGCCTGAGCCTGCTGACCCCAACTATGCTTTCTATAACGCAGATGCCTATAAATCAGATGTGAAATACCCCAACACAGGGCATGTGCGGGTTTCTGTATCGGCACAGCAAGTTAAGGTTGAGTATATTAGCTCGGTTTTACCGAAAAATGAGACAAAAGAAAAGGCTAACGGGACGGTCATCTACTCATATATAGTTTTACCTAAAAACTAAGAGCAATGGAAGGCAACATTGATGTCAGATAAACAATCCCGCATGTGGGTAACTCGCCGCAAATTTGTCAGAATGGCGTTATTAGCTTCTCCCGCTATTGCGCTTATAGCTTGCGGGGAACAGCCCAATGCCACACCTCAGCCACAAACACAACAGCTACAAAATACTGCAACTTCTCAACCTCTAGCACAAAGGCAACCTACCGCCCAACCTTCTGTGCAAAAAACAGTTGCACAAACTTCCGTAGCAGGAAATGCAACAAGTTATTTTTTGGGCAAAGAACTGCTTGGGCTTATTACAGACCACTCAGTAATGGTAAAATTAATGGCGGTTAAAGAGCTTGAAGCCTACATAGAATTTGGAACAGATAGCGGAAAATACACTGCAAAAACGAATCCGGTAGTAATTGAGAAAGAAAAACCTTTTGAACTTTTAATAGATAATCTTAACGCCGATACGCAATATTATTATAGATTGCTTTACAGGATGCGAGGAGATAGCGCCTTTCTCGCCGGGAATGCCTACAGCTTTCACACACAGCGAAAGCCCGACGAAACTTTTACTTTTACAATCCAAGCCGACTCTCATCGGGATGAGAATACCAACGAGGAGCTTTACCGGAGAACGCTTGCCAACATACTGGCAGATAAACCAGATTTTCACATTGACCTTGGCGATACATTTATGACGGAAAAGTTCGCAAAAACTGAAGGAGAGGTTATTAACCGGTATGTGGAAGAAAGACAATTTTTCGACCTCATCGGTCATTCCATTCCACTTTTTCTGGTCAATGGAAATCACGAAGGTGAAAACGGATGGATGCTGAACGGTAAGGCAAATAATCTTGCGGTATGGGCTTCAAACGCTCGCAATACATATTACTTGAATCCAAAGCCTGACAGTTTTTATTCAGGAAACGGAAAAGAGGAGAATTTTGTTGGCAAGCGGGGCGGTTACTATTCATGGGAATGGGGCAATGCTTTGTTTGTGACGCTTGACCCGTTTTGGTATTCAACCAAAAAATCCAGTTCATTTGAGACAAACTGGAATTACACATTGGGCAAAGAGCAATATGACTGGTTTAAGGGCATTCTTGAAAAAAGCAAGGCTAAATATAAGTTTGTTTTTAGCCATAATCTGGTAGGGGGTTCTGATAAGGATGCCAGAGGGGGAATAGAGCCAGCAAAATACTTTGAATGGGGCGGCTTAAATAACGATGGAAGCTACGGGTTTGATAAAAACCGTGCCAGATGGGGCAAGCCAATACACCAATTAATGGTGGAGAACAAAGTAACCGCTTTTTTTCATGGGCATGACCACTTTTTTGCAAAGCAAGAATTGGATGGAATTGTATATCAGTTAGTACCACAACCCGGAAACCCCGGCTACAATAAAAAAGACCAAGGTGCGGAATATGGCTATGTAAATGGGGTTCTTATGCCTCCAGCCGGACATATACGGGTTACTGTTTCAAACTTAAATGTAACAGTGGAATATGTAAGGGCTTATCTGGCAAAAGATGAAAACAAGGACAGAAAAAATGGGGAATCAGCATACACGTATGTTATGGTGTTCGATTAGTAATTGAGAAAGATCAGGATCTGTGTAAAATTTAGTGGTAAAAGATCAAAAAGGAGAAAGTAGTGGTCAACCGGAAAGTAACTCGCCGGGGGACCATCTCACCTGCCTAAAGAATGGCGAAAGGTGATAGAATTGTCCGCTCAAATCGCTGAAAATGAAAAAAACTGCCCCCCCCTGCCACTTGGAAAGTCGAACCTTCCCAACAGAGCGAACAAAGGCGACTTGCCCACCGAGTTGAATGAATGGCTCGTTAGCAGCAGGTAGTACAATTACGCGCGAATAGCTTAAAGCAAAGTGAAATTGTGACACGAATGGGGATCTCAGAGCAGACGGTAGGTAAGGGGCTACGCTCACCTGTAGTAGACAGGACTTGGCGTAGGCTGTGCGTAAATCCAGATGCAGGCATAAGGGTTGTCCGCTGTTATACACCTTACGGAAAGCCTCGTCCAACACGCCCGGCAGCAAATGGTTATAAAGCTGCTGCCCGTAGTCCACCAGCATTTTCTCTTCTTCAGCGGGAAGGCGAGTGCGGCGCATTAGCGCGATGGTAAGTTCAACTAAAGCGGGAGCAGGGGCAGAAAAAGGCGCTTCGGCGAGGAAGCTTGGCGTTTTCTCCGGTCAGTTCATTTAGGCGTACAGTGGCGAGAGTTTCATCAACTTTTAGTTGCAAGATGGGGGGGGATTATTTCGCTCAAGTCCAACGCTCCTGTCTCTATTCCGGCTAATGGTTTAGATGTAGTTAAACCCTGTTACGGTCAGGCTGGCAGTTACTGCCTGATTCTAGCATTAAACCACTTTCAAGAAAAGTAGCTAGGCTACTACTCGTTAAAATTAGTTTAGTAGCACAGGCTGTGCAAGTTTGTCCTATTTTCATTGCCTCCACTCCCGCTATGGGTTATGATTGCCACTGGTATTTGCACCAGCTATTTTGCATATCTCGCCAAACTTGTCAGAATTATTGAAAGGAGCCAGTTTTGCTTAACCCTGCGCTACAACCTTACCTGCTAGATTGCCCTCAGTGTGGCAAGCCTTTTGAAACACAGGTGCACACGATTGTACTGCCCGGCAGCCCTGCTTTTGAGGCGCTCAAGCAAGCGGAGTTGAACCGGAGTAGCTGCCCTCACTGCGGGCAAGCTGGTTATCTGCTGGTGCCTTTTGTGCTGTACCAACCGGGGCGAGTTACCTGCTTTATTCCCCACTTTCAGGAGATGTCGGAGCAAGCACGACAGGAGTTGGTGGCACCGTTGGTGAGTATGCTCAGGCAGGTGGCAGGGGAGGAGTTTGAGGCGGAGGGGCAAGTGCAGGTCGGGGTGAGCGAAAATTACGAGACGATGGTGCAACTGGCAAGGGGCGAGGTAGGGGCAGAGGGTGAGGAAGCCGCCAAACTGCGCTATTTGATCGGTATCTTACAACTGATGTTGCAGGTTGATGCGGTGCAACTGGCTGCCCTGAAAGCGAAGCATCAGGATAAACTCCCTGCTCTGGTAGAACTGGCGGAAGGGTTTGCAGCGCAAGAGAGTGGACGTAATCCTGCCATGGTGGAAGCCTTGCAAGCGCTGGCTCTTAAATTGAAAGAGACCGCGCCAAAGGTCCAAGAGCCCTACGCTTGATGGAAGGAACAGGTAAGTACAAGCCGGTTGAAATGAGAGGCTAATTGATGCAACAAGATTTGTGTTATAAGTTATGTCAAGTTGAAGTTATTTAGCAAGCGGTGTAGGGTTGGGGAGCATAAGGAGGAAATAGTTAGAGGTTACCTCACCACAACAGCAAACGCCAATGTTTTACCGAGGTATTTGGGATAAGTTGGGTCTTGCGGGATAAGTGGACTGGACGAATCTCATGACTTGACAAACGCAAGAATCAGCTTACAATTAGACTCAGGTAGAGTACAGGCGTTCGCACCGACTACCCATTATTTCTATACCCAACCTTTTGGTCATGGGTCTAGAGCTACTCATCGAATGAATATTCGTAAGTACTAATAGTATCTCTTTGTAGAAAGATGTAAGAGAAACGACAAAGCCAGTCAGTGACTGGCAAGCTAAAACTTATAAAACAAGAAAATCCCCTCGTGCCGACCAAAGCTGTGGGGATTCTCCAACAAGTGCATAGCCCTCACAGGGAGGACTTTTATTTTCCTTTTACGCTTAAAGGATAGCATAAGTGATTCTCCATGTCAAGGGTTAGGGAGGATTTTTTATGCCTTCTTTACAGAAAAAACAGGCTCAGATTGAGGTTGCGGATAATTCTACTCCGACTTCTTCTCAATCAGAACACTTTGTGCAAATCCCGGTCAATATAATTGCGAACCCAAACCTCACGCCAGCAGCCCTCAAGCTTTACCTAGTGCTGATGGCTTACTGCGGACCCAAACCCTGTGCCTGGCCCTCTCAAGCCCGGCTGGCAGAGGAAATGCATATCACTGAAAGACGGGTGCGCGACCTGTTGAAAGAACTAACAGACGAAGGGCTGATAACGGTGGCACATCACATGGGCGCTACCAACACCTATTACGTGGATAAGCATCGGGTGAAGAAGCAGCCAGTACCACCACTACCGGTGGCCCAGCCGGAAATATATTTCCGGGGTGAGGAAGAAAATTCCCGGAGGGATAGGAAATATATTTCCGCCTATATACATGAATTAAATCATGTGTGTGAAGAGCCACTTTCTGAAATCGCTTTTAGCGAAATCGAAGATACCGATAATGCCACTCCTTTACCGGAAGTTTCTTTTCCTGCTCCTACACCAGAAACAGGAGAAATGAGAGAGATTAGAGCTTTGTTGGCACCCTCCGGTTTGTCAGAAAGCCTTATCCAAGAGTTAGCAGTATTCGTGACCAGCAAGAACCGGGACGTGGAGTATGTCAAGCGCATAGTACAGGCAAGCCAAGTATCCGGTATCCACAACCCTCCCGGTTATGTTCGCTATATGCTTTTGAACAATGCTGAACCTGTACCAGTCAAGGAGAGCAAGTCGGTCAAAGAGAGCCGAGAGCGTAAGAGCCAGCCTAAGAGTCCTGCGGCTATAGACTTTTCCAAGTACGCTCCCGGTGGTAAGTATGGCTATTTGGTGAGGGCAACGGATACGGAATCGCCTATACTGGGAGATGGCAGGGGGCGTTTTGTGCCTGAGGCGGGCAGCTACGCACCACGGCTTTAGTTTATTTTGCTGGCAAACTGGAAAAGGCGTTTGCGTGGTAGCAATGGTTCTGCTCTCGGCTTTTATGCGTAGCAGTTCAGACCAGTAGCTTGGGAAGACGAGATTGCCTACAAAAAGTGTCAAGGAGTGCTAATAACAAAAATTGGTAGCATCTCAATAATCCGAAGCAACTCGAGGTTTTCAAATGAAAATGAGCTCAATTGCAAGGCTCTACAGCACTTTTGCCACGAAAACCTGAGAGGACACACCTTAGAGGTTTTTTAGGGCGGCTAATCGCGCTAAAATATCTTCCAGAAGAAATTCGTCTGCCTCTGTTAGCTGGTTAAAATCTTGCCTGACTAATTTTTCAAGACCTTTCATAGCGTGTAGAAGACTAGAAAGAGCTTCCGGTACGTTTTTAGGCTCCTCTACATTAATGTAGAGTGCGTAACGACCCTCGCTTATTTCTTCAGCCGAGCCATATGAATCGGCATATTGATTGTGAGATAAATCACTATTCGGATACTGTATCCGATCTGTGATATTTTTCACATTAACTTGAGGGTCTTCTCCGTGCTTTTTCTGTTTCTTTTCTCCACTACTTCCTTTGGAGGACTTCAGATGCTTTTCCAACTTCTCCCGGGTGAGTTTTCCTGAAACCACTTGGTCAATCAGGCTGGTCCTTTCAGCAGGGTCGTCCACTTGGAGAAGTAGCCTCACATGGCCTAGGGTTTCTGGTTTTTTTTCCACCAACCCTCTTATATCAGGGGGTGCCTGATAGAGACCCAACCGAAGTTTTACCCATCCTTCGCCTTTTCCTACAGTTCGGGCTATCTCGGGTATAGAAAGGTTTTGCTGATCATATAGGTGTCCGATGATACTAGCTTCACCAGTAGGGGTGAGGTCTTCTCTGGAAAAGTTCTCGCTCGCCATTATCCTGGCCATTTGAGCATCCGATAAATCCACTATTCGTACCGGAAGGGTAGTAAGTCCTGCTCTCTTTGCGGCCTCTTTACGTCGGTGTCCAAAGGCCAGTTCGTATTCTTCCAAAAGACCACGCTTTCGTCTGGCAAGAAGAGCCCCGTAGAAACCGTTCTGTTGGATAGAGTTCACCAGTTCTTCCATAGCCGCTTCATTTACACTGGGTCTGGCCAAATGCTGGAATGGGTTGTCCGATAAATGATTAACAGCAACTTCTCCGATTGGCATATTCTGAGTCTCTCGTTCCAGTTCTTCTCTGAGATCTTCTCCAAACGGGCGCTCTTGTCCTTCTCTGATTTTTTCTCCACGCAACACCACTTCCCGGTTGGTGAGCTTGTTCATAGCGTTTTTAAAGTCTTTAGATGGCATCTTTTATTCTCCCTCTTAGCTCCCTACTGGTTCAGGTAGCTGTATCCTCTGGCAAATTTCATTTACCATCGTTCGATAATCCTCAGCCACGGCGCTGTCGGTTGCGTACACAGGGAGGGGGGTTGCCATCGCCTCAGACTCGCGAGCTAGGGTGGATCGCCTAATCTCGGTCTTGAAAAGATGATTAGGATAGCTTTCCTGTGCCACCTCCCGTACATTTTGCATAATCCGTGTGCGATCTACCATAGTGAGAAAAAGACCAAGGAATTGGTTGTTCGAGTTATAGTAGTTAGCGTTTTTCCTTGCCACCGCCAGTAAAGCTTTTACCGAACGGAGAGCCCAGGGACCATTTACCGGGATTAAAAACCAGTCGGAGGCAGCGAGGACGTTTACTGAGAACTTTCCTAAGTTAGGTGGGCTATCTAGAATTATGAGATCGTAATACTGACGACTAGGGCGGAGCGCCATGCTGAGCCTGAGATCGCTACCACTCTTTCCGGGTAACATCATTTCTACTTCTGCAAGATCTACTGAGGCAGGTACGAGATCTACTCCTGGATAACCAGTGGAAACTGCAACCTCGTGCGCCACGGCTTTTTCTAAGTAGAGGTCGGAGACGGTTCCATAACTAGGACCTACTTCAATATCTAGAAGGTCAATGCCTAGCTGGAGGCTCACATTGCCTTGGGGATCGTTATCTATAACAAGTACCCGGTAGCCCCTCTCTGCGAAAATAGCAGCAATGGCAGCTGCGGAGCTGCTTTTTCCAACTCCACCTTTCTGGTTACAAAGTCCTATGGTTATTCCATGGTGTGCCCCGTTCTTCATAAATTTCCCCTCCACTTCTTCCCCAATTATTTCTTCCAATTCCCGACCAGAGCGCGATTTATATTCGGCGAGGTAGGTCTTAAAACTATCGCTCTGATCATCTACCATACGTATTCCACCCACTTTTTCGGCACGGAGGATTCCTCGGTGAATAGCGGCTCTGAGAGTCGAGGTGGGAATTCGATGTTCAAGTTCAATTTCATGCAATGTCTTACGCATTCTGGTTGTACCTTTAATCTTTTGTAGATGGTATGAGTGATTTGTACCAATCATTTAACCACTCTATGGCATCCTTAAATTTTGAGGAAGGAAGCTGCTTATAGCTGGCAATGCCATAGCGTTGGTAGAGAGCCAGAAAGACACGTTGGTAGGGATTGCCTTCTTTTTGATCCCGACGTGCTAATTCCCCTGCCACCTCTTTTACTGCAAGACTAATTTCGGTGGCTTGTTCTTCAGTGAGGGCACCAACTGAGGTGCGTTCTTCCAAGTGTTTAATCCTAGTAAGGGCTTTGCCTACCACCCCTGCTGCGTTATCCACTCGCTCCTTCAATTTCTCCACTTCTTCTCTAGTAAGAAGTTGGTCTCGGGAAAGCATCTCCTGCCTATCTGATAGGTAGCTCTGCTGTTGTTCAAGTGCAAGCTGTTCATCTGCTAGTTGCACTAGAGCCAGCCCGATTTCGCGGAGGCTTACTAGGTTTTGAAAAGAAGCAGAAAGGCTGGGTTCCGGGGCTAGTTCCCTTAAAAAGGCCTCATATACCTTTTGTACCACCCACTTTTTATATGCTTTCAGTTTATCTTGCAGCTCCGGTTTTACTTTACCTATCGTTATCCCAGCTAGCCAGTAGGGAACTACTTCTAGCCGTAAGAACTGTATATCGCGTAAACCTTGGGTTGTTTCCACTGGGAACTCTTGTAGTTCTTCTGCAAGGGACTCTTCACGTTTTATACGACGTATCTGAGCAGCACGATCCAGGCCTAAATATTCGCATAACACATTAACAGGTAAGAAAATAGCCCCATCTTCCAAACGATAAGCGGGCAGATTGTCTTCCAGTATCTGCACTTCTTTTCTATCACGAATTTTGAGAGGAGTTTGTTGAATGTCATTCTGACTCATGTCTTTTTCCTCTGTTTAATGGGTGCCATTATGGCACCCATTCGCTGGTAATTATTTTTTAAGGTTTGATGGTTTGAAACGAAATCGTTGCAAATATTATAGCAACGGAAACGTTGCATGTCAAGAGAGTCTCAAATAAATTTTTGCACTCTGCTGAGATATGGTGGATTAGGTAACTCATAATCAGTTGACTTGGTGGTCATGTTTCAATTCTAAATCTTGGGGTAAATTTAAAGTGATTGAACAGTTCGCTCTTTGTTTTTCTCTGCCACAAACCGCATAGCAATTCCTACAATTTCGAGAAATGAAACCTGCGTTGGAATAGCGGGGAGAAAACTTCCTACTACGCTGATTGTCGTTATTTGGAAATATGCCAAATACAATTTATCCAGACAAACTGGGTCATTCCAAATGATTCGTAACAGTTCAGACCAAAAGCTTGGGAAGGGGAGGATGCCCACAAAAAGTGTCAAGGAGCGCAACCAACAAGTTTTCACCTTGCTTTTTCATGGTGGAAAGGTAGCCTCTTATCCGACAAAAGAAGCTGGCACCTTCCTGGCTGCGAAAACAACCTGAAACTTTTTGTTGCACTTTAACCATCCGAATATCACGCTCGGCTAAATTGTTATCAAAAGGCACGTCAAAACGGTAGGCAAACAGCAGCACTTGATGACGCTGTTTATCCAGCCGATCCAGTAAGTTCTTAGGCTTGCTCTGCCGGGGCTTGCCCCGTTTTCCACAAGGCCAACCACCCTCCGGAGGAGGATTAGCTGCCAGACCCTGTGTGATCAATTGCTGGTAGCGCTCTTCGAAATGCGCTAACCGTGCACTGCTTAAACTGGTTTCAGACCTGGCCTTGGCGACTTCCACTTCTTCTTTCAAGTCCACAAGAAGGGTGGTGAACTCAGCCGCCCACGCCTGCTTGAGTTGTTCGTGGACAAAAGCAAGTTCCCTGAGATGATGGGCGTTACACAGACCGTGGGTACAGGCATAGCGCAGATAGTTAGACCAACCGTCGTGGATCGCTACTCCCTGGAAAGTCGGTAAAATCCCAATCTCGTCCGTGGCTTTACTACCACGCCGTAAATGGTGAGCATAGTGGGTTAAGTAAAGGGTGCTGGCTACGTGCAACCAGTGGCGCTTGCCTTCTACATACAACCCGGTTTCATCGCAATGTAACACTTTGGCCTGGGTAAGCGCTGTCTTGATGGTTTTTTCTGGCTCAGCCAATTGCTCGTAGCACTCCGCTATCATATTGACCAAACTGCCGGGTGAAAGACTTTCGCTGTAGATTTCATTAAGTAGCTCGCACACCCGGGCATAAGGCAGCAGTTGATAAGTGATCAGGTAAACTGCCAGAGCCCGAAACCCAGGTCCGTATTGCACCCAATTCTTGACGGACTGCGGGAATTTGGCTTTGGTAACAGTCTGACAAGTAGGACACTTTTTGCTGTAAGTGCGGTGTTCGGTGACGTGCAGTTTGAGTTGAGTAGGCAGCTCAAAAACCTGACGAGGCTCGAAGTGAGGTAGCGCTGCTTCTTTGGTTAAGTCAGTCTGGCACTTTTCACAGGTGGTGGGCAGATGCGCAATCACTGCATCTGGGTTTTCGCTTTGTTTAAGAGCCTGACCCTCGTGACCAGGTTGACCACCCGGTTTCTTACCGGTGGATTTACGCAAGCTGCGTTTTTTGGGCGAGCGCTTAAACCCGTCGGAAGAGGGTGGTTTTGATGAATTATGGCTATCTTGAGAGAGCCGGGCTTCAAGGGTTTGAATTCGCTCTATCAGTTGGGTAACCAAGGCATCCCGTGAAGTCAGTTGTTCTCGCAATTGGGCATTTTCTATTCTAAGTTGTTCTAGTTCTTGCGCAGGTGTCATTATTTTAGTCTACCAGCCTCGTCAACTGACCCTGGCTGATTTGTTACAATGATTCAATGTTTAGGAATTGAGGATAGCCCGATTTGCAAGAAGGAAAAAAGCCCGGTTTATACCGGGCTTTACTGCTTGACTCAGTTTCAGGAAATACCGAGATACTGCTGGAACCATGCTACCTGAGCCTGTCCCGCCATAAGCTCGCTATGAGGGCTGCTGAGACCATGTCCTTCCTGATCAAAAAGCAACATGTTGGTAGCTGTACCGTTAGCTGCTACCTGATCGTGGAAGTTAACCGCAAGTTGGTAGGGCAGGAAATTTTTAGTAGCATCAAAAATTAGTAAGGGGGTTTTGATACGGTAGGCGTTATAGAAGGGCGAATCTTTTATATATTCATTCGGGTCAGAGGTAGGGGTACTACCCATTATGTAGGAAACAAGTGGAGTAAAGCCAAACTCCCACTCGTTATTAAAATCTAGAAGGGTACACTGAGTGTTGGCGGCAGCATATAGGTCGGGATATCGACTGATACTCTGGCTGGTGAAATAGCCCCCGTAAGAGCAACCGGTAATTCCGGTTTTGGTCTGAGAAGTATAACCACGTGAAAGCGCCTGACGCATTACTTCAGCCCCCTCGTCAATATCAAGTTGACCAAAGTTGTGGTTATCATACAGAGCATTTTGAAAAGCTGCCCCAAAGCCATCGCGACCAGAGAAAGGTACAAATAATAGCGCCATTCCAAATTGCGGCAACAGGTTAAAGGGATATTCCACAGAAGTACCGAAAATATTGACGTAGGCATCACCGAATGGTCCGCCATCCTGCCATAGCACCAGCGGCACATTTTTAGGTGGGAACTCGGCATTGGCAGCCTGAATAATATAACCATTCCGCTTCTGGCCGTTAGCAAGAGTGAAATCAACGGGGTCTACGCGCACTTTACTCAAATCAACCAGCTTATTATTGTTAAAGGTAAGCTGAGTAAGACCACTACCGTCCCAGTTGATTCGGAAAACCTCTGGCACTTGTAGGAAGGAAGAGAAGGTGAAAACTATCTGGCGGGTGCGCTCATTGGCGACAAAATTAGTAACCGCGCCATCGGGAATCGGTAACTTACGGAACTCGCCAGTGGCTTTATTATGGTAGAAAAGGGCGTGGTTAGTACCACGTTTTGCCAGCGTAATAACTTCATCAGGGGCTACAAAATTTGGGTAAGAGAATAAGGAAGTGTTGGTTTCCTCACTTTCAAAGCTAGAAAGGAGTTTCCCGTCCGCCGTATAGTAGCGATGGTAAGAACTCTGGCTAAAAAAGTAGGAAGGATACTGGCGACCAGCCAGATGGCTAGGAACCGCCATTTTTACCAATAATGTCTGCCCATCGGTAGACCAAGAAAGATTGCCAGCAAAACCATCTCCATTTCCATCAACCGCCTTGAGGGCATTAGGTCTGATTGAGTTAGCGTTAAAATCAACCAAGTCAATAGTATCATTCTGGAAAAATGGATTCTTGTCAGGTGGTAACTGCCCCAAAGTATCTTGAGTAGCTTTATCCGACAGATAATTCCCAGTACGTCCCAATTCGGGAATAGTTTTGCGGGATATTGCCAACTTCGTTCCAGTAGGTGTCCAACTTATCCCGGTCAGACCACTTCCTTCCGGCAACGCATAGAGTGGGGTGATCTGACCATTTGCCAGATCCAGACTCAGAAGCATCAGTGATGGGGCAGCAAACTGAAGGGTGGTAATGTCCTTGGACTCGCCCCATTTAGTCGGCGTTGCTGCTTGGAAAGTTTTGTGAACTACTTGATCGAAAGGTGACACCAGCGGGTTTGAGAGAGGCTCGTAAGCAACTTCATCAGCTAGGCTGGAAGAGGTAGAGCCTTTGGTCTGAGCTACCAGCAGGAGTCGCGAACCGTTTGGTGCCATAGATAGCGGGTAACCGGGTAAGCCCACTTTCTGGATTGCACCCTTGCCACTAGTGCGGTTAATGGTAACTAGTACCGGTGCATCTCCTATAGAAGAAATGAAACCCAACGTATCAGGATTTAGCCAAACAGGTGTGGTCAAAGGATTGGGGGGGAATTCACCACCCACCGAAACCGGGATAGTTGAGCCGTCCTGAGTATTTAAGAAAACCAATTGGGGACCCATTGGATTGGTGAAAAGTAGCATCATGCTTTTCCCGTCTGGGCTGAGATTGCTCTGAATATAAGGAGTGGTAACGTTCTGCAAAGCTTCAATCTTATCCTTGTTGGAAGAAATAACAACCGATTGATCTTGCGAAATCGGTATCATAGCAGCCATTACCAATGACTGGCTGCACAATAAAAAAAACAGAGCAATGAGACTAAACCAACGAATTCGACGCATTTAGTTTCTCCCTTTCTTTACCTTGCTAAAAGTTGGAAGTGTTAATGGGCTAGGACTCAACGCGATCAGTTGAAATTTAGACAAACGAGACAACAAGAAGTGATCCGCTATAAGCAAATTTAGAGCAACCTAGCTCGCTAGCAGTGGAGGCTAATTTGGTGATTGCTGCCCATGCACGCTTTTTGAGTGGTTGCCCTAATTATTCAATTATTCGAGCGCTACCCCGGCGGATTTGTTGAGGGTGAAACGAGCGAGGTTGTTAGCACAAAGAATTTGAGCGAGTTGTCGCAAAGTGGCGTGCTCTTCTGGTTATCTACACTGATCTTTAGCCTGACGGCGCACAAACGGCGGTGAAAATAGGCTGAGAAACGCGGACTCAACTCAACTTATTTTCCAAAGAACATCAAGCATGTGAAGGATAAAGATTAATTTCAACTATTATCTCTAATATCTGAGAGCATATACGACTTTATTATTAATTTTATAATTATTTCTGAGTATTTCAATACGTTTAATATGTATAAATATTTATTTCCTTATACATTTCAGCTGTATAGCGGGTAAAACAAATAATAGTTGAGTTATATTTTTGATGTTTCCTCATAATATTTGGATAAACTTGCATAGAAATATAGACAAAAACGCCATGAATATTGTATTATAGCTTCATCATCTTTCGCTTCAGCAATTTAATTACATTCTGTAACTAAACTACTACCCAGAAATAAAACCCCTCGGAATGGGGTAAAAACCAATAGAATATATCCCATCGGTTTACCTACAGAAGCGCTGTATATCAAATTACAGCCTACTTTATATAATATAAAGGTAAATTTCCCCTAGCTAGGTATAAGAAGTATGGCTCAAATCAAAAATAAAGAACTAGTAGCCAGACAAATTAAAGATGGACTGCGGGCAATCGCCTCTCACACTACCAAAACAGTGGAACGGGTAGACCAAGATATTGCGCCCCAACTTGCCATTGAAGCCCGCACCCTTAAAAGCTGGAAAACCCCCAGCGCTATCCCGGATAACATTGATGAAGACAAACTTCTAGGACTGATATGGTTGATACTGGAACACGGTGGGCTGAGTTTAGCTTGGCTTACTACTTTACTCTCGGCTACTTCTTTACCGGTAGTTGACCCTCCCACGCCTAGTTGGGTACGCTCTTATCTTAAAATAGCTAGAGTGGCAAGTGGCGCAGGAAGTACTCCTTTGTCAGAAAGTGCTATCGAAAGAACCATTGAACACCTTTTCTATAACGGTATTACTGGCATTCCTTCTTCTCCCGCCTCCACCCACCTCCTAGAATTTCCAGATGGGATAATGTCGCCGGAATCCCCTTTCTACATCGAACGTGCCTCTGATACTGTGGCTTTAAATACGCTTAAGTCGCAGGGCGCTGCCCTAGTAATTAAAGCCCCTCGGCAGATGGGTAAAAGCTCTTTACTTTTGCGGATTTCTAGATTGGCGGAAAAACTGGAGAAGCGGGTGGTTCTTATGGATTGCCAACGCTTTGACAAAGCCGCCCTAACTAATCCTGATCTGTTTTATCGACTTTTTTGTGGTTGGCTGGGTAATCTTCTGAAGCTGGATAATCGAGTAGAAGAATTCTGGTCTGAATTTCCGGGAAATATCCAACATTGCAGTAACTATTTAGAGGAGTATCTGCTCCCCGAACTAAATTCCCCGCTTGTGCTGGCTATGGATGAGGTGGATCATCTATTCGATACACCCTTTCGTTCCGATTTTTTTGGAATGCTCAGGAGTTGGCATAATGCTCGACAGTTGAGCCATATCTGGAAGAATCTGGATTTGGTATTGGTAACCTCCACCCAGCCTTACCAGTTTGTGCAGGATTTGAATCAATCTCCCTTTAACGTGGGGATAATATTGGAATTGGAAGATTTTACGCCGGGACAGGTAGCCGAACTCAACCGACGACACGGTTACCCCTTTCTAGCAGAAGAAGAAGCGAAACTAATAGAGCTAACCGGAGGGCAACCCTATCTGACGCGGCAGGCTTTATATATGGTAGCCAACGGGAGTTATACCCCTGACCGACTGTTTGAGAAAGCAAATGATGAGTATGGTCCTTTTGGAGAACATCTCCGCTACTACTTTCAACGCTTGCATCATAACCCTCAATTGGTAGAGGGCTTACGCACTACTATTCTTGCCAACACCTGCTCTGACGAAACCACTTTCTGGAGATTACAAGGAGCGGGACTGGTGAGGCGGCATGGAAAAAAAGTAATACCCCGCTGCAAACTATATAACGACTACTTTAGAGAGAGGCTATTATGACATTTCACTACCAAGGTGGTGGCACTCTTTCACCGGATAGCGAACTATATATCTCCCGGCAGGCTGATAAAGAACTTTTGGAATTATGCCAGAAATCCCAGTTCACCTATATTTTAGCGCCTCGGCAAATTGGCAAATCCAGCCTAATGCTTCGCACTGCTCAGAAGCTTTCGCTTGAAGGAATAAAGGTAGTTAAACTTGATCTCACCCGGTTGGGTACACAGGTAGAAGCCGAAGGCTGGTATTATGGATTTATGTATGAGGTGCGAAAACAGCTTGAGTTGAAATTAAAGCTGAGTGAATGGTGGGAAGAGAATAAGAACCTGAGTCTAGCACAGCGTCTTACCCTTTTCTTTGAAGAGGTACTTCTTTGTGAAGTAACTGCCCCGGTGATTATTTTTGTAGATGAAATTGATACTACCCTCAGTCTCTCTTTTACTGACGATTTCTTTGCGAGTATTCGAGGGTTATATGTAGCACGTGCCGGTAATCCTGAGCTTAAGCGGCTTTCTTTTGTACTGATAGGGGTGGCTACTCCCGGAGACCTTATCCGTGACCCCAAACGCACCCCCTTTAATATCGGGCAACGGGTAGAAATGACCGATTTTACCTTTGAGGAAGCCTTACCTCTAGCAGGTGGTTTAGGTTTGCCAAATGTCGAAGCTCAGGAAACCTTAAAAAGCATATTGGAGTGGACGGGAGGGCATCCCTATCTAACCCAGAGACTTTGTCAGGTTATGGCAGAACAGAGCATGAGCAAAGCCAATTCACAAATTGGGGCTAATCTAAATACAACCCCCATAGTGGTAGCCAAAACTTTTCTGGGAGAGAAAAGCGAAGAGGACAATAATCTACAATTTGTGCGGGACATGTTAACCCGCCGCGCCCCTGACCTTTTACAAGTGCTGAGTACCTATCGGGAAGTAAGACGAGCAAAAGAGGTGCTAGACCAGGAACAATCCATAGTAAAATCTCACTTAAAACTTTCGGGTGTAGTAAAACGGGAACGTGGAAGGCTACTGGTAAGGAACCAAATCTATAAGACAGTATTTGACGAAAAGTGGATAAAAGAACATCTACCGATCAATTGGGCTAAAAGGCTCAAGCAAGCGCTGGGAGTGATTGCAGCCACATTATTACTGGCATTAATAATGGGAGGGTTGGCAATCTACGCTTTTATCCAGCAGGACGAAGCGGGTAAACAAGCAGATGAAGCCAATAAGCAGCGCAACACCGCTGAAACCAGAAGGATTGAGGCTGAAACTGCTCGAAACCAGTCGGATCGCTTACTGCGTGGGACAGAAGCGCAAGCGCTGGCATTTCGCTCTCAAACTCAGACCGACCCGGAATTGGCTTTGTTACTAACCATTGAAGCCGCCCAGCGCATTCAAGATGGCAAACTGGAAGATAGTGGAGGACAGGTGGAAGCGGCGTTGCGCCAAGCTCTGGCAAATTACACCCCGAATATTGCCCTGCGCAGCCCGGCTACCGCAACGAACAGTGTTGCATTCAGCCCGGATGGAAAGCGACTGGTGGTAGCCGGAAATGACGGTTATGCCAGAGTGTATGAGACAGGTACTAATAAAGAAATTATGTCATTGGGCGGGAAGTTCGGATCAGTCTATATGGCGAAATATAGCCCCGATGGCAGTATGGTCGCTACCGCCGATGCCGAAGGCAATACCATCTTTTATGAAACGGCCAGCGGGAAGCAGTTGGGAGACATAATAACTTGCCAATGTTTTTTCAACCAGATGGCTTTCAGTCCCGATGGTAAAATGCTGGCGGAAGGCCCGGGTAATCGCACCGCTCGAATACTCGACCCTATTGGCGGAAAAGTGTTATGGGAACAATTTGATGCAGGTGGTATCTATAGTCCGGTGTTCAGCCCGAACGGAAAATGGCTGGCAATAGCGAGTGGGAACCTCTTATTCCTGTGGGATCTTACCAGTGGCACTATTCCACCGAAAGAACCTTATCATATAACCATAGGGTTTAAGACTTTAGTTACGACAAGCGCAATTTTCAGTCCGGATAGCCGCTGGCTGATTCTAACCAGCACAGATTTTACTGCCCGAATCATTGATACTACCACCGGAAAGTATGTCGCTACCCTAAAACATAATGGCTTTGTGAATAATGCCGTATTTACCCCGGATGGCAAACAGGTTTTAACCGCCAGCAGCGATAAAACCGTTAAAGTCTGGGAGACCGAAAGCGGCAAAGAACTGCTCACCTTCCAGAACCATACCTCGGCGGTACAGGATGTGATTCTAAGCCCCGACGGTAAATTGGCAATTAGCACGGGCAATGACACCACCATCCGGGTGTGGGATTATGTCAGCGGCAAGGAGGTGACGGTGTTGAGAGGGCACGCTAGTACGGTGGCGAGTGCGCCAAATCATGCCGGATTAAGTTTTAGTCCGGACGGGAAATGGCTGGCTTCCACCAGCAGCGATGGCACTGCCAGATTGTGGGACTGGGAAGCGCTTTCACAGAAACGCTTGATCTTAAACCCCAATACCGATCGTTTATTAAGCGCCAGTTATAGCCCGGATGGTAAAACCGTATTTACGGTAGCAAATAATAACCCACCGCGTCTGTTCGATAGCGCCAGCGGCAAACAACTTCTAACCCTTCAAGGATTCTTAACCAATGGTCTCGGAATGCTCCAGTTTTACCCTTCAGAAGTGAGCCCGGATGGCAAATTGGCAGTTACTTCAGGTGGGTTTAACGATCAATCAACCCGGATTTGGGAAGTGGCTACCGGCAAAGAATTAGGTTTTCTCGATGGCGCTGCTTACACCGATTATGTGCTTGCCAAGAATAGCCTTATTTACGCAGATGTGAGGAAAGACCTGACCATTGAAATTCGGGATTTGGAAAAAGATTCGATATTACAAGGGGGCTTGAAAGGGCATCAGGCTGAAATAACCGGAATGGCTTTCAGCCCCGATTATAAGCTTTTGGGTTCAGCCAGCAAGGATCAAACCGCACGCATTTGGGAAGTGGCTACCGGCAAAGAGGTGGCGGTTTTGAAAGGGCATAACGGGGCAGTTACGGGAATTGAGTTCAGTCCCGATGGAAAATATGTGGTCACCGCCGGAGAGGACAAGACCCTACGCTTGTGGGATACAACAAACTGGCAAGAAGTAAGAGTTATCCGGGGACATACGGCTGAGATCAGCAGTGTAGCCTTCAGTCCAGACGGTCAGACCGTTATTTCAGGAAGCGCTGACAAAACAGCGCGTATCTGGGAAGTGGCAAGCGGCAAGGAACTGCTGGTACTCAGTGGACACAGCGGGGGGATAACCAGTCTTGCGGTAAGCGAGGATGGCAAACGGATTGCTACTGCCAGCGAGGATGGAACTGCCAGAGTGTGGGATGCCGCCAATGGTACAGAACAAATGGCGCTGAGGGGGCATAGCGGGGCAGTAACCGCCGTATTTTTCAAGCCAGACGGGAGCCGGATCTATACCGGAGGGGCAGACAAAACCCTTCGGTTGTGGGACAGCGCCAGTGGTAAGGAAATGAAAATAACCACTGGCTTCACCAAACCCATCAAGCGTCTCTATACCTGCGCAACTTTTAAGGCTATTATGGAATCTGGCACTCCCGTTGATCAACCAATTGAAGACCCGGTCTGGGTGGTAAACGATGAAGTGTGGCGAATTTTCGATTTGTACTATGGCTATGGTTATGGATGGGTTCCCTTTGTTCCTACCTATACCGGCGCAATTTTCAGCCCGGACAGTAAATTGGTTGCCACCGGAGGGAGTGATGGGGTAGTGCGGTTGTGGGACAGCGCTACCGGAAAGTTGGTGCGCACCCTGGAAGGGCATACAAATGGAGTGCTTTTAACGGGAAATGGCGGTTTCAGCCCGGATGGGCAACGAATTGTGGCAGGTGGGGGTGATAGTATCGCAATAGTGTGGGAGGTGGTTAGCGGTAAGCAACTCCTGACCCTGACCGGTCATAGCGATGGAGTTACGAATGCCACTTTCAGCCCAGACGGCAAGTTAATCGTCACCGCCGGGGCAGATAATACCGCCCGTGTCTGGGATGCAACTACGGGTAAGCAGTTGCTGGTATTGAAAGGTCACACCGGAGCATTAAATACTGCTCGTTTCAGCCCGGATGGCAAGTTTATTATAACCGCCAGCGCGGATAGTACTGCCCGCATCTGGGATACTGCATCTGGACAGTTGCTGGCGATAGTACTTGGGCATAACGGCCCGGTGAGCGATGCCAACTTCAGCCCGGATGGGAAAAACATCTTGACCGCCAGCGAAGATTTCACTGCCATCATTCAACCCTGCGATATTTGCGGTAGCTTTTCCCAAGCGCTGGAGCAAGCTAAAAATACCGTCACCCGTTCCCTCACCCCCGATGAAAAAGCCCAATTCGGGATAGCGACTGCGGCTGTTTTACCACTCAACCCAGTATCTCGCTGGAGTAGAAAACAAGAAAGAGCTTGATGGAGGTTTATTTTATGAGGTGTGTCCATTTTCGATTTGGTTTAAGTTTAGTATTATGCTGCTGGAGATGACCGGGTTATCCTAGTCTGGAAGGCTTGAATGAACTCTATGCGTTTAGCACATTGATTAGGCGGAAAACTAAAACTTGTGAAAGCGTTGGGAGTGGGATTAAATTGTCAGCCCTATTTGACTACCTGTAATGGCTATTGCCATTAATTAAGAAATGCACCAAAAGTCTCCGCATCTGCGCCACGTATACAATACACCGCCCTTAAATAAAAAGCCTGACAACCTACTAACGCCCATCGTAACGCTGTTGTGAGAAGGGGAGCGGATAACGACACCTAGTAAGAGAACTCTTAACCATCAAATACCGTCACATACTGAGGTAGCGGTCCTTTTTACCCCAACAGTCGCACGAACACATGCGCTATTACTGACATCATCATACCGACTTGTACCGCACCTTGTTTAAAAGACTGCTAGTTAATGTTGACCCTGCGTTCACTGGAATTTAACCTCACAATGCTATAATTGAATAATCATTCTAAAATACAGGTTAGAATCTTAAACTCATTGAATCCAGCTTGCACCCCAGTCATACCAAAGATTTAAGAACCTGTAAAGCCAGCCAAAGAACAGGATGCCAGCATTAAGCCCCGTCAATTTAAGTAATAAGTTGTATTAGAACTATGCTACTGATTTCAGCTTGGTGGTGAGTTTTATTTCCATGAGGGGGAAATGAAAACACTAATTGTTAAATGTACCAAGCTAACAGTCCCAAAGAAAGGTAAGCTTGGAGCATTTCGTATGCTACCAGATTTGCCTATACCTATTAACGTTGCTTAAACAGGAGGGTGAAGGGTATGACGGAGTTAGCTATCAGCTCATCAAAACGGTTACGTTTCGCAGCGCTTGCCATGCTTTGGATTATGGCAATTCTACTACTGTTTGGGTTAGTAGCCGTACCCACCAAGGCGGCAGGTTCCTTTATTGTTACCACCACAGCAGATACCTCTGACAGTAATATTGGAGACGGGAATTGCGCCGATAACAACGGCAAATGTTCCTTAAGAGCGGCTATAGAACAAGCGAACGCTCTTGGTGCAGGTAGCATCAGTCTCTCGGTTGCTACCTATACTCTAGCCACCCAAAATAAGTTGTTTATTTCACCGGGTGTAAGTATCAATATAACTGGAACAGATAGAAGCGCCACCATTATTGACGGCACTAATGACCTTGCCCATCCCTTTAACATTTTCGAGTTAGGTAGCAATGCCCATCTCACTCTGGACGGAGTAACTGTAACCAGAGCGATAGGTGCAGGTAATTTAGGGGGCGCTATTAACAGTTTCAGCGCCACTTTGGATTTAAGGAACTGCGTTTTCTCAAATAACACTAACCCCACTGGCACTGGCGGGGCTATATTTTCCGGCGATGGGGGCGTACTAAATATTACCAATTGCATTTTCGATGGTAATAAGACTTTCTCCAACAATGGAGGCGCTTTAAGCACAAGCCGGAGCGCGGTGACTATTAAGGATAGCACTTTCCAGAATAACCGCGCAGAAACAGCCCCCGACAACGGATGGCCCTCATCGGGTGGCGCTATGTGGGTATATGAGAGTAATTCGCTTTCCGGTAGCAATGTCAAAGCTGTAATTGATCATACCAGCTTTATCAATAATAGCGCTAGCAACACCGGTGGCGCAATTGCCGCTAATAACAACGATCTTTTCATCCAAAATGGCTCCCAATTTTTAGGTAATCAAGCCCAAATGGGAGGGGGTGCGCTGGATTTAAGAAATAACAACTATGGGGACGCTTCCGGAAAGGGCAGCGTGAGCATAACAGCTACAACCTTCACCAATAACCTCGTGACTACTGCCGTTGACCCTAATACCAATACGAATCCAAGTGGCGGTGCCATCAGTGCATTTGGTTTAGACATTGGTATTCATAACAGTACTTTCATAGGAAATACTGCTACTTTTGCAGGGGGCGCAATTAGTGGAAATAACTATAACCTTACAGTGGAGAACTCCACTTTTGAGAGTAATGTGGCAGAACGGGGTGCGGGCGCTATTTTCTTTACGGACTACACTTTCCCCGGAGCCCTACAGGGTAATCTGGTAATTACTGGCAGCACTTTCAAAACCAACCACGAAACCAAAACAGGTAGTGGTACAAATGATTTCTATCCTTTTGGGGGGGCGCTTTCTATTATGAATGCCCCTGCCAGTATTAGCAATAGCACCTTCAGTGGCAACACTGCACTAGAACCGGGGGGCGCGATCCATTTTAATTCAGCTGGTTTACTGTCCCTAAATATATATGGTTCTACTTTTAATGGGAATACCTCCGAAAGAAGCGGTGGCGCAATCAATGGATGGGGCAAAACGAATATAACCAACAGCACCTTCAGCGGCAACATCGGCGGTTCCGGAGCTGCTATAAATACCCGTGACGATGTAGCAACTGTGTTGAATTCCACCATTAGCGGTAACCGTTCAATCTCAGGACAGGGAGGTGGCATTAGCGCTAATGGAAACGTGCTAACATTCCAAAATACAATTCTGGCAAATAACACGGGTGGTAACTGTTACGGTTCCGTCACCAGCGCCGGAAATAACCTACAATATGGCGACAGTTCCTGCCCCAATACGCTTAATCAGAATCCTAAGCTTGACCCGAACGGCTTACAAGATAACGGCGGTCTTACCCAAACTATAGCCCTTCTTGGTGGTAGTCCGGCTATAGATAGCGGGAATAATTCCACTTGCCCGGCAGTAGATCAACGCGGAGTATCCCGAAACGGTCCCTGTGACATTGGCGCGTATGAATATACTGGTGGATTTGTCACCGGAGGAGGCTGGATCAACTCTCCTGTTGGTGCTTGCAACCTCTCAGCCGCCTGCCAGAATGCTACCGGCAAAGCGAACTTCGGTTTCAATGCCAAGTACAAGAAAGACGCAACAATACCGGAGGGTAATACCGAGTTCCAATTTAGTCCTGGGAACCTGAACTTCAAGGCCACTAGTTATCAGTGGTTGGTGCTAGCGGGAGCCAAAGCTCAATTCAAGGGCAGCGGAACCATCAACGGCAACGGCAATTACGACTTTATAGTAACCGTTATTGACGGAAAGCTTAGCAGCAGCGGGGTGGATAAGTTCCGCATCAAAATCTGGGACAAAGTTACTGGGTTAGTAATTTATGATAACCAGATGGGTGCAGCAGACGATGTAGAACCTTCGACCACAGTAGGAGGTGGCAGCATTGTCATACATAAGAGTTAGAACCTGCCTTATTAGGCTCAAGGCACTGAGACCTTTTGAGGTTGGGTAGCCCATGTAAAACACGTTCTTATTGATTGTTTGCGTGCCTAATTCGTAACAGTACAGCCAGCCTCAGTTGACAAGGTTGGCTGTATTGTTACTTAATTCTCTCACTAATCCTAGTGCCATCAAGTAACTTGACATAAATATTTATAAATTTCTTTCCCCCCCAATAGGGCTTTCTCAATATTAAGGCAGTAACATTATTTTGGCTTCCTTTTCTCTTTGACAAACCAACTTTCAAAGAGTTATTGTTATTTCTGGCTTTAAGAAGCCTCCAAACCGGGCTTCCCTTAAAAAGGGCAAGTTCTCCAAACTTGTATAAAATAACTAAAGGTATTAAAAGCTTATGGAAATGCGTCAATTGGGAAAAACAGGTCCACTGGTCTCTGCACTTGGTCTGGGCTGTATGGGAATGTCAGATTTCTACGGTAGCCGGGATGATCAAGAGTCGCTGGCAACCCTCCAATATGCCCTTGATCAGGGTCTTAACTTCTTTGATACCGCCGATATGTACGGGGTGGGTCGAAATGAAGAACTGGTGGGTAAAGCCATAAAGGGACAGCGCAGCAAGGTATTTCTCGCTACCAAATTCGGGAACCAGCGTGCTGCCGATGGCGCCTTTTTAGGAGTAAACGGACGACCAGAATATGTCCGCAGTGCCTGTGAAGCCAGCCTACAACGGTTGGGGGTAGAGTATATAGATTTATACTACCAGCACAGAGTTGATCCCAAAACTCCAATCGAAGAAACAGTTGGGGCGATGGCAGAACTGGTAAAAGAAGGTAAAGTGCGTTATCTGGGACTCTCGGAAGCTTCAGCCTCAACCATTCGTAGGGCTTACGCCATTCACCCCCTCACCGCTTTGCAAACCGAGTATTCCTTATGGGCTAGAGATGTAGAAGCAGAGATACTACCAACTGTAGATTGCGGTTGTCAAGACCTAATATTCCGGGCTAAAAATGCATCTGAATTTAACCCACTTTTTTAAGAAAAAGCTCCAGGCAGTGGCCTGTCGCACGCTGGCGTTCGCACAAAAGCCAAGCTTTTGCGCTCAACCAGCTCTTATTAGGCTGAAATAATCTTAGCCTCTTGAAATCTTTAAGAACCAGTTCCCGCTTCCGGTTTCTTTTCTTCTGGTGGAAGTTGCCGACGCTCTAAGCCGTAACTCTCCTTTCCTAAAGTGCGGTAACTGCTACCTCTTAAATAAAAAACTTCTCCGTGATGCAATAAACGGTCAATAATCGCCACCATCAAGGCAGTATCACCACCCTCGATCAGTTCGCCCCAGTTAGAAAGGCTTTTGTTACTGGTAATGATCGTAGCACCTCTGAGGTAACGTCCGCTGATCAGCTCATATAAGGCCGGACCTACACGTGCGTCCATCGGTAAATAGCCCAGTTCGTCTAATACCAACACCTGACATTTCAAAAGCGGCTCTAAAATCCTGGCTATTTCCTGGCGAGTGCTAGCCGCAATCACTTGGTTCGCCAGTTGTTGAGCCGTAATGAACTTTACGGTGTAACCCAACTGCACCATCTTAATTCCGGCTGCAATCGAAAGATGGGTTTTCCCAAGCCCACTTGCCCCGATTAGGAGTAAATTCCCAGCTTTTTCTACAAAACTGCTGTCGAAATAGCGTAAAATCACGCTGCGCTTCAGTTCCGGGTGGCGACTGAAATCGAATTGTTCCAGGCTGGCTTCAAAAGGGAAACTGGCTGAGTGCAAACGCTTTTTGAGTTGGTTCTCCTGACGAGATAGCAACTCTTCGCTTAACAATTCTTCTAAAAACTCCCCGTAATCCATTCCGGTTTCGCGTGCCCGTTCAATCCAATCGCTGTATACCTGTTTTACCCTGCCCAGTTTTAGGCTGGTGAGTTTATGTTCCAGACTATTCATCCCACCGCCCTTTCTATTTCATTTTCCTCAGGTATGGCCGAAAAACGGTTGGCCACCAGTGGTTCGTATTCACTGAGTAGCCGTTCCACCGCTGGTTGAGTGGGCTTGAGGGTAGCGGCATTACTGCCTGAACCCGCTGGCTTGAGTAATAAACCCTTGAGATATTCCGCCCCGTAAAGCTGTTGTTCCGTTGCCAATTCCACCGCCGCCTGGAATTCTTCCAGCCCTACCTGCTGGGCCAGCGCGTATAGTTGGTGGATTTGTTCACTCATGGTGGCTCTTTGCCGTCGACAGATTACCGCCACATACTGGTACACTTGCGGTCCTAAATTTAACAACCAATCCCGCCACACCATGGTTCTGGCTCTGGGTTTGATCTCAAAAGCTTGGGTGTAATGTTCCGGTATTACTAAGCGGCGGTTTCGGGAATAACAACGGGGGTGCTGTGCCACCAGTTCCGTACCCCGCCATAACTTCAGCCATTCCCGATGTATCCGGGCTGTCAGGGTTTGTCCCATTAGTTCCGCCGGTACGCTATATTTGTTGGTCTCAAAAATGACTACCCCTTCCCGGTTTACCACCAGGCTGGTAAATAAACCGTAATCCCGGGCACTAGCAGGCAATGGGCTGAAGTGTTTACGCTCTATTTCCAGTAAGCTACCCGGAATTTCCCCGGTCGCTGCGCATGTACGCTCGTAATTCACTACCCCTAACCATTCTTCCAACTGCCTTACCAGATCCGCCGCATCGTAGAATGTACGACCAGCTAGAAAATTGTTTTTGGTATACTTTACCAAATTTTCTACGGCACCTTTCTGGTTTCCGCTGGCCGGGGCACAGGCTTCCGGGTGAAACTCGAATTCTAGTGCCAGTTTCTGCCACACCGGATGCCACACTGGTTGGTTCTTTTCATCTCGCCTCAGTACCACCGTCTTCATATTATCCGTGGTAATTACCCACGGTACTCCCCCCATCCGGTTGAGGGCTTCCACCAGGCAGCGCACCAGCGTTTCTTCGGCCATATCTTTCTGAAAGCTCACATACATAAAACGCGAGTATTTCAGCCGGGCACAGAAAAAGTAGAAGGTTTGGGGTACACTATCTTGTTTACTGAACAGCACTCCCCGAATTTCACCCCAGTCTATTTGCAAAAACTCTCCAGGTAAGCCCTCAAAACGTATCTGTACCTGATGAGCCTGGTTCTCTCTGGCTTTTTTGAGCTTGCGCACATAGTCATAGAAGGCGGTGGGTCTGCCACAGTAGGGCTGTTTGGGATCTTCCCACGCTAGTTCCAGCATTCTTTTCACTTGTAGTTTTTGTTCTAGCCAGCCTTCAATCTGTTCTTTGAAGACTGCCACACTACTTTCACGATTGGGGCGGGTTTGTACCTTGTCGCTAGGTTCATTTAGCACTCTTTTTACGGTACGGGCATCATGTTGCACTTTGCCCGCAATTACGTTGTAGTTGTCCCCTCGTTTCCGGTGGTACTTTATTGCGCTTCTGGCCATAACTTCTAACATCTCCTTCTCGTAGCTCCTCTCTTCTCACCCTTCTTGCCAATAGTGTTGCTAGAACAACTATTCTACAAAATTGGTCTTCTAAGAGAAACCCAAAACGGCATTTTTATCCCGGAATCCTTTTCCTTTCCTTCCCGTATTCTACACCAACCTGCAGGGAGCTTGGAATAGGTTTTGTAGCCTATAGTCCGCTAGGACGTGGCTTATTGACCGGAAATT